>JBEKQO010000176.1:0-29137 GCA_049519635.1 Terriglobia bacterium | reverse complement strand
TTGAAGGTGGTGATTCCAGCGCAGAGCAGCGGTGCCGCTTCCACGTCCCCCAGACTTTCCGGTATGGCCGTCAGTGCCTCGACGGGAGCCACCATGTATTGCGCATATCCGCCGTCATAGCTGATGCCCGGGATTTGCAGATTCCGGCAATTGCCAAAATCTCCGCGCCGGCACTGAAGACAGGTTCCATCGTGGCCGCCGTGCCAGCGGACACCGGCGCGCTGCCCCTTCTCCCACTCGGAAACACCGTCGCCCAGTTCGTCGATGATGCCCGCGACTTCGTGTCCTGGGACGCGGGGGTACTGAATGCCGGGCCACTGGCCTTCTTTCGTGAACACGTCACTGTGGCAGACGCCACAGGCCTGCACCTTGATGCGCACGTGTCCTGCATCCGGCTTGGGAATCTCGCGCTCGACGATCTGGAAATCCGCTCCCCCCTCAGGAACCTGCGCCGCCTGAATTGGGGCATTTGCGACCTTTGTAGCTGCCATAAATCCTCCTTTGATTTCTGAGACTGGGCCCCGTCTTCGCATCAACAAGCACTACGGTACGCTTGCCGCTTTCTCTTGCCCTGGAAAAACCCGCACTTGCCGCCGCTTGGTCAAAAATGCGACTCCCCATGACATTAGGACGAAGAACCGGTTTGCAAATCCAATCAGAAAGTAAATATGCACAGCAGCCCAGACGACCCAAGCCCAAAATCCCGCGAACCGCGAAAAGCGAAGATCGGCCAGCGCATAAGTCCGTCCTACGATCGCGAGGTCACCCTTATCCCAATACCAAAACGGCGCCGGGTCTGGCTTGCCAGCGGTTCGCCGCCGGATCAGCCGAGCCACGTACTGCCCCTCTTGAATGGCCGGTTGCGCGACGCCGGGCATGGTCACGGGCCCCTTCGACTTAATACCCAGCAAATTGCGGGATTCGGCTACCACATTCGCTGTGTCACCTATCGCAAAAATCTCAGGATGGCCCGGCACTGACATATCGGCATTGACGATAATCTTGCCCGATCGGTCCATTGCCGCACCTAGCCAGCGCGCTGCCGGCGAAGCCAGCACGCCTGCGCCCCACAATACCGTGCTCGCCGGAACCCGTTTTCCATCGGCGACGATTCCGCCCGCATCCACGCTGGTGACAGGCGTGTTCGTGTACACTTTGACGCCCAGGCTTTCGAGATGCCGCTGTGCTTTGACCGATAACACTTCGGGAAAGGTGGGAAGTACGCGCGGTGCCGCTTCGTAGAGCAGAATACGTGCCGAGCGCGGATCGATATGGCGAAAATCGTGCCTCAAAGCTATGCGCGACATTTCTGCCAGGGTGCCCGCCATTTCGATGCCAACCGTTCCCGCGCCGACCAGGACAAAAGTCAGCAATTGCTGAATTTCTTCGCTCTTGCCGGGGTCGAGAGCTGCCATCTCTTCGGCCCGCTCAAACGCTGTTAACACTCTCCCGCGAATCAGGTCCGCCTCGTCCAGCGATTCGAGCCCCGGGGCAATGCGCCGCCAATCATCGTGTCCGAAGTAATTGTATTGAATACCGGTAGCCAGGATGAGGAAGTCGTAAGGCAGTTGATGTTGCTTCAGTCGAATCAGCCGCTGGGCCGAGTCTATGCCTGTCACTTCATCCTGCAGCACCTCCACATTGCGCTGCCGACTCACGATGGATCGCAAGGGGGCGGCAATCTGGTCCGCAGACAACAGGCCCGTTGCCACCTGATAGAGCATGGGACGGAATAGATGGTAATTTCGCTTGTCGATGAGGACCACGTTCACTGCTGCGCCAGCCAGCGCACGTGTCGCGAATAAACCGCCGAACCCGCCGCCGACAATCACCACCCGAGGTACAGACATACGCAGACCGCCTCCACAGTCCCGAGTTGGGCAGCCAAATTCAAGCGCCCGTTGCAGTGCTTGAGAGACTGCCTCCTAGGCAAAAGGTTCCAGTTGGGACAAGACGGTGGGGAGATATTCCGCCACCGTCGGATGGATGTGCATGGCGCGCTGTACAACCGTGTACGGGGCCTTCGCATACATGACGTCCAGCAAGACGTGAACTACTTCATCGCCTGCGGTCCCAAGAATTGCAGCGCCCAGAATTTGTTTTGTTTCCGCATCAACAGCGATTTTGATAAAGCCTTGTGTTTCACCTTTCTCAACGGCCCGGCTCACCCGGCTCATCGGATATTTCGTAGCGAGTGCAGCGCGCCCGGACTTTCGTACTGCGGCGTCCGTCATGCCGCATCGCCCTAGCGGCGGATCAATATATAGCGCGTAGGCTTGGATCCGGTCGGAAACCCGGCGATGGTCGGCGTTAAAGAGATTGTCCGCAACGATCTCATAGTCGTTGTAGGAGGTATGCGTAAAGGCGCCGCGGCCGTTGCAGTCACCCAGTGCCCAGATGCCGGGCACGTTGGTTTGCAGTTGGTCGTCAACGGTGATGTAGCCGCGATGGTCGGTGGCAACCCCAGCCCGGTCCAGACCCAGGTCGTTCGTGTTGGGTGTACGTCCCACGGCCAGAAGAACATGCGTACCGATAACTTCCGGCGGACCTTCTTCGCAGGTGAGGCCGACGGCGACACCGTCATTGCGTTTTGCCAGCGAGATACATTTCGCATTCAGCCGGATGTGTATGCCCTCAGCCTCCAGGATTTCGTGCACCGCTTGGGAAACGTCTTCGTCCTCCCGTCCAATCAGGCGAGGTCCCATTTCCACAATGGTGACTTCACTCCCGAAACGGCGATAGATCTGACCGAACTCCAGCCCAACATAACTTCCGCCGACGATGATGAAATGCTCGGGCAAGAAATCGATGTCCATCATCGATGAGTTGGTGAGAAATGGGACATCATGAATCCCCGGCATGTCGGGAGTAGAGGCCCGCCCGCCAACATTGATATAGATCTTGTCGGCTTGCAGAACTTCATCGTTAACCACGACAGTGCCGGACGACTGAAAGCGGGCATGGCCGTGGATGACCGTACAATTTTTAAGTCCTCGCAACCATTCCTCGACTCCCCGGCTCGACCGTCCGGAAATTTCATCCCTGCGTGCCTTAACACGTTTGAAATCGACGCGCACATCGCCTTTGACATCAAACCCAAATTCGGCGCCCCGCCGGGCAACATGGGCCGCATACGCGCTGGCCACCATCGTCTTTGTCGGGAAACATCCCGTATTTACGCATGTGCCGCCAAATTTGTGGCGCTCAATAATGGCGACGGCCATGCCCGCGGCCGAAAATCGCGCCGCCAAGGACGGCCCTGCCTGGCCGGTGCCGATGATGATTACATCAAAATGCTGTGACACGAGGCAACTCCTTTACGGAAGATCGGGGCCACCTTGGGGAGGGGCTCCGATGTAGTGTTCGCCGGGCGCGTCGCGGCCGGCGGCGATCACGTCGTAGTCGTTCATCGCGGCAGCTCTTCGCCAGCCTGCTCGCGCACCATGTACTCGGCGTACCAGTCGGGCCAGTTCGGATCTGCCTTACCGATGCGCTCCTCATGCTTGCCGTGGGCGGCCGCGGCGCGCTCCAGCGCTTGCGAGAGGTCGCCCGCCGACGCGTACGTCGTGTTTCCGGCGACACGTCCGGGAAGCCGCGTCGTGATCTCCTGGAGCAGCCAGCCGTTGCCGTCCGGATCATTGAACGAAGCGAAGGAGCGATAGCTGTGATGCTCGGGATCCCGACCGCTGACCCGGAGCCGGCCAAACAGGTAGGGCTCGTCCGTGCCAACGTGTACGGCGCCGGCGTCGTGGAACACCCCACTGACCTTGACGCCGCGGCCGAGCAGTTCTTCGCGGGCGGCTTCAATGTCGGAAACGATCAGGTACAAGCCCTGAGCGGAGCCGGGGGCCGCCGCGGTGACGTTTTTGCCGAAGATGACCGAGCACCCGGAGCCAGGCGGCGTGAACTGAATTACCCGGAAATCGTCACCGGCGGGGAAGTCGGCGTCAGGCCGCCACCCGAGTCTGGTATAGAACTCCTTCGCGCGGTCGGCATCCGCGACGGGGATGACGACCACCTCCAGCTTGAAATCGACTCTCGCGGCACTCGCTTTGCTGGTCGCGTCGTTACCACGGAATTCGTTGGTGTTCATGGCTGCCTCCTGGGTAGTGTCATCTCTTTGTTTCCTTCGTGATCCAGCAGAGTAGCCGATAACTTCGCTCCCCGAAGTCTCTAACCAAACGTGAAGTCAAGGGCGTGAACGCCAGGATCGAGGAATTCGATCTCGAAGGTTCGGTCTTCGATTGGACCTTTTTTGCCGGATGAGCTGATAGAGCCGAGGCTCCCGAATTTCGCCGGAGCCGTCCGGGGCAGTGTCAACACCGCAGTTTTCGCCGGGAGCAGCGCCATCCAATCTCACGACAAAGCGTACTGGCTCGGCATCGTTTGCAGGAGCCAGCACCAAGTTCAGGTCGCGGCTGTGGAACAGGAACACGATCTTTCCAGGCACTGCCTGGAGTACGGCGCTCTCGGGCTCGACGTCCCACGACCCGCTTAATCCCCAATGGTTTAACGAGAGTTTCGCGGGTGCGCTGAATATCTGGATTGAGTCTTTATGCACTCTTTCGGGCGAGGCGAAATTCTGGGCCTGACGATGTCCGATATAGGTTTCGGGAGATCGCGCGTCCGCCCAGTCAGGAGCAGCCTCGATTCCAGCGCCGGGTATGCTGGTCGTGCAAGGGGCGAGCCCCGTTGCTCCGTTTTCCTTCAGAAGTTCCTGGATGACGCACTCGATATCGCCATAGTCACCCTCCCCGAAGTGGTGATACCGAATTCGGCCTTTCGCGTCGACGAGATACTGGGCAGGCCAAGCTTGGTTGTTAAACGATTGCCATATCCTATAGTTGCTGTCGATTGCAACTGGATAGATAACCTTCAATTCGCGCGTCGCATTTTCTACGTTCATCGGTTCGTGCTCGAACGAAAACTCCGGCGTGTGCACACCGATCACTACCAAGCCCGTATCCTTATATTTTGCGGCCCAGCTCTTCACGTAGGGCAAGGGCCGCAGAGAGTTGATGCAGGTGTACGTCCAGAAATCGACCAACACAACTTTTCCGCGAAGCGACTTGCGGCTCAGGGGAGCGGAGTTGAGCCATCCGATGGCGCCGTCCAGTTCAGGCATGGCGCCTTCGTCGCCGAGCGAAGAGTGAAACCCGCTTCCTGAGGCCGCCTCAGCAGCCAGCTTTAGGGGGTGGAATGCGCCGATCAAACTGTCTTCCGCTTTGGCAGTATTCATGATTTGAAACCTCGATAGCACCTTGGTGTCGGTGCACAAAGCAACTGCGACCAATCCCACCACGCCAATCACAGCAAGTGCGCGACGCGCCGAATCTGATTTAATTGAATGTCGCCTCATGGTCGGGACTTCCATTCCTGTGCCTGCTAAGATCGAGCGAAGGCATCGACATCAACGACGGCCTTGGCAAAAGCTTCCGGAGCCTCTTGAGGCAAATTGTGCCCGACGCCGCCCTTGATGGTCCGGTGAGCATACTTGCCCGAGAATTTGCCGGCTTAGGAACTGGGTTCCGGGTGCGGCCCGCCGTTGGCGTCGCCTCCGAGCGTAAAATGGTTCCTTACACGAATTCCCCCCGACACCAATTCCCCACACGGCATGCGTCCCTTTTGCTGTCCAGCGGGAGTTCAATTATTAGGGCCTTTCTGATTCTGCAAGAACGTCGTGAGCGCCTTCAGTTGTTCCTCCGTGAGGTTTTCGAACGGAGGCATTATGGAGCCGGGGGTGTAAGCAGGCGGATTCTTGAAGTGGCCGATCAGCCACGCTTCTGTGCGGCCGCGGGCGCCCTCGGTGGTCAGGTCCGGCCCCACTGCTCCTCCTTCGCCGTTAAGCTGGTGGCAGGTAAAACAACCTTCCTGTTTGTAGAGCGCCTTCCCGTATCGAATCAATTCCACTTGATTTGGTTGACCCGCGGCTGGTGCCTGTGACTGGACGGCTGTGGAGGCGGAGGCAGCGTCCAAGCGGGGAAGGTTGTGGATGAAACGTGCAAGCTTCCAGGTGTCGTCTTCCGAGATGCTCGATTGCCACGAAGGCATGCCGGTCAGGCGAACTCCATTTTCTATGATCCAAAACAGCTCCGCGTCGCTCCAGTGCTGCACGTGGGGTGAAGTCATGTCCATGGCAGGCGGGTACATGTTGAGCCCAATCGGGGTTTCTCCTCGCCCATCCGCTCCGTGGCAGAGGGCGCAAGACGCAAGAAACACTTGCCGGCCCTGGCTCGAGACCTCGTCAGTCTCAGGCAGCGGGTTCTTCTTCATTCCTGCCTCAATTGGAATGACAACGTCTTTAGCCGTATTGGCCAGGGTGGTTTCCGCCCGGGAAGGCCGTTTGTGTGCTGTGCAAGCTAGAAGCAAAGCGCCCAGCATTACACTGATAACCCCGGGCATCAGCTTATGTTTTAACCCCACGCCGCAATCACCTCCGCCCCACGCGCCAACCCACAGCAGACCTACCTCGCGCCCATTCGCGGCGCAGATTCCACCACCCTTCGGCTCGCTGGTTTGCACGAAAATAGCCCGGGCGACTCCCTTCACCTGTGAGCGTAATCCGTGAAAACGTAATCTCTTGACTTAACTGTCGTGTGGCAAGCAAACCCGCACTTGGCGTCGTTCCCCTGCGGCGGCTTGTCCGCCAACGTGCCGGGCGTGAATGTATCGGATTTAGGGTCATAGTCGAACGTACCCCATCCCCACCCGCTGCTGTCCGCAAACCTCCTGCTGTCCTTAACCATGAAGTCGACGTTAGCCTGGGTGCCCGGCACCGTCGCTGCGGGGAACGCCTCCATCTTTTTAGGGTTCCAATGGATCTTCGCCAGCTTGGCGCCGTCGGGGAAAGGCTTGCCGTTGCCAGGAATGCCGGCCTGGTAGGCCTTGATCATTACAGGGTTAGCAAGGATCGCAGCAACATGGGGCCCGTCCTGACTGATGGAGACAACTTGCCAGGACTCATACCCCCTCCCCTCAGAGAACGCGAGGCCATTCGGTACTTTTAGCGTGTACTTTTCCTGCGTGGAGTCGGCCCAGCCGCCCAGGACGACGAGCACCACCACGACGATGACCGTCAGTCCATACGAAATTCTTCTCATGGTCATTCCTCCTTTGCGATTTTGTCTTGTCTGCTGTCAGTGCGTAGCGCAGACTGCCGCGGTTGCGGTCTGCGGCCTTTCCATGCGAACGAAGAGACCCGTGCCGCAAAATCGGCGGTCCGTGCAACCCTTCTTGACACTGACTGCCGGATACAGCTTCAGCGTCGTGGCTAATCGATCCTGCTCACGCGGTCGTGCCCATTGCCGCTGCTTCGGTCTTGTACTGGGGCTAGTAGACATGCTCACTCAACAACCTTCCGCTCATCCTGCGTATCGACGATAATTTCGAGGTGGTTGCTTGATCCGGTGTTCCGGTGATCTTGTTCACAAGCAGCCTTTACTGCGTACCCCGCTGTATGAGTGCTGACAGAACCAGACTCAGAGGTGTGTCAGCCCACCGTCGACGGAAAGCTCGATGCCAGTAATGTACGAAGCATCTGAAGACGCAAGAAAGGCCACGGCCTTCGCGATTTCTTCCGGCTCCCCAAACCGCTTGAAGGGGATCTTCTCCTGCAGTGATTTGCCGATCCCTTCCACGACTTCCTTGGGAACGCCAAGCTTCCCGAAAATTGGAGTCGCGATGACGCCGGGGCTGATGGCATTCACGCGGATCTTTCGTGGCAGGAGTTCACTGGCCAGGGTCCTTGTTAAGGAACGCACAGCAGCTTTCGTCGCCGAGACGACGGACGTACCTGCCGTGCCGACCTCGTCAAACCAGGAGGATGTGAAGATTACTGCGCCACCATCAACGAGGAGGGGAAGAGCCTTCTGTGCGGTAAAATAGGCGCCCCGAAAGTTCGTGTCGGAGATCTCATCGAAGAGATCTTCCGTCGTATCTGCAACCGACGCGACCTTCGCTCCACCCGCGTTTACGAAAAGGACGTCGATCTTTCCGTACTTTTCTCGTACCGTGGCGAAGAGGTTCTCGAGATCGGGTGTCTTTGTGACATCGGCCTTGACGGTCAATGCCTGCTTCCCCAGCGACTTCCCGGCCGCCTCCAGGGTCGTCGCGTCACGGCCGGTTACGACAACATGGGCTCCCTCTGCCTCAAACTGCTGTGCGGCGGCAAGACCTATGCCACTGTTGCCGCCAGTAATCACTACTACCTTCCCGTCGAATCTGCTCATAACGTCGCTCCTTTATGAGTGTCAAAACTGGTTGATTTTGCTTTGAAGCCGCAATTAACGACGCGCGGTACTTTTCGTTCCTGCTTTATCCACTCGCGAATGTAGGACGGGCGATTAACGATTTCCACGCCGCCGCCCTCACAGAGTCCTAGAAACCGAGGGACATCCACATTCATGAGCCTCACTTCATATAGAGCTCCCAGGAGATCCCGTCCGGATCCTTGAAGGCTACATATCTCTTGTTCAGCGTTGTATCCAGTTTCACTCCAGTGTTTTGGACACCAGCGGCCGTTAATGCCACAGCGAGGGTTTCGAGTTCTGCCTCCGCCTCGCAGGCTAGCGCCAAGTGGTCAAGGCCTACACGGAAGGGGTTGAATACATCGCCTTTCGGGGTGGCGGTTTCCGGTCCACGCACGGCGATCGCCGTAGAACCTGCCAGGAAGATGAACAAATTCTCTTTCTCCAATATCAGAGGAAAGCCCAGGAACTGGGTGTAGAACTGCTTCGAGCGGGCGAGGTCAATCGACCGAAGTGCAATGTGGTGGATCCCCGGTGTCTTGAATTCGATGCTCATGGGGGCGTCCTCTCTTGGGCCGTTCATTGATATGTGGATGGATGCCCTCTACGTCCGTTCCAAGCCGCGAAGTGCCTGCCTTTTTGTTTGCCATACCCAAAGACGCTAACGGAGGTGCATGTGCGGTGCCAACACCCAACAAGGGCCGAAAAGAGGCATTTCCTCCTGCCTCAGGCATTTGAACTAAGTTGGAGACACACTACCAAGCCTTCTTGGTGGCGAAAGTCCTAATCCAGAGACGGTGGACTGACGTTTGTCAAAGTCGTTCGAAAGGGTCAACTAACATAGGTGAGTTGGCTCGGGTCACGGCTGGACAGAACCGGCAATTCAGGCAGCCCACTGAGACGGCTTCGGAAGGGCTTACTGCCGGGTTCGCGAGCAATTCCGAGCTTGCGCATTCGGTAGACCAGGGTTGTGCGCGGCATTCCCAGCCGCGCGGCGGCGCCATCGCCTCCCCCCAGCACCCACCGCGTGTCACGCAGGACTTCCACAATGTGATCTCTCTGGGCCTCCGCAAGTGTGCGCTTCGCCGCTGGCGAGGTTTGGCCGGGCAGGCGTTTGAGATCGCCGAATTGCGGACGAAGGGCAGGTCCAGTGGACATGATGACGGTGCGCTTGATGATGTTCTCCAGCTCGCGAATATTGCCCGGCCAATCGTACAGTTTCAAGACCTCCATCACTTCGCAAGGAATCGTCTCGATTCTTTTTCCCATCTCGCGCGAGAACCTTTGCACAAAGTATTCGATCAGCGCCGGAATGTCCTCCACCCTGTCACGAAGCGGGGGAAGCGTGATCGGGAACACGTTCAATCGATAGTAAAGATCAGCGCGGAACTTCCTCTCCTGTACCATACGCCACAGGTCCTGGTTGGTGGCCGCGATGATCCGCACATCGATTTGCACGGTACGCCCGCTTCCGAGGCGTTCTAACTGCTTTTCCTGAAGCACGCGCAGCAGTTTTGGTTGCAGCTCGAGCGGAAGCTCTCCGATTTCATCCAGAAACAGGGTTCCGCGGTCGGCCAATTGAAAACGTCCCGTGTTCTGTGCCACCGCACCCGTGAAGGCACCGCGTTCATGCCCGAAGAGTTCGCTTTCCAGCAAAGTGGCGGGAATGGCCGCGCAGTTGAGGGCCACGAAGCGGTTCTGGCGGCGGGGGCTGGCCTCATGAATGGCGTGTGCGATTACTTCCTTACCGGTACCCGTTTCCCCCTGGATCAGGACGGCGGCGTCTACGGGTGCAACGCTTTCCACCGCTTCGAGCACGGCCCGGAATTTCGGACTGGAGCCGATCAAGTCAAAAGTGGACATCGTAATTACTCCTTAATGGAATGCTAGAATCAATGCTCGCTGTTTCTCTGATCAAATCATCGCGCGCTAGCTTCCGTTTCGTTGCCTCTTGATCCACTCGCGGACGTATGGATCGCAATTCACCAGCGTGATGTTTGCCGCTTCGCACCGGGCCAGAAAATTGATGCCGTCTTCGCCCGTAAGAGTCATATCCTTGAGGTCGAGAACGATGCGGCGACCTTTCGCCTCCGCACCAATTCCAACTCGTCGATATGCTCTTCGCCGAGCCGGCCGCTGAGCTTAAAGACCACTTCCCCGTTCGCTGACCTCTGAATTCTTAACATTCTGTCCTTAACAGGAGGTCAATCTATAAAAGCGCAAGGCGCGTTTGAAAGCCGCTCCCTGGCTTATCCCAATTCCTGGACAAATTGTCCAATTCGTCGACGTGCAGAAGTGCAAGTTCAGTGCCAACCGGAAGTTGCTGAGATTAAAGACATTGGTGGACCGAAAAATTGGCGAACTCCATCAATTGGTGAATGATGTACAAAGATCTTCTCTCGAGGTGGGTGCAAGCAGCTCAGGTGCGGCTAGCTGGTCGATTCTTATTGATCTTCAATGACCGGATCTTCGATTCCAGGGTGGACCGTGGCATCCCGAGTTTGGTCGCAGCGCCCGAGGGGCCGTACACACGTCCCCCGCATTCGCGCAAGGCCGCCTCAATGATGGCCTTCTCCTCAGCAGGATTCCTGCCAAAGAGGCTCGGGCGGATTTCCAGGCTTGTGGACGAAGGCTGCCGGGAAAGCCAACTTTCGTCCACCGAAAATGTTGGTGTTTCATTGACGATGACGGAGCGCTCAATCACGTTCTGTAATTCCCGAATATTACCTGGCCAAGCGTACGCTTGCAGCCGGTCGAGGCTCTTTTTGTCGACCGCCGTAAAATGCCTTCCGGCTTTCCGTGCATAGCGATTCAGGAAATAGGTGACCAGCAAGGGAATGTCTTCGCTTCGTTTCCGCAGGGGCGGCACCTCAATGGGAAAGACGTTCAGCCGATAAAACAGGTCGCTTCGGAAGGTACCCGCAGCGATGGCAGCCTCCAAGTCGCGGTTGGTGGCGGCAATCACCCGAACATCGGCCCTAAGCGTTCCCGTTCCTCCGACGCGCTCAAATTCGTGTTCCTGAAGAACCCGCAACAGGGCAACCTGGGTTTCGGCCGGAAGCTCTCCAATTTCGTCCAGGAAGATCGTGCCTTTCTCCGCCAGCTCAAAGCGTCCCAAGCGGCGCTGCGTTGCCCCCGTAAAGGCGCCCTTCTCATGCCCAAATAATTCTGAGGCGATGAGGTCCCGGGGGATCACGGCACAATTCACACTCACGAAGGGGTATGAGGATCGCTGTGATCGCCGGTGAATGGCACGCGCCACCAGTTCCTTGCCTGTCCCGGTCTCGCCGGTGATCAGGACGCTGGAGTCAGTTGGCGCGACCCTGGAGATGCGGGAAAGCACCTTCTGCAGGGCCGCCGAAGCTCCCACGATCTCCTCGAACATCGATGTCTTATCGATTTCCTCACGCAACAAAACGTTCTCATCCTGGAGCCTTTGCTCGGCTAGCTTGCGATCGTCGATATCGGTCCCGGCGGCATACCACCGAGTGATGTGCCCTTCCTCGTCTGACACCGGACTGAAGCGATAGTGGAACCAGCGATACTCTCCGTCCTTCCTCCTCAGTCGCACTTCGTACTCAAACGGCGATCCGCTTTGGAACTTTCCGGGAAGTTCCTTACCCACGATTTCGGCATCCTGCCGGTGCAACACCTCTTCCAAACCGGCATCCTTCCATTGCTCCAAAGTAATGCCGAGATAATCCAGCGCCGCCAGATTCAGGTAGAGGCGAGCTTCGTGGGGCCCAAATTCGGCGATGTGCAGCGGCGACAAATCGAGAAGTTGCCGAGCTTCCTTCTCGCTTTGGCGGATTTTGTCGTCAGCACGCTTTCTATCGTCAATTTCTGTTAGAAGGAAGTACCATCGGACGATCTGCCCCTGCCGGTCACGTAGAGGACGCCCGCGTATGTTTAACCATCGGTAGACGCCATCGAAACGACGAATTCGTACTGCTTCATATTCAACTGGATCTCCTGTGGCGAAAGATCGCTGAAAAGCCTGAAGGTACCCAGGGCGATCGTCCGGGTGAATGGTGTCGTCCACGGCCCATTGGCGCAATTCTTCCTGCGACCTTCCGAGGTAGTCCAATAGCGGCTGGCTGACCCGCTCAACCTCGCCGCTCGTGTCTAAAACGGCAATCTGGCCGGGAATGCGATCCACGATTAAGCGGGATTGGTGCTCGCTTTCGCGTAACGCTTCCTCGGCACGCTTCTGTTCGTCGATGTCGGTTATCAGCAAGTACCAGCGAGCGATATCTCCGTTTCTGTCGCGAAGCGGAAAACCTCGTTCCTGGAACCAGCGATAGACACCGTCCCAGCGCCTGAGTCGCATCGGGAACTCATAAGGACTGCCCGCGGCCATTGCTCGGGAAAAAGCCTCGGTAACGCCAGACAGATCCTCAGGATGGATCATGTCGTTTGTCCCCCACTCCCTGATCTCCTCGATAGTCCGACCGAAGAAATCCAGGGCGTAGCGGCTGACCATGTCGACATCCCCAGTGGACGTCACCAGCGCCACTATGCCCGGGATGCTGTCCACAATCAAGCGAGCTTCATACTCACTTTCGCGCAACTTTTCCTCGGCGCGCTTCTGATCGTTGATGTCGGTGGTCGTACCGACGAATTTCAGGACCTTTCCGTCTGCATCACGCAAGACCACGGCTTGCTGGAGATGCCAGCGATAGGTCCCATCTTTAGCACGGAGAGACCGGGTTTCGAACGCAAAACCCTGTCCCGAGCGTACTCCGTCCCAAAAGGCCCTCGATGCCGCTTCGCGATCCTCGGGGTGGACCGCGGTCATCCAGGCCTCGGGACGCGACCGGATGAAATCGAGCGTCTGACCCGAGAACTCGAGCCAAACTTGGTTCACGAAATCGGGCGTCCCATCGGGCTTGAGCGTCCAGGCGGATACAGGAAGACGCTGCAGCAGCCCGACTTGGAATTGCAGTTCGGCATCGGCCCGCTGCAACTCACCATAAGACGCCCAGTCTCCGTCAGTCGTTCTTCGCTGGCGCGCAGCTTCTGGCGTTCAAGTTCCGCCTCGCTACGCAGCCGTTCTTCGCGTTCGGCAGTTTCGCGGCGAAGCTTGGCCATTCTGACGCGCATCGCCACCCGCGCGAGCAACTCCCGCGCGGTAAACGGCTTTACCAGGTAGTCGTCGGCGTCGGCCTGCAGCCCCAGCACCCGCGATTCTTCGCCCGCCCGCGCGGACAACAGGATCACGGGCGTACCGGCCAGGGCCGCATCGTCGCGAATGGCTCGCAGCAGGCCGAAGCCATCCAGGTGCGGCATCATGGCGTCGGTCAGCACCAGGGCTGGGCGCAACGCTTGTATCGCTTCCAGCGCCTGGCGGCCGTCGGCAACCGCGCGCACCTCATAGCGGTCGCCCAAAAGGCGCGCCAGGTATCGGCGCATGTCCGCATTGTCATCGGCCAGAATGATGAGTTCGCGTTCCGCCTCCGGGTGGGCCTCCGGCGAGGAAGGGACCGGGGATAGTTTGCCAGGTATTTCTCCATCGACTCCCGCGACCGACTCTTCTCCGTCCCGCTGCTGAGCTTCCTCGATGTAAGCTTCGGCCCGAATTCTGGTGGACGCGAGCGATGGTGCGGCCTCAATGCGCTCCGCCGGCAAATGCTCTTTGCCACGTGGAATCGCGACCGTGAAGGTGCTGCCGGCGCCCACGGCGCTCTCCACCCGCACACTGCCGCCGTGCAGCTTCACCAGTTCCTCGACCAGGGCCAGTCCGATCCCCGTGCCTTCGTACGTCCTGGCGGCGGCGCCCTCGATGCGATGAAAGCGTTCGAACATCCGCTCGCGATGCTCTTCGGGGATTCCCACGCCCGTGTCGCGGACCCGCAATTCCACTGCGCCGTCCACCGGCTGTAAGGTGAGGTCAACCTCTCCCTCCAACGTGAACTTCAAGGCGTTGGAGAGAAGATTCAGGACGATCTTCTCCCACATGTCGCGATCCACGTACACCGGCTCGGCGAGTGGCTGGCATACCACCGAAAACCGCAGACCCGCGTTGTCCATCGCCGAATCGAACGCGCTGGCTATTTCCGACGTGAAGCCGGCCAAGTCAGTGGGCTGATAGGACGCCTGCACGCGTCCGGCTTCCAGACGCGAAAAATCCAGGAGGGTATTAACGAGCTTGAGCAATCGGAGCCCGTTGCGCCGCACCGCAATCAACTGTTCGTGACGTTGCGGGGTCAGGCGCTCGCTCGCCTCCGGCAACACTTCCTCAAGCGGACCAAGCATCAGCGTCAGCGGCGTTCGGAACTCGTGACTGACGTTGCTGAAAAACGTGGTCTTGGCGCGATCGAGCTCGGCTAGGGCCTCTGCCCGCTGGCGTTCCTGCTCAAAGGCGCGAGCGCTGGTCAACCCGATGGTGATCTGTTCGGTGATGCGAAGGACGAATTCGCGGTACGCATCGTCAAAGACCCGGCCGGGGTGGATTCCCGCGACAAGGAAACCCAGTGGTTCGCTGCGTTCGCCCAGCCGGATGGGCATCACGCTCGCTTGTTTCGGAGGGTCCGGCCAATTGGGGACGGATACACCCGAAGCGCGATCCCCGAGATCGAGGACAACCCCTTCCCTCGCCAGTGCAGGGGCGAATCGCCAAAGGTTTTCGGTGCGGCAGTCGATGACCGGCAGACGCAAAGGTTCATCGGTTTCCACGCTGGCGCTTGCCAGGTGCGCTTGATGTTCCGATGGCCGATACTCATAGAGAAATGCGAACGGGAGGCTCAAGCGATCTTGGCCAAGGGTTTCCGCGCTGATACCCCATACTTCTTTTTCGCTCCGCGCTCCGGCCGTTCGCGAGGCCAAATCGCGCAGCACCGTCCGGCGTCGACCTTCGAGCACCCGTTCCGTCGTCTCCAGCGCCGAGTTCAACACGCCGCCTATGCGGCCGTTGTCATCCCAAATCGGACTAGCCGAAAATGCGATGTAGACCTCTTCGAGATAGTTGTTGCGGGTAAGAGGGACTAGCACATCGGACAGAAAGTTGGCTACCTGACCCCGAGCCATCACGGACTCGTACATCGGCCCGATGAAATCCCATGCCTCGGGGTATACCTCGCGGGCGCCGCGACCCAGCGCCCACGGGTGCCTTGTTCCTGCTATCGGCCGGTAGGCTTCGTTGTACAACAGAACGTAATCCGGACTCCAGCAGATGGCCATTGGATAGCCAGATCCAAGCACGGCACGCACGATGGTTCGCAAAGCTGGCGGCCATTGTTCCACCGGGCCGAGCGACGTAGCCGACCAGTCGAGCTCGCGCATACGCGTGGCAATCTCGCCGTCCCCGGCGAACACTGACTCGATCAACTGCGTCTTGCTGAGGTCCATACCTGCGATTCCTCGATATTGTCGCAAGCCCGTAGGGGCGGTTCGCGAACCGCCCCTACGGGCTACGACCTACCACTCGTTCAAAACGTAAACCGGCCGATCAGTTGAATCTGGCGCGCAGTGCCGGCAGTGGTTAGGATTTGGCCTACGTTATCGGCGAAATTACCCGCCGCATCCTTAAAGACGGCATCCCCGTTACCTCCCAGAGCAAGCGGACTTTGGGTATTACTCGGAACACCAAAATTCGGATGGTTGAACAGGTTATAAGCTTCCACTCCCACCGTAATCTTATCTCGTTCAGTGATGGCAAAATCCTTGTGCAGCGACGCGTCAAATTGCGCGAACGCCGGCCCCCGCAGGATATTTCGGCCGGCATTGCCAAACTGACCGGCCGGCGGTACCGCAAAAGCACTCGGATTGAACCAGCATGACGGAGTACCCACGCTTGCCCTATTCGGACAGGCACCCGCGTAAGGGTTGCCGACAAGGTTCGGGCGTTCCGCCGTAAGCAGCGATTGCACATCGGCATTGTCGAAGTCGAGCACGGGGGTAAATGGGAGGCCGCTGTGAACACTCGCAACACCCGAAACCTGCCAGCCACCCAGGAGACGTCCGCGTCCAGGCGGATCGTAAGCGACATTTGCCACGAAATTATTCCGAACGTCAAAATCTGACGGGCCCCGGCTTCCCTTGCGATCGAAAATGTTCTGAGAAGCGGGAGGATCATTCACAGACTCCACGGAGAAATCCACCGAAGCATCATCCACGGAATGGGCTAACGTATACGATGCCTGCCAGAAAAGGTTACGTCCATAGCGCTTCGAAACGGAAGCCTGAAAAGAGTTATAGAAGGATTGCCCGTCGGTCAAATCCGTTAGTAGGGGTGACGCCAGGTTCGGATTGTAGCGCTGGCCTAGCGCTGGCTCAAAGGGGTTCTCCTCG
Organism: Terriglobia bacterium; assembly: GCA_049519635.1. Classification (GTDB taxonomy): domain Bacteria; phylum Acidobacteriota; class Terriglobia; order UBA7540; family UBA7540; genus Bog-366. The sequence goes on along the minus strand of JBEKQO010000176.1, from coordinate 12,602 downwards.
GCTTCGCGGGTGAGGTGATTGCCGCGCGTGCCAAAGTATCCCGCGCTGAGGATCAAGCCCCGCGGGAGTTCGCGTTCCACGTTGAGGTTATACTGCAGCGCGTATGGGAACTTCGGGTAGTAGGTTATCGCGAAAACGTCGAGCGGCTGGGTCAGGGCAGCATTCTGTGGGTTTAGAAATTGAGGGAAAACGAATTCCTCCAGACCGAAGAAAGGCGGTAGAAACCGGTCGGCACCGAACAGGAATGCCGGGAGATTGTCGCGGTAGATGCCGAATCCGCTCCGCACCACAGTTTTGCCGTCGCCGAAGACGTTCCATGCAAAGCCGGCCTGGGGTGACAGCAGATCGAGCGGCGTTCCGGCAAACAGCTTGCCGACGGTTGGCGCGGAATCCGTAGCCGGGTTTGGAAATGCTGAGAGACGGCCGAATGCCTCGGTCGGATTGGAGTAGAAATCGTACCGCAATCCGACATTTGCGGTTAAGCGGCTGTTCACGCGCACGAAGTCCTCGGCAAAACCAGACGCGATACTTTCACGGTATCCGCGGTCAGAGTTGGCGTTGGAGGGATTGACGCCTACGTAGGACAGAGGCAAACCCTGAAGGAAGAATTCGAGAGCAGGGTTGTCGCTGGATGCCTGAAACCCGTAGGGGGTCAGGTCCTGGAAGGTATACAATCCGTTCGCAACGAAATCCAGCGCCCCGTTGAGTTGGAGCCTTCGGAACTCCACGCCGAATTTCAAGGTGTGACGGCCCATCGTGCGCGACAGTTGGTCTTGAACCTGATAAACGGTCGAAAAATCGCCCAAAGGAAAAAACGGGCTGTTGCCTAACAGGCTCATACCCCCAATATCGATCATTCCGAACGGTTGGCCGGCAATCAAAGAAGTAGACAGACCCGGATGCGTATTATCGACCGAAGAAGAAGCAGTTGTCCGGTTGACACCGAAGCGCAACTCATTGATCCATTGTGGCCCGATCGTCAGGCGGTCCTGAACAGTGCCATACTGATTCCGCGCCAGGTGAAAAGCCGGGAACCCCGGCATGTACGTGCCCGGCGGCGTCCCGACGTAGGGAACCAGAGAAGAACTGTCGTCGATGGTGTAGCGGGCGAATAGCGAATGGGTGCTCGAAAAGTTCTGGTCAATGCGAACCATACCGTGGTCCTCACGAGTGGCGCCCTTGTTAGCCGTAATCAGTTCGCCGGTTCCATCCCCATTGCTTGGTCCGTTCGAAGGAGGAAGCAGATTGAGAAACGGTTGTATCAGAGGATTAATCGGAATGGTGACACATCCGCCCGAGGGGGTGGCATTGGTGCAGCCGGACGGATTACCGGCGGAGGGTAGCAGTCCTTGATGGGCGAGCGAATCGGGCGCCGTGGCAATTGCCGTGGATGCCTGGACTTGGCGAAACGCCTCATAATTGGCGAAGAAGAAGGTGCGATCACGCTTCAGCGGCCCTCCCATTCCTGCACCAAACTGATTGCGGACGAAGGGCGGGATGGGACTCGAGCCCGAATCGAAATAGTTCTTGGCGTCGAGTGATGCGTCCCGATGCAATTCCCACAAAGATCCGTGAAATTGATTACTGCCTGACTTGGTGACCATCTCGATGACGGCGAGACCATGCCCGCTGTACTCCGCGTTGAAGGTTTGGGTCAAAACGCGGACCTCCGCCAACTCATTCAGACCAAGAAAAAACCCGGAAGCGCCCGCGGGCGAATAGCCCCAGACCGGATCGGTCGCATCCATACCGTCGATCAGCACGTTGGTCATATTCGAACGTATCCCATTAATTGCCACTTGCCCGGCCTTACCGTTCGAAAGCAACGAAGGAGCGCTGCTGGGGTTGGGCGCCACTCCCGGCTCCAGCGTAACCGCACTAAAAAGATCGCGGTTGTTGAGGGGCAGTTCCGCCAGGCTCTGCTCTGAAAGTAGTCCATTGATAGTCGACGTCGTGGTATCAATGGCGGCGACGTTCGCACTGACCGTCGTTTGCTGTGAAATGTTGCCGATGGCGAGTTTCGCATTGATCATCACTTCCGCAGCCGAGGTGAGTTCAACTCCATCGCGAAGCTGTGACTGGAATCCTGCTTTCTCGATGCGAAGGGAGTAGCCCCCGGTCGGCAAGCCGGCCAGATGATACTCACCTGCCGTGTCGGTAATGGTGTCCCGCTTCAATCCCGTGCTTTGGTTGACGAGCGTAATCTGCGCTCCTGGAATAACAGCGCCACTCGGGTCGGTGATGGTCCCGAAAACAGTCGCAAGTTGGGTTTGGGCGCAAAGAACGCCAGCAAAAGAAGCAAGAAATAGAATGGCGAGTAGGGCCAACCACCAGATGGGAGCGAGGAGGTTTCGGGGGCCGGGCCGTTTCTTCGGCAGGCTGAGCACGGCTTGGACCACCTCTGCGCGAGAGCCAGTCGCGCTTTCCCCGACAGATCCGAGAAATACGGACAATTTGTCGTGGAGCTAGAATATACAATTAGCATAGAAAACGCCACGTGGTTTTAGGGCCGTGGAGCTTATGGATATTGCTTATGCGATGTATTAAAAATAGTTATATCCGACGGCCCTGATCCGTCCTGCCCGGTCGATGAGCCCCCGGGGCCAAGAGCCAGTATGCCCCCGTCCGCCTCTCATGCCGAATCGGGCGAATCGCCCGGATGCTATCAATTTAGTGGCAATCGGGTTACGTCTTCGAGTGGTACTCCCGCGATGTGTCTGGCAGCAAATCGCATTTCACCCGGCCATCGCCGGCCATTCCGCAACCTGCGATACTGAGGATGCGCTTCTCCGGTTATGCCGTTCCTACCGGCAAAGGAGTCCTTTCGATTATTCCATCACTTAGGTCCAGTTTTGATTCCCGCCCGTCACTAGTCGGCTCGGCGGGCGAATCCAGCAACTCGGTGGGATGGCTGCGAAAGAGTCTGGCTCCTTGCTCGCGAACAATACCGAGCTTGCGCATTCTATAGACCAGGGTGGTCCGCGGCATTCCCAGCCGCGCTGCGGCCCCATGGTCTCCCCCCAGTACCCACCGCGTGTCACGCAGGACTTCCACAATGTGCTCTTTCTGGGCCTCCGCGAGAGTTCGCTTGGCCGACGGCGAGGGTTGGCTCGGCAGGCGTCTCAGCTCGCCGAAAAGCGGGCGGAGAACGGTGCCAGTGGACATGATGACGGCGCGCTTGATGAAGTTCTCAAGTTCGCGAATATTGCCCGGCCAATCATGAAGTCGCAAGACCTGCATTACCTCGGCGGGAATGCTCCCAGCTTGTCTTCCCATTTCGCTTGAGAACCTTTGCATAAAATATTCGACCAACGCGGGGATATCATCGGATCTGCTGCGGAGGGGGGGGAGATCAATGGGAAACACATTTAATCGGTAGTAAAGGTCGGGTCGAAACCTTCGCTCTTCCACCATCCGTGCCAGGTTCTGGTTCGTAGCCGCTATAATCCGGACATCGATGCGGACGGTGCGTGTGCTTCCGAGTTTCTCCAGCATCTGGTCCTGGAGAACACGCAACAGTTTTGGTTGCAACTCCAGGGGCAACTCACCGATTTCATCCAGAAACAGCGTGCCTTTATCGGCAAGTTGGAAGCGCCCAGTCCGGGTGGCAAAAGCCCCCGTGAACGCGCCACGGTCGTGGCCAAAGAGTTCGCTTTCCAGTAGACCGGCCGGAATCGCCGCACAATTCAGTTTTATAAAGGGGCCACTCCGGCGCGGGCTGCGATCGTGTATGGCCTGAGCTATGACTTCTTTTCCCGTCCCGGTCTCCCCCTGAAGTAGAACCGCGTAAGGCGTCGGCGCCACGGTCTCGACCTGCTGCAGAACCAGCTTGAAGCATTGGCTCGAACCAATGATCTTGTTGCCAAACGCCATTTTGTCCGATGGCAGGCATGGGGGGGGAAATTCTGAACATTCCATACGTTCTGTTTGTCTCATGACACACCTCCAGATAGTGGGCTCATAATAGGAGTCTGTTAGGCTCCAACGCTTCCAAGGCGAGCGGGTGCCCGACCTTGTGGCCCAGCGTTACCAATAGTCTGCGATATCTCAGCCCTGTGGATGGTTCGCGGCGCCTGCCGGATGACAACGGTAGATTGCTACTCCAGGTTGCGCACCTTTAGTTGCTCGGCAACGAACGCCGGGCAATTTACAACGCTTACCTGGTGGGCGGCGAGTCGATGGAAGAGGGCTACCCCTTTCCGGTCTATAAATGAGACACCCGCCACGTCCAGGGTGATTCGCCGACCTTCGGTGAGAGCCTGGTCACAACACAAGTTGAGTTCATCGACCGCCTCGCCAATGACCTTACCTTCGATCAGCAGCGTCACCGCGTTGCCGGTCGATTCCGTAACCGATATCCTTATCATCAGTTGCACACTCTCGCCACGCTCGTCCTAATGCAGGTCAAGAGCCAATTTGTCCGATGCCTATTCCAAGCGCCACAACATACTGAAAAAATTAAAGATATAGGATTTTTCGTGAATAGGTAGGGATTGGATTTCTGGGGCTATTCCGTGAGCGTTACACGGCTGACCGTAACCGCTTACGGGGTTCCGTGACCCGGCCGGGAAAGTCCCAGCTTCCTGATGCGGTCCCGGAGGGTATTGGGGTGAATCTTCAGAATCTCAGCCGCGCCTTTTGGACCGCTAATTTTCCATGCGGACTGTTCCAGCACCTTCAGTATATGTTGGCGTTCGAGTTCTTCCAGTGAAGGAGCATCTACGGGTGGCCCTCCCGGCCCAGGCGCTTGAACTGCGCCGTCCACGTTCCGCCCGCGAACAGGAACGGCGCCGGGGACCGAATCGGGGTTGGAAATCTCGGGAGGAAGGAGGTCGAGCCCCAACGTTGTTGCCGAACCTGGGGATAGCACCACTCCTCGTTCAATAACATTTCTGAGTTCGCGAATATTCCCCGGCCAGGGGTAGTTCACCAATCGTTCCATGGTCTCCGGCGAAATTGCTTCGATCCTTTTTCCCATCTTCTTCGTGTAGTGAAAGAGAAAGAACATCAGAATTTGCGGAATGTCCGATTGGCGCTCACGCAGCGCCGGTACGTGTAGGGGTAGGACGTTCAGCCGGTAGAACAAATCCGAGCGGAACAAGCCCGTCCGCACCGTCTCGGTCAGGTCGCGATTGCTGGCCGCGATGATTCGGACATCGACATGAACCGTGCGACTACTTCCGACCGGTTCGAATTCCTGCTCCTGGAGAACACGCAGAAGTTTCACCTGCGTGTCCAAAGGCAGTTCGCCCACTTCGTCCAGGAAAAGCGTTCCCCCATCCGCCAGTTCGAAGCGGCCGGTGCGGTCACTCGCCGCGCCCGTAAAGGCGCCTTTGACGTGCCCGAAAAGCTCGCTTTCCACCAGGCCAGCGGGAATCGCACCGCAGTTGACCTTCACCAAGGGTCGATCTTTGCGCATGCTGCGGCTGTGGACGGCCCGGGCAATCAGCTCCTTGCCGGTACCCGTCTCCCCGCTGATCAGGACGTTCGCATCCGTGGGCGCGACGTGCTCCACCAGTTGCAAGAGCTTCAGCAGGCTGGGACTGTCTCCGACAATTTCGTCGGGGTTGTACTCTCTTCGGATTTCTTCCTCGAGGTATTGTTTCTCCGCCGCCAAGCGCCCGCGCGATTTCGTCACTTGCCGGTAATTCAAGGCGTTGTCAACGGCTAAGGAGATTTGACTCGCAATCTGTCTCAGGAAATCAACGTCTTCCTGCGCCACAGGGCGCTCTCCCCGCCAAGCCAAATGAAGGGTCCCCAGGGCATGATCGCGTTGGGTGAGAGGAAGATAGCAACTGGTTTTCAGCCCTTCGGCAGCCACCGTCCGTTCGTACGGCTCACCTTTTGCCCCTGCATACAGATCAGGCTCTATCACGCGCCGTCCCACGCCGCTAATAACCACGGCCTTCCCGGTACGGAAGGCCTGACCGGCCGGTGATCCCTGAACAGGAATCAGCATCCCCTCACGTATTGAGCCTTTGGGCTCAAAGCACTCGAGCACGTCGACGCGCAACTGCTCTTCCTTACTGTCCGGAAGCGCCAGCCCGACGAACTCGCACTCCATAATCTGCTTGAGTTCTCCCAACAGGGCTTGAAAGAGCTGGTGGAGATCCAGGTTAGAGGCGATTCGATTGTTCAAATCCAACAGCAAGCGCAGCCGGTCGCGTTCATGCTGAAGGTCGCGTTCGAAACGCTTCCGTTCCGTCAGGTCGCGAATGATCTTGGCGAAGCCAATGAGTTTCCCTTCTCTTTCTCGGATGGGCGTCGTCATGACTTCCGCCCAGTATCGCGACCCATTCTTACGGACCCGCCAACCCTCAATGGTTGAGCGTCCCTTGGCCTCAGCCTGTCTCAGTTCTTGCCCGGGCTTGCCCCGCTCGATGTCTCCCTGTTCATAGAACCGCGAGAATTGCTGGCCCAGAATCTCTTCGGCGCGGTAACCCTTAATGCGCTCGGCCCCTTCATTCCACGTAACCACGCGCCCTTCCGGGTCGAGCATGAAGATGGCATAGTCCTGCACGCCCTCCACGAGCAAACGAAATCGCTCTTCGCTCCTGCGCAGCGATTCTCCCGTCCGCTTCCTTTCAATCCCTTGGGAGATGGAGTCCGCCAAAGCGCCGAGGGTGTCGAGAATCCCAGCGTCGAGCGGGGTCCGCGAGAAAACGGCCATAACTCCGACCGTCCGGCTATCCACCACCAGGGGATAACCCGCAAAAGCCACCATGCCTTCCTTCCTGGCCCACGTCTTGTCGTTGATTCGTGGATCGTCGGCGACGTCATTGGTGAGATAAGGTCTTTTTTCCTCTGCAATCCGGCCGATCTTCAGCTCACCCACCGGGATGCGGCTATGGGGGCCATCGATGTGGGTGTACAGGCCGGCACTGGCCTGCAACTCAAGTATCTTCGCATCTTCCGTATCTGTCCAAATCCGGGCAAAGGCCACATCGAGGTGCTGAACCAGGGCGTCCGCGCATTGCTGAAGGATGACTTGAAGATCTCCTTCCCCGGTTAACGCGTTGCTGATATCGGCACGAATCGCTGACTGCCTCGCCCGCGCCTTACGTAATTCCTCTGCTTCTTTCCGCTCGGTAATGTCGCGGATGAAGCCGGTAAACACGTGCCGGCCGTTACTTGTGACCTCACCAAAGGAGATCTCCACGGGAAATTCCTCGCCACTTTTCCGCAGCGCGGTCAGTTCCACTCCCTGCCAGTTCAGGTGCCGCTGGCCGGTTTCTAGATAGCGCTGGAAGCCCGCCTGGTGGGGCCCGCGCAAAGAGTTCGGCATCAGAATCGTCAGAGAGTGCCCAATCAACTCGGCAGCGGAGTAACCGAAGATTCTGGTCATCGCCGGATTAACGTAAAGGATATGACCCGTTTCGTCGATGGTGACAACCGCGTCAGTGGCCGTATCTACAACGTTGCGAAACTGCTCTTCGCTATGGCGTCGAGCAGATTCCGCCCGTTCGCGTTCGACGATCTCGTTTTTCAACTCCTCGTTCGCCACGGAAAGTTCCTGGGTCCGTTGCGCAACCTTTTGATCGAGTTCCGTTGCCACCCGTTTCTGCTCGCTCAAAAGTCGTGCTTCTTGCAACCCCACTGCCGCCTGACTCGCCGCCACGCTCAGCACCAGTCTCTCGGTCTGCCTCGGGAAATCCGCTCGCGACGACGCTGCTACGATCACGCCGATTTCACCCTGTAGCCCCAGTCGCATGGGAACAATCGAAAGGTCGCCCGCTCCCAGGGGATTCCGCATTCGCGGAGGCCATATCTGCGGGTCAGCTCCCCACCAGGGGTTGAATACTTCACCGATCTCGTCCGGCCGGGGAATCGGTCCCCGCTGTCCAGCAACCCGGACGATCTGAATGGGCGGCTCGCCGTTGGGGTCCTTCAAGCGAACGTAGACAAGATCCAGGGGAAGAATATTCAGGAGGACGTCGAGCAAGGTACCAACAATGTGGGATGGCTCGCCGCCCGTCCAGGTGGCAGGAAGCGTAATGACGCTAACGAGATCATTGATGCAGCGCTGAAGGCACTGGATCTCCTCGGCGGGTTGTGCGGGTTGTACTTCCATGTTAAACCGGCGTCATGCTCTACTTCGGTATGATGTGTTTCACGCGGTCGACGAGGGGAATGATTAGAAATGACCTGCAGCACGAACTGGACACCGAAACCCATCCCAATCGAGATGACAAAATGTCCGCAAAGAAGCCGCAGGACTAAACTTCTTGCCGTTTTGGATTCTCCTTTTGATACGTGGAAACCCAAATTTTATGACAGTCATCCAAAAATGGCAACTCTTCACTATTGTCAATTCGAAGAGCCTAAGACTTCCCCCCGGTTTTTGTTAAATTTCCGTGAAATCGGGCGCGTGGGAACAGAGGGAATTACTCGGCCTCGGCCACAAGTTAGGCCATCTCCCCGCTGCATGTCTGACTCCCTCGACGAAAGTCAAACCATCGTCACCTGGTTTGAGCTTTCGTCTCCATAATGGCTTCGTCCGGCGCTTTCAACACCGTTCAACCTACTGAGGGGAAAAGGGCTTGTGTCTGCTCACCGCCCGTTCGGCGTTGGCACTGCACATGCACTTACCCCGGTCGTTCCGGGTTGGGCAGGCAGGGTGGAGGCGCAAAACTCAGCGGTGGGATGTTTGTAGGAACTGAGCTATGAGCCGCGGACTGCCCGTTCTCGCCGAGCGGATACAAAAGACAGGAGAGATAGAATGCCGAAAGCGACTTGGATCCCTCATGAAAAACACGGGCGGCTCACCACTCAAAGCGATTTGCCCGGCTTGGTGTTCGCCTTTCCCAAGCAGCGTAAAGAACCGCTGACTGATGCTCAACACGTGCGTAACGCGGTTGCCCGATTCGACCAAGTCATCGACGTCTCGGATTCGGATCGCGCCCTGGCGTTCGCCAACATCGAAAAAGCGGCGGGTTATTATGGCGTCAATCTTTCGGAGACGTCGTGGAGCGATCTCGGAGTTCATCCGCAACGTAATCGGAAAGAAACTGCCGCGAAAGGCGTTGCGACCCGCCAGCGCGAGACTTGAGGTTCTGATCAATATGGCCACCCACGAAGACCCTATCAAAGGATATTCCCGCCAAGAGCGCGAACAGCAAATCGCGGCGGTGCACCACCTGAGCAGGAAAACGCAGAAGAACTATCTGCTTCGGCCCAAGTCCCTCATCGACGCGCTGGCCAGGCCGGAGCCGGCGTCGGCGGCGGAGATCAGGGCGCTGGTCGAATTCGAGTACAGCAGCCCGGTCACGAGTCTCTATCTGCGGATGGAGCCCGAAAGTACTGCCCCGCAAGGGAAGGCGCTGGTCCGATTCTTCCACTCGCTCAAGACCGGCGCTCTCGAAGAGCAGAAGGACTTCATTGAGGCGCTTCCGAAAGCGCAGAAGGAAATTCTGAACAATGATCTAAAGGAGCTCGAGGTCCTGCTCGAACAGACGGTATTATTCGTCGAGGTTTCCAGCGGAGAAAGCCGTCTGCTGGTCTATCATCTGGGGGATCTGGAGTCTGACCGGATCAGCACCTCTGTACCCGCCAAATCGGCCGAGCCGCCCTTTAAGCGAAACGAACAGCGTCACCTAAGCCATCTGGAATGGCATCTCAAGGCCACTGCAATCAGGGCTTATCACCTTTTCCATGAACGTTCCTGCACCGGCTTGATCCTGATGGGAGAGAAGCAGGTGCTGTCGTCGCTGGAAGAGTTTTTGCATGAAACGGTCAGGGCGAACATCATCAGCCGCATCCATGGCTCGCCGGCCACCGACCCCCGCGATCGCAAAGAACTTATCGAAAGCGCGCTGGCGGACAACAAAGCCGCGCGTGAAGCAACGGCGATTGCAGAGTTGGCCAAGTACAAACCGGGAGACCAACTGGTTTTTGGCCTTCCCGATGTGATCGAAGCGTTGAACTCGTTCCTGGTTCGAAACCTTGTCATCGGAGAAAAGCTTCAGCAGAAAGGTTACGTCTGCACCGCCCACCACTGCCTGTCGCTGGAAGAAACGGGTTGCCCGTTTTGTGGCGCGAAACTCCTCCCGGCAGAGAGCATTGTCAATGAGATCATTAAGATTGCCTATCTTCATGGCGTGAGCATCATGGTGGTGGAACATCGCCAGGACCTGCTCACCCGGTATGATGGAATCGCCGCCGTAACTTATCCTCACTCGCCTCAGGCTTGATTGACTGCCGTTTTGGGATTCCAGCCGGAGTGGACGGACCACAGCGAGGATTTCCAGTGAGGTTCGAAATGGCATCATTATCCCACGTCGAAAGAAGGGCAGGGCAACCGCCTGGAAAGCAAGCCAGAATCCTTCTGGTGAATGAAGATCTGCGAGAGCTCGCCTACTACCACGCCATTCTTCAAAAGCTCGGGTGCGAGGTGCGAGCTAGTTCGTCCTTCGCTGAGGGAGAGAGACGCCTTGGCCGCGAGCCGTATGACTTGATCATGGTGGACCAGGGCAACGGTGAGTTCCAAGGTCAGAAGGTGCTCGCGGAGGCCATGGAAGTGGACGTGGAACTGCGGGTGTTGGTGCTGGCGAGGTCTTACAACAAGGGCTGCTATCTGGAAGCTATGCGGTCGGGTGCGTTGGATTATCTTGAGGGACCGCTGAGCGCAGCGGACATCGTAGCGCTTCTGGATACGTTTGTGCCCCGCCGGACCGGAGGCCATCCACCATTGCGAGACCGATTCAAAGGTGCAAGGGCAAGCAAGGGTCGCATGATCAAAGTGAAATCCAATTAACATGCACCCAGAGAAGTATCCACCTTTGGACCATTATCTGCATCCCTGCAAGGGGAAGCAAAAGTGAATTCCGGAAAAGATGATCAGCATGATGGAAACCTCAAAAGGAAGCCGACTCCCAAATTTACTGCTGCTGTTCTTTTGTTTCCTGGGCGGTGCTCTTGTGTCCGTGCTGGCGGATGCGCCCCCTGACGCCGACTCCGGCTGGCCCCGCGATCTGGATGCCGGCGGATTCCACATCGTGGTTTACCAGCCTCAAGTTGATCAATTGAAGAAGAACCATTTGCAGGCGCGGGCTGCGATCACCGTGACCCGGTCCGGTGGATCATCGTCGCAGTATGGAATCGTCTCCCTGACGGCCCGCATCGATGTCGACAAAGAGAGCCGGATGGTCATGCTGGAGGACCTCAAAGTATCTTCGGTAAGTTTTCCGGCGGCAAAATCGCAGGAGGCGGACATCGCGCGAGCCATCCGCGAGGGCCTGCCGAATTGGCCGCGCACCATAACTTTGGATCGATTGCTCGCCGAGCTGGCGATGACCCAGTCTGTGGTTAACAACGAATCGGTCGCGGTAAAGAACGACCCGCCGAAAATTCTGTACAGCTCCAGCCCGGCCGTGCTGATTTTGATCGATGGGCAGCCGGTGCTGCGCGCCGTACCGGGCACTCCCTTCCAGCACGTGATCAACACTCCGGCGACACTAATCTACGATACCGCGGCCTCGAGCTACTATCTCGATGGCAACGGAGTTTGGGTGACGGCATCCACCCTGGACGGACCCTGGGCGGTGGCGGCGAACCCGCCATCCGGACTGGACCAGGCCAAGGCGCTGATCGATGAAGGCGAAGAAAAAGACCCCCACGATCACTCCAAGGATCCTGGACCGGCGCCCATGGGCGGAGCACTTCCGGCGGTTTTCGTGAGCACCACGCCAGCGGAGCTGCTCGTAACCCAAGGCGTCCCCCAACTCTCGCCGATTCCCAAAACCAAGCTGCTTTATGTGACCAATACTGAGAACAACATCTTCCTGAACGTTCCCACGCAGGACTACTACGTTTTGCTTTCGGGGCGGTGGTACCGGAGCAAGACATTGACCGGGCCTTGGACCTGGGCCGCTGCGAGCCAGATTCCCAGCGATTTCGCCTTGATTCCGCCCGACAGCCCAAAGGGAGCCGTGCTGGCATCGGTTCCCGGCACGGAACAGGCCCAGGAGGCAGTGATCGCCAATCAGATTCCTCAAACCGCGGCGGTGCGGCGGAGCGAAGCCAAGATCGAGGTCCGTTACGACGGTCCACCGCAGTTTCGACCCATCGAGGGCACATCTCTGGAGTATGCCGTGAACACCTCGACCGACGTGATTCATGCCGGAGCGCGCTACTATGCCTGCCACAACGCTGTCTGGTTTGTGGCTGAATCGCCAACCGGTCCCTGGATGATTGCCGATTTGATTCCTTCCGAGATTTACCAGATCCCGCCCAGCTCTCCGCTGTTCCATGATCGTTACGTCTATGTCTACGAATCGAGCCCCGAGTTCGTCTATTACGGTTACCTGCCCGGTTATCTGGGTGCATACGTGTCCGATGATGTCGTTGTCTTCGGCACCGGCTGGGTATATCCACCCTGGGTTGGCGACTACTGGTTCGGTTGGCCCTGGACTTGGGGCTTTGGATTTGGTTACGGCTATTGGGGCGGCGGATGGTTCTGGCGGCCGTTTGGTTCCTACTGGTGGTATCACAATCCCTGGTACTCGAATCGGATCTACAGCGATCACTGGAATCCCCATTGGCACCCCGGCGACTCCGAGCGGTTTCATAACAACGCGAACGTCTACAACCGTTGGCATGGCAAC
>JBEKQO010000175.1:0-15630 GCA_049519635.1 Terriglobia bacterium | reverse complement strand
CCCGACGCGCCACCCCTCCTGAATCAGGAGGGGAGTTGCCTAAAATGCTCCCCTCCTCAGATGAGGAGGGGTGGCGCGTCGAGCGCCGGGGTGGTTCTGAACAGCGGGGGCGTTGATCACGAAAGTACCAGTGGTTTTTTCCGCAGCCTGTTCAGCCCCGCCCTTCCAGACTCGTGGTGAGAAATCCGGGCCAAGGTCGTGGCCGAAGCGTGGCTCCATGAACGCGCGCCGCCACTATTCCTCCTTGCGCATGGCCCGCAAATCGATGCCCAACTGCTGACACTTTTTGTACAGGTAGCTGCGCTCCAGGCCCAGAGCGCGCGCGGTTTGGGTGATGTGGTTCTGGTGGCGGCGCAGCTCGGCAACGATGGTTTCGCGCTCGAACCCATCGACGCGCTGGGCGAGCGTGCCGGCAACGGCCAAGTCCATCGCGCTCTGAGGTGCAGCCGTCTGCCGCGGCAGGGCGGCAAGCACCGTTGCCATGTCCACGCGGTCACCCGTCGCGAGCAGCAGCAACCGCTCCACCATGTTGCGCAACTCGCGGACGTTGCCTCGCCATGTGTAGCGTTTGAGCTCGTCGATGGCCTCAATCGCGAACGCAGCGGGCTTCCATCCGTTCTGTGCGGCGACTTGGCGCGCGAAATGATCGACAAGTGCCGGAATGTCTTCCGGGCGATCGCGGAGCGGGGGAAGGAACAGCGGGAAGACGTACACGCGGTGGTAGAGGTCCTCGCGGAATTTCCCCTGCCGGATCAGATCTTCCAGGTGGCGATGCGTGGCGACCACGATGCGCACATCGACGGTAATGGGCCGGTCGCCGCCCACGCGCTCGATTTCGCCTTCTTCCAACACGCGCAGGAGCTTGGCCTGCATGGGCAGCGGCATGTCGCCGATTTCGTCGAGGAAAAGCGTGCCGCGCTGGGCCTGCTCAAACTTGCCCATGTGGCGCGCACCCGCGCCCGTGAAGGCGCCCTTCTCATGCCCGAACAGCTCGGATTCAATCAGCTCCGCCGGAACCGCTGCGCAGTTCAGCGTAACGAAAGGGCCGGCGTGGCGCGGACTGCGCTCGTGCAGCGTGCGCGCGATCAACTCCTTCCCCGTGCCGGTTTCGCCCAGAATACACACCCGCGTTTCGCTGGCGGCGACGCGCTCAATCTGCGCCATGACGCGCCGCATCGCTTCGCCCGACCAGACAATCTCGTGCCTGCCCAGGCGTCCGAGCAATTGCTCGTTTTCCTCTTTGAGCCGTTTCAGGCGGAGAACGTTTTCCACCGTCAGCAAAAGCTTCTCGGTGGAGAGCGGCTTTTCCAGAAAGTCCACGGCCCCGAGGCGAGTGGCGCGCACGGCCATCTCAATGTGTGCTTGTCCGGAAATCATCACCACGGGAGTGGGCAGTTCCATGTTCTTCAGGTCCTCCAGAAGCGAGAGGCCGTCCTTTTCCGGCATCACCACGTCAGAAAGAATCATGTCGAACGTTTGGGCCTTCACCAGTTCCAGAGCGCGAACGGCAGAGTCGCACACGGTGGCTTCGTAGCCCGCCAGGCGGAATGCCCGCGCGAGCGAAGCCAGCGTATTCGCTTCATCATCGACAATCAGCAAGTGGGCTTTGGGAGTCATGGCTCGCACAAATTACGAATTAAAATTACAAATTGGGATTATCAATCGTATCGCCGCAACTCGTAATTCGTAATTCATAATTCGTAATTTCCTCTATTCGGGCAGGTCGATCCTGACCGTTGTGCCCCGCTCGGGCTCACTCTCGACGGAGATCCTGCCGCCATGGTCACTGACCACCGACTGCACGATGGCGAGTCCCAGCCCCGTGCCGTGCTGCTTGGTGGTGTAATAGGGCGTAAACAGGCGCTGGCACTCTTCCTTGGTCAGGCCTTTGCCGGTGTCTGACACTTCCAGGCGCACGCCGCCCGTGGCCGTTTGCGTCCGCAGGGTCAAGGTTCCGCCCGCGGGCATGGCATCCAGCGCGTTCAGAATCAGGTTCTGCACGGCGCGATGCAGCAGGTCAGGGTCGGCCTGAATCGGACCCAGCGTCTCATCCAACTCGATTCGCCTGGTGATGGGCGGCTTGCCCGGAGCGTCGAGTTGCGCCGCGAAAATCTTCAGGGCGCCTTGCACGACTTCGTTGATATTTACCGGCTGAAGTTGGGGCGCCGGCATTTTGGCAAAGTCGCTGAAGCGCCCGATGATGGTCTTCATGTTGGCCAGTTCGGCCAGCAGGGTCCGGCTGCTTTCACGAAAAACCTCGTCAAACTCGGTGGGATCAACCTCGCGGGCGCGCAGCAGGTTCTCCACCGTGATTTGAAGGGGGAACAGAGGGTTCTTGAGCTCGTGGGCAAGGCGGCGCGCCAGCTCGCGCCATGCCGCGACGCGCTCCGCCTGCACCAAGCGATCGCGCTGCTCCACCATGTGCTGCGTCATCTGGTTGAAGGCGCGCGCCAGCTCTCCCAACTCATCCTTCGAGCGCGCTTCCACCCGCACGTTCCAGTTTCCCGCCGCCACTTGCCGCGAGGCAGCGGCCAATTCCTCCACCGGTTGGGTGACGCGTGCCGCCGTCCACCCACTCAGCGCCAAGCCCAACAGGATTCCTCCTCCCGCCACCACAATCGCCACGGCGCGGATATGCTTCTCCAGTTCCACCAGCTCGCGAATCGAGCTGCCCACCAGGAACATCCCCAGAACTTCCTTGTTGAGTCCGGTCAAGGGGATAACATGAAATATCTCGGCGCTCGCGGGGTCAGCCGTCCAAGTGACTTGGGCGGACGATTCGGCGGGATCGCGCTGGACGCGAGCAATGAGTGGCGCGAGCTTGTCCGCCCACGGAAAAGGCCCGGCATCGTCCACCAGTCGGCCGTCCGCCACACCTTTATTGTTGGGCTGACTGGCGCTCGGCGGCCCGCCGCTTGTCTCTCCTGGCGCCTGCCCTGCCTGCTGGTAGAGCAGAGCCCGCATCCCTTCCGGCATGACCAGGGAGGCCAGGAATTCCCGGTCCAACCTCTTTCCCCCCACAATGTAGAGCTTGTTGTCGCTCACTTCCACGACGCGGACCGCCATCAGCGCCAGCGCCACTCCGTCCGCAAGATCCTCCCGCTTCAAAAACGCGCCTTGCGCTACCCAGTCCTTAGGAGCGGACGGTGCGGTGACCCACTCTTCCTTGTAACCGAAACGCGCGGGCCATTGTGCCGACGAAATGATGGTGCCGTCGGCGGCGATGAGCTCGAGAAAATCAAGCTGATGGGCGGCGGCGAGTCCAGCGGCATCATCGACGTGGGAAGAGAAGTCGGGCGCTGGGCCGCTCACGCCGACGGCCATGTGCAGCGTCTCATCGGCGTTGGCGATGCCTTCCACGCGCCGGGTCACCTCTTCCGCGCGCCTGTGAAACTCGCTCCGAAATTGTGCCACCAAGGCGGCCGTCCTTTGATTATTGAGGCGTTCGAAGGCATTGCGCATCAGAAACGAGACCGCCCAAGCTACGAGCCCCACCGAGAGGACGACCGTCAGCGTGAAGACGGTTAGTAATTTTGCCCGGAAACTCAAGGCTTTTCCCCTTCCAGCGAAACACGTTCCAGATGCCATGCGCCCCAAGGTGTCGCGGACCAGTCCATGAGCCGGGGACCGATTCCGAGCAACTCCGGGATGTGGATTATTGGAACGACCGCCATCGTTTCGACAAACTGCCGTTCGGCAGCGTAGGTTTGCTCAGGCTGGCCCGGCTCGCCGTTCACCGGGAAGCTCAGGGAGGCCGCCGCCTCCAGCGCCGCCTCACCCAGCGTCGGCCCGTCGATCCGGGCACGTTGTATCACCAGGTCGGCTCCCAGGTCGGGCATCCCCGTCCATCCTTCGGGGAGCGGTACGACCTGGAGCGCGATCCCGGCATCGCGCGCGTTCACGGCCACGCGCTCGGCGGTCTGGCGAGCCAGCGTGTCGCTGGGATCGTAACCCACCTTGAGCGCCGGCGCCACGCCGATTTCCCCTCGCAGTTGCCGCGCGTGATCCAGATTCATGGCGGTGGGAAAGAGAAATGTATAGCCGCTCAGCCACTGCGGAAAGATGCTTCCAGCAACGTCACCATAGTTCTGAAGCAGGACTTTCTGGATTGCCACGCGGTCGATGGAATCGGCAAGGGCGACGCGGACCCGCCGCTCCTGCACGGCAGGCCGGTTCGGGCCAAACCGGAGGCACAGGAGTTCGACCGGCGCGGAGGTCCAAACCTTCTTGCTTTCCTGCTGGGCGCGACGAGCCTCCACCGGATCGAGTTCCACTACGTCCGCCTTTCCCAGTTCCAGGTCGAGCACTTCATCACGGCTGGCGTGGCCCATCAAAATCTCGATCGTATCGACATAAGGGCGGCCATCCCAATAATCCTCGTTGGCCTGAAGCACGGCGCGGCGACCGGGTTCCCAACTGGTGAGGCGGAAGGGTCCCGTTCCAATCGGGAGGGCGACGGGTGAGCCCCCCTGCAGCGGCGGCGCCCCCACTGCCGAGCGGCGGATAGTCAGCCTAGCGTCCGTGGCGAGGGTCGTCAACAGGCCGGGCGACGGGCCGCCCGCGTTGACTTCGAGGCCCTCTCCCGAAACACGAACCGACGCGCCGGCCCCGAGGCCCTTGAGCGCCGTTGCTACTTCCTCGGGAGTGAGCGGCGCGCCGTCCTGCCATTTCACGCCGGGACGAAGCTTGAAACGCCACTTCACCGCCTGCTCATCGTGCTCCCACGTGAGGGCGATGGCGGGTTCGGGCCGGCCCTGCGGATCGAGGCGGACCAGGCGATCGTAAATCAACTCGCGCAGCTTGAGCACCGCCTCAGCCTCCGCCACATCAGTCGAATCCGCCGCATCCAAGGTCGATGGTTTGGCCTGGATTTCCACGCGCAGAGTCCCGCCGTAGTGCGGCCGCGTCGCCGCGCCTGCCGCGAGAGCCAGGCAAGCGGCGCTACTGGCCGCAAGAAACCGATAAGCGAAACGCCTCATAGTCTGCTGTCTGGAGATTGCGAGAAATGGCGATAGCCTCAGACCCGTCCGCCAGAGGCCACAATTCTGTGATCGGCCCGCCAAACTCAATCGGGGTGCTTACCGGCACGGGTTTGCGGTTAACGATCTCGTAGGCCTGGACCGCGTCCGTTTCGTTGAGATCTCTCGCCTGGCTGGCTAATAGCTGCCAACCACCGCCACAGCCGGATTGGAGGCCAACGATCTGGCTGCCCCAGCCTCCAATATTCGCCACCGGTTCTGCGTTGCTGTTGAGCAGTTGGGCGCGACCGTCCAGTCCGCTCAGCACCCAGCCTGGCGGCCCTGCGACGCCGGGCGCAACACGTCTCGACAACGTCGGGAGCCCCGCATGGGTGGCGCCGTTCGGCGGCATGACCACGACGGCCAGGAAGGGAGGCATCTTCAATTCGCGATCATCGTCGAGCTTAACTCGGCCATCAAAGAAGTTGCGGTCAGGTGTGAAGTAGGCGGCCGGCCCAACCCCAATACTGGCGTTGGCAGAGTTCCCTTCCCCCTCTCCTCCGACGAGTGGCCAGGGTTCATCGCTCTCGTGGCACTCCAGGGTGAGAACGGGCTCAAGCGCACCACTGCAAATCGATCCCGGCAGGTAAGCGTCAAACCGGCTATCGGGGCGGACAATGATCCGGCCGCGCGCGTCGCGTGGCCAGGGGCGAAGCCGTGCGAATGGCGCCGATTGCTTAGGGCGCCACTGCCCCCCACCTTTCCCCCCGGTTTCAGGAGACTCCACTTTTTCATAAAGGGCTACGCTGTCGAGCCCCAGCACAAGAATGCGAGCCGCCGCACCCGCAGGCACTGGCGAGCTTGCCGGCCCCACGGGCGGATTCTCGAGCAGCGCGATATCCAGCATCGGGTCAGACTGTAGGTAAACGCGAGTCTTGCGAATACTCAGGGGCTCGGCGGTGGGGTGACGGTCATCCACACTTGTGCGCGCTATAGAGACCATCACAACGGGGTTTCCCGTGTCCTCGCCCAGAGCGCGGGGAAAAGAGTGGTCACGAATCTCAGCAATCCAGAGGTAAGCCTCCGTGTTCTCGGAAAGGGTCACCTGAACATCGGCGTTCGCCTGCTTGCTTGCTGTCAAGCGGGCTTGCCGGCTGCGCAATTGGGATCGCAACGCGCGCCGTACCTGCGCAACGTCATCGTCTCCCAGCGAGGAAATATTCTTTACCGTCAGCGCCAGCGCGTTCCCGGAAGTTAGATGCTCGAGGATCTTGGCTGCCAGCGCTCCCGCTGCCTCGTTCCAGATCTCCGCTGCCGTCGGGGCAGGAGTTGCCGCAGAGGGATTCTGGCTGGCAACTCCTGGCGGAACCGCCTGGGCGTTCGGGGCGTGAGCTGCGATTGTTCGTGTAGGGTTAACCGTAGTTGAAGGCAAAAGCACCAGCGCGAGAATCGGAGCAGCAACCGGAAAGGGAATTCGGCAGGCAAAACGCATCAGCGTCGCGGACCTTTGCGCGAGGGCGATTATAACATGCCACGCGGGGTTGCGGGCGCGCGCGGCGTAAGACAAACAAGGGGCGGAGCCGCGTTTTCGGCGGGGCTAAACAGGCTGCGGAAAAACCCGTTGGCGCTGTCACTATCAACACCACGGCTTGATCCCCTTGTCAGCACCACTCCGGCGCTCGGCGCGCCACCCCTCCTCAACTGAGGAGGGGAGTTCCTTAGAAACTCCCCTCCTGATTCAGGAGGGGTGGCACCCTTGGCGACGGGGTGGTTGTCCGCGATGAGGCGTTTTTCCGCAGCCTCTAAAGCCCCGCCCTTCCGGCAGCCCTCTATGGGCGCCCATGCGTGGTGAGAAAACCGCGTCACTCAGGCAGCACTTGGCCCCGGGTTTCTACTGCGAAGGGAATGGCCAGCATGCCGATCCCAAAGGCAATGGCAGTGAACGCCACCGGCCAGCCGAGAGTCCCCATGCGGCTGACCAGCGCGCCGACCCCAAAGGTGACTCCCGCGGCAATGAAGCGTCCGAACGAAGTGGTGAATGCAAACGCGGTCGCGCGCACCGTGGTCCCGTACTGCTCCGGCAACCAGAGACTGAAAACGGCAAAATTGCCGCCAAAGAAGCCTAAAAAGAACAGCACGGCGATGAAGGGATGGAGTCCCTTGGGCAGGTAGAACGCCCAGCCAAAACTGAGGAGAATACAGGTCGCCATCCCAAAGAAGTAAAGGGTCAGGGTTGGCTTGCGGCCAAAGCGTTCGGCCAGTGGCGGAACCGCCAGGCATCCCAGGATGGTCCCAAGGGACAGCAAGCCCATGCTGAGGGAAGACAGGCGCACGGCCTGCGGCCGTAGCATGCCGGCACGTTCCGCCAAGGTGATAATTGCCGTCGGCGCATAAACTGCCCCCGCCCAGAGTCCGCAGATGGCCGCGGCCAAAAGGACGGTGTTGACCAGCGTGCGCCGCGTGTACGGAGGGCTGAAGATCCTGCGCAGGGAAGAAAATCCACCAGGGGCTTTTACCTTGGCTTTTTGTTGCCAGCGCTCGGGCTCCTTCATGCGGAACAGAATCATGAAGGCCACCATGACGGGCGCGAGGCCACACCAGAACATGGCGCGCCAGCCATAGCGCGCTCCTACCGTGTAGTTGAGGGCGGAAGCCAGAAAGAAGCCCGCGTAATAGCCCGTCTGAAGATATCCGGCGCCCATCTTGCGGCGGTCTTCCGGCCAAGCTTCGGCGACGTAGGTTCCGGCCAGCGCCCATTCGCCGCCAATCCCGATGCCCGCCAGCAAACGGAACAACCCCAATTGCCACACCGTCTGCGACAAAGCGGCAGCCGCGGTGAAGGTGGCATAAACAAAGATTGTGGCGGCGAGCACGCGAGTGCGGCCAAACTTGTCAGCTATCGGTCCCCAAATTAACGATAGTCCCCATCCGACAAGGAAGAGTGCGAACAGCGTCGATCCCGCCAACCCCACATTGGCGGGAGTGGCCACGACCCCCGACTTCGGAAGCAACTCGGTCAGTGCGGGACTGAGGACGAGGGCATAGATCACCGAGTCCATGCCGTCCAGGGTCCAGCCGGCCCATGCGCCCCAGAATCCAGCGATTTGCTGACGTGAGAGTCTGGTGTGACTTGCGGGGTGTGGAAGCGCCCTTGCTCCATCGGCCATGGGGTTATCCTCTGCAATGAGGGGGTCAAGTTGATTGCGCAGAGCGCGTGCCGAGCCCCGCGAAGCGGGATAACTTGAGTCAAGCTTGTCCAAAATGCGCAGCGTTCAGTGAATGGCGGCCTGCGGCTTCGCCGCTTGCTGTGCGGAAAGGCTGGGCCTTTCCGTCGTGCGAGAACACCAACCAACCTCATCCGCGCCGCCGGGAAGGCTATGCCTTCCCGGCGGCGCGGATGAGAAATATCATATGACTTGGCCCGGAAAGGCGGAGCCTTTCCGCACTGCGGAGCGGCAGAGCCGCGTGAACTACTCAGGACGTTCGCTAATTTGGACAGCCTTGACCTTGAGTAGCCGTAGGTGAACCCTACGGAAGAGAAAGACGAGAGATTACTTCGCCCCGGAGGGTCCGAACCTTCGCAGGTTCAACCCCGCTGGGGTTGACCTTTCAGGCGGCCTTTACGATCCGCAGGTTAAAATCTGCGGCTACTCATGGTTGGCCCCTACCGGGGCCAGAACAGACTCGTCTTACATCCCCGCATCGCCGCCGCCCGCAGTTTGAAACATCGCCGCGACCGTGGGCTTCACGACCTTTCCCATCGCATTGCGCGGCAGGGCGTCCAGCACCAGGAGGCGTGATGGGAGTTTGTGCGCCGCGAGAAATTCTTTGGCCCAGGCGCGGAGCGACGGCAGATCGATGGCATCGCCGGCATTCAGCACCAGAGCCACGCCGACGCGCTCGCCCCACTCCGCATCGGGCACGCCGACAACGGCACAGTCGGCAACGGCGGGATGTTCGCGCAGCGCTTCCTCAATCTCCAGTGCGGACACTTTGTGTCCTCCCGTCTTGAGGATGTCAAGGTTCGTCCGCCCGAGGAGGCGGTAAACACTGTTCTCGACGACCGCGGTATCGCCCGTGCGAAACCAGCCCTCGCGGAAGGCCTCGCGCGTGGCGCCCGGCCTGCCCCAGTACTCCGCGAACACGCTGGGACCACGGACTTCAATCTCGCCCGGTGTTCCCGGCGGAACCAGTTTGCCGTTCTCGCCGACAAGCTGTATCTCGACGCCCGGCAGTGGCGTTCCGACGCTGCCCGGCACGCGCTCGCCCCGCAACGGATTTGACAGCGCCATGCCGATCTCCGTCATGCCGTAGCGCTCCAGCAGCGTGTGGCCGCTGATGGCCTTCCAGCGTTCGAGCGTTCTCACCGGCAGCGCCGCCGAGCCCGACACCATCAAACGCAACCTGCCGCATGCCCGGCTGAGAGCAGCGCGGCGCTCCGGCGATGCCGCGTCCCAGGCAGCAATAAGCTTCACGTAGACGGTTGGCACCGCCATGAACAGAGTCACGCTGCCGCCGGAAATGCGCTGCCACACGGCATTCGCGTCGAAGCGTGGCAGCATCTCGCAGACGGCGCCCGACCATAGTGCACAAGAAACAATGTTGATGATTCCGTGCACGTGGTGCAACGGCAAGCACAACAGAATGCGATCCTGACCCGACCACTCCCATGCCTCCACCAGGCTCACGATTTGAGCCTTGATGTTGGCGTGGGTTGTAACCACGCCCTTCGGCCGGCTGGTGGTGCCGCTGGTGTAGAGAATCATGGCGCGCCGCTGGCTGTTGATGCCCGGCAACTCTTCTGGTTGGCTGGCCAGAACCTGGTCACACGATAACGCGCGGATGATACGTGCGGAGGCAATCGGGGCCAGCAAGGATTCCGCTAGAGCATCAAACAGCAGGGTGGATGCCCCGGTGTCGTCGATGAAGTAATCCAACTCAGACTTTGGCGAGTTGAGCGGAAGCGGGACGGCAACGCCACCGGCCCGCCAGATTCCCCACTGCACCACAACCCACGGAAACCCCGGCGTCACCAGAAACGCCACGCGCTCTTCCTGAAGGTCCTCGCGACCAGCGAGCAGCGCCGCCGCCACGCGCGACGATGCCTCCAGCAAATCGTTGTAGGTGAAGGCCCCCTGCGAATCGACAACAGCCGTGCGGCCGCGATGCCGCTCGGCGCGAGCTATTAGCGGTAAACGACTCGTGCGGCTGGTCACATGAAAACTTTACGTCGTCTCCGCCGCGTTGTCCACTTGTGGCAGTCCCTGATGGACCGGAAGAGCAGGTGTAGCGCCTGTTTTTTAGGTCCGCGGCTCGTCCCCGATGGAAAAGGAAAAGCCGCGGACCTAGAAAACAGGTCCGCGCTACCCTTCCTCGACCCGAGTTTCCGCCTATCATCGGCAGCCGCACGGCTATCTCAGAATGACAGCACGGGAGAGTTTTTCCGCCGCCTGTGTAGTCCATCCCTAGAAGCATAGCGGGCATGGTTATTCCTCCGGAAGCTTGTCCTTTAGTTCCGTGGCTAGCTTGTGTACGTCCGTGGTCTTGCTAAATGACTGGACCTCTTGCTTGGAAGAGTCTACGTTCACGCCCATGTGCTGGCAGAGTTTCTGCAGCATTTGCAGTACGGTTGTCAGTTCCTGCTCAGAAAGCATGCCGACTTGAAGGTCCAGATGCGAGCGCCGTTCGGACTGGCGGGCCATTCGACTTTGGCTGATAAGCACGAAGATCGTCAAAAACACGCTTTCGGAAGAGACGACGAGAGCCAGGACGCCAAAAGGAAATGGATCAAAAGCTTTGAGTCCCGGGATCAGATGGAGATTTATCAGGCTCCAGGCGGAGATCAGAAACAATTGCGCCAGTAGGAATCCCACGTTGCCCACAAGTTTGGTAATGACGTCGCTAACTCGCTCCGTGGAGGTCCGGCGATCATGGGCCTCATGCTCCAGCTTGGCGATGGCATCAATATTGTACTGCGTAGGGTTCGCAGCAGCTCGGCGTGGAAATGGACTTTCCATGGGTTAGCTCCTATGGCGGGTCTGATTGTTTCACTTGTATTTTTCGACGACCAGGAAGGTGATGTCGTCAGATTGCGGCATGCCGTGAGTAAATTCCTCAATCGCTTGCAAGAGCTTTTGCTGGAGCGCGTAACTTCCTGTGGGGGCCTCTTGCTGAATGAGCTGCAGGAGTCTTTCCTCTCCGAACATTTCGTCCTTCAGGTTTCGCGCTTCCGTAAGGCCATCGGAATAAACCACCAAAATATCTCCCGGGTGGAGATGGAGCGGGGAGGATTGGTAAGAGACGGAAGCGAAGGCTCCCAGGATCAAATCGCCGGAGGACAACTCTTCGATCTTACCTGTGGCGCAACGAAACAAATAGGCGGGATTGTGTCCCGCGCTGATGAATTCCCCCATGCCCTGCGGGCTCAGGAGAAAGAGAAAGAGCGTAACGAACCGGCCGGGAAGAGTTTTTTCGAAAAGGAGTTGGTTGACCCGGTTCAAGACCTCCTGCGGTTGGGTCCGGTAGCGAAATTCCGAGCTGAGAGCGCCCAGTAACATGGAACTTAACAGGGCGGCGGAGATCCCTTTGCCGGAGACATCGGCCAGAACTCCCATCAATTCCCCTGAACTCAGTGGCAGGAAATCGTAGAAATCCCCCCCCACGTAGCGTGTGGGAGTATTGAAAGCATGGACGCGAAAATTCTCAAACTGCGGCAAGGAACGGGGAAGCAGGCATTTCTGAGTTTCCTCCGCCAAGGCTAATTCCTGATCGAGCTTCTTTCGCTCCTCCAGGGTTTTAAGACGGATCACCTCCCGGCTTGCCTCCAATTCCCACACCGTCTGCTCCAACAGTTTGCTGTAATTCTTCGCTTCCATGTGCAGCAGGCGGACTTCCAGCATATTGTAAGCCCGTGCCCGCACCTCGGCCAGATCGAGCGGTTTGCTGATGAAATCCTTGGCGCCGGCTTGCAGCGCGCGCAGCTTGTGACTGGGATCGGCGGTGACCATGAGAACGGGAAGGTAGCCCTCCGTTTCGATATTCTTAAGGCCTTCCATCACCTCGAATCCATCCATACCGGGCATCTGGAGATCGAGCAGGATCAGGTCGTAGTGGTTTTGCCGGTGAAGCTCGCAGACCTTGCGTGGGTCGGTCGTGGACGCGACGGAGGTGTGGCCGGCGCCGCGCAGCATGCGCTCGAGCACGCGGATGTTGACCTCCTGATCGTCAACAATCAGCACTCTGGCGTTAAGGATGTCGGATGAACTAACCATGAAATTCGTCTCAATTCATTGGCGCGAATTGACGGCTTTTCCGCGCATTTTGGTGGCACATCCAGCGATTTACCCGGGCATGCCCCCGCTTACGCCGTCTTGGATATGAGCAAGCTTTCCGTCATTTCCTTTTCGAACAACTTCGACTTGATGCTGTTCCGCGTGGGCCTCGAAGATTTGGCGGAACGACTCGTGGTTCTGCTTGAAAGCGGCAAGAATAACCGGATCAAAATGCTCCGGCTGAGTGCGGCCATCGCCCCGCGTGATGGTGTCCATGGCCTTCAGATGGTCGAATGCCATCTTATAAGGCCGCGGGCTGCGAAGCGCATCGTAGATATCGCAGATATTAATGATGCGCGCCATTAGCGGTATCGCTTCCCCCTGTGTTCCGTTCGGATATCCCCCACCGTCCCAACGCTCGTGGTGATTGAGGGCGATCTCGGCGCCCATCTTGAGATAACACGACTTGCTATTGCCGAGGATCTTCGCTCCCAGAATAGCATGCCCCTTCATGACCTCCCCCTCATCCGGCGTTAAGCAGCCCCGCTTGAGCAAAACATGGTCGGGAATCCCTATCTTGCCGATGTCGTGCATGGGGCTCGCGAAGAAAATCGTTTCCCGGAAATTCTGATCCATCCCAAGCTTTTCGGCGAGCTCACGGCAATAATGACTGATGCGCTGCAAGTGAAGGCCGGTGTCTTCGTCTTTGTATTCAGCGGCGCGGACCATGGTAAAAATGGTTTCCTGGTAGCTTTCTTGCAAATCGGCGGTTCTTTCCCGAACCCTTTGTTCCAGCACCTCATTGTAATTGCGCAATTTCTTCTGCAACAGCCGCACTTCCAACATATTGAATACGCGGGCCCGCACCTCAGCCAGCTCAAACGGTTTGGTAATGAAATCCTTGGCGCCGGCTTGCAGCGCGCGCAGCTTGTGCCCCGGTTCACCGGTAATCACCAGCACCGGAAGGTAACCCTCCGTTTCGATTTCCTTAAGCCCTTCCATCACCGTGAATCCATCCATGCGGGGCATCTGGAGATCAAGCAGGATCAGGTCGTAGGGGTTTTGCCGGTGAAGCTCGCAGACCGTGCGCGAATCCGTAGTGCCCTCGACAGAGGAATAACCGGCGCCGCGCAGGATGCGCTCGAGGAGGCGGACGTTAGCCTCCTGATCGTCAACGATCAGCACTCTGGCGCTAAGAACGTCCGATGAATTGATCATGCCAAGCGCCCCGCCTCCCTCGCGCTGGTTGACCCCTGGGCGGCAAATTCCAGGGTCACGTGCAGCATGTCCATGAACTCCATAATCTTGATGGGTTTGGTGAGGTACCGGAAAAATCCCGCCTGCATGCCCCTCTCGATGTCGCGGGGCATGGCATTCGCACTGAGGGCCACGACGGGAATGTGCGCGGTGGCGGGGTTTTCACGCAGAATTTTCAGGGCTTCAAATCCATTAATGTCCGGCAGATTGATGTCCATCAGGATCATCTCCGGTTGGGATGTGCCCGCAACCTCGACGCCGAGGCGTCCGTTCACCGCGGTCAGCAGGCGCAAGTCGGGGCGGCGCGCGATAAGTTGCTCGACCAGCTTCAGGTTCGCCGGGTTGTCCTCAACATACAGCAATGTGCGCAGCGGCGCATCCTGCGGCACTTGCGGTTCGGGAGGGACTGCGGCTTCGGCTACTTCATCTGCAAGTTGTGGCGCTTCCGCCGCGGGCAAATCGAACCAGAAGACGCTTCCCGTCCCCACCGTGCTTTCCACGCCCATTTCCCCGCCCATCAGCTCGACCAGTTGCTTGGCCACCACCAAGCCGATGCCCGTGCCTTCCACATCGCCGGCCTCCTGTCTGAGGCGATTGAACGGTTGGAATAGCTGCGCCAGTTCTTCCGGAGTCAATCCCGCGCCGGTGTCCCGGATGCTGACGCGAATGCGTTCCGGGCTGCTCGTGGTACACTTCACCTCCACGGTGCCCTTCTCGCAGTTGTACTTGATGGCGTTGGAAAGAAGGTTGATGAGGACCTGCTTCAACCGGGTTTGATCGGCATGGACAAACCAACAAGGTTCGACTGGGGAAAAGGTGATACGAATGGCACGCTGTTGTGCCTGCGATTCCATGATGGCCTGGCAATCGCGCATGATCTCGCCCAGTGACACCGGTTCCGCCGACATCGGCACCTTTCCGGACTCGATCTTCGCGAGGTCGAGGATTTCGTTGATCAACTTCAGCAGATGCCATCCCGCCTGGAGAATCTGGGTAATATTTTCCATCTGGGAGGGCGGCGGGGGCGGGGAGTCAGACTCCATCAACTGGGCAAAACCCAGGATGGCATTGAGCGGGCTGCGCAGCTCATGGCTCATGCCGGAAAGGAAGTCCGACTTCGCGCGGTTCGCCTTTTCCGCCACGGACTTGGCGTTCTCCAACTCAACGTTTTTCTCCTGCAGCACTTGATCCAGGCGTTTGCGATCCGTGACGTCGCGCGCCGCGGCGAACACGCCTTGCAGCTTCCTATCGCGGTCGTAGAAAGTGGTGGCATTATACGACACCACGGTTTCCTTGCCGTCCCTGGCGCGCACGGTGAGCTCGTAGTTGGCCACCTTCTTTTGGCTCAGCACCTGCTTAATGCTTTCCTCCGCCCGCTCCGGGTCGGTGAAGTAGTTCTTGTAGGGCGCGCCGATCAGTTCGTCGCGCGTGCAACCGGTTAGCGCCTCCATCTGCTTGTTGACGTCCGTGATGATGCCGGACGGATCGGTAGTCATCAGCGCGTCAATATTGGATTCGATAAGAGAGCGCGTGTAGAATTGCTGGTCGCGCAAGCGCTGATCGAGCTTCTTCTGCTCTGCTTCCACCTCCTTGCGTGCGGTATTATCGGTCCCGATCAACAAATAGCCGATAATGGCGTCCTGATCGTCACGCAGTGCCGTGACCGATACGACCGCCGGAAAGCGGCTGCCATCTTTGCGGATGTAGGTGAGCTCGTAAATGTCTTCGATCCCGCGCGAGGCCTTGAACACCAAGGCCTCGAAGCCCGGAGTAATCGTCGTGCCGAGCTCGTTGCTCAGCTCTTTGGCGCGCGCGATTACTTCCCGCGGATCGGAGATGTGGGCCGGGGTGATCTTGTTCAGAACTTCGGCGGCCGTATAGCCCAGCATGCGCTCCGCGCCGACATTGAATAATTGAATGACCCCCTTCTCGTCGGTGGCGATACTGGAGAAGTTGGCGCTGTTGAAGATGGCGCTCTGGAGGGCACCCGCCTTAAGCAGAGCCTCTTCCGCCCGTTTGCGTGCGCTGTTGTCGGTTCCGATCAGCAGATAGCCGATGATCCCGTCCCGTTCGTCGCGCAGCGCCGTGACCGATACGACCGCGGGAAAGCGGCTGCCATCCTTGCGGATGTAAGTCAATTCGTA
>JBEKQO010000174.1:0-15655 GCA_049519635.1 Terriglobia bacterium | reverse complement strand
CCCAGCAACAACTAGAACAAAAGGCAAATACCAGGAGAGACCAAGAACAAGAAAACTAAGACTCAAAAAGGGGACACTTCTATCCGGGTAAGCATGGGGACATTTCTAATTGGGCTTGACACTGCCCGATACAGTGATTGACAGAAGCATCCCCATTCGCTTAAAGCGGGCGCTGCGTCGTGAAGTCGCACGTTTCCGCGAGCGTGAGGCGCAGTCGGAAGGCTCGGAGATTGCGGCGCGGCTTGCTGTGTGGTGCGAGGCGAATATCGAGAATCTTCGTCAAGCCAGACCCCAGATTCCAGCGCAACTGAGTGACCGGCAGGCCGACACCTCAGAGCCATTGTTGGCGATTGCGGATTTGGCCGGAGGCGACTGGCCCACGCAGGGGAGGACTGCGGTCGTCGAATTAAGCGGAGGCGGCCAAAGTGAGGATGATTCGATTGGCGTAAAGATGCTTTCCGACATCGAGTGCATTTTCAGCGGTCAACATGTCGATGAGATACCGTCTGCCCAACTATGCGAGGCACTGGCCCAAATTGAGACTAGCCCCTGGGGGGATTGGAGCCACGGTAAGCCAATCACACCAGCACGTCTTGCCCGGCTGCTAAGGCCATTCGAGATCGTGCCGGACCGTATCGGTGGGAAGGACTCCCAATCACGTGGATACACGTTGCGACAGTTCAAGGACGCATTTTCCCTCTATCTCCCCCCTTCTCCCCCGTTGCGAGCCGTCAACCCGTCAACTGACCCCATAAACACCTGCGAAAATGATGAATTGAAGCCGTCAACGGGAAATGCGGTTGACTCCCTGGGAAGTGGGATCTCACTCAAGAAAAATGGGGGTGGTGGACAGGTTGACACTTTGAAAGTAGCGGAAGGGGAAGAGAAAAAAGAGCAGATGAAGGTGGAGGTGGAATGGGAAGCATGAGCGCAATCGAGGTGCTCGACCGCCTCTCAGCCTTCGGCTGCAGAGTGCGCCTTGAGGGGGAAAGGTTGAAGGTCCGCGGCCCGGATCGGCCCGAAGTGGAAAAACTGGTTTCAGAACTTCGGCGCGAACGAGAGGCAGCCATAGCCTTCCTTCGTGACCGGGAAAGTCGTCCGCCATCTCTCGAAGAGGTAAGGGCCACGTTACCGCAGGGAGTTCGCCTGCTTTCCTACCAGCCAAGGCAAACACCTTTTGCGGTGGCCCCGGTTTCCGTCGTCACGGACGCCGGGAAATTTTTCCGTTCGTACTTGCGCGACCTGACTTGGCGAATGGAATACCCCGCCGGCCATGCTGCTGCGCCCCTTAATGACATTCTGGCAAAACTTGCCGACGCTGGCCTCATGGTGGAGGTCGTGGCCCGGAAGGGTGAAAGGGGAGAAAAAATCAATGGCTGAACCCCATCTTTCCTACTTGGTGTCCAGTCGGTGGATTCGAGTCGAGAGTATTGAATTAAGCCAGCCCGCCCGGATCAAGCCTTGAACTGCGATTCGGTGATATTCGTCATACGCGAAGAGGGGCACCGCAGGCCGTTTCCCATCATTACGTGCATTCGGCCTCCAGCCAGGATTAAACTGGAGTTTGAACTTGACATTGGTGTCAGATCGGCAAGCGGGCACCAAGTTGCCGGCGGGAGCCCGCTGAAGCCTGATCTCACGCCTCACCCAAGGTCCGCGCCTAGAACTCTGAGTTGCGTGCAGATTATCGTTTGGTCAGCACTTCACGGTCGCAATCGCATTTGTCCTGCCCAACATGCTGGAATAATACTGGGTCCGGAGACAACTCGAAACGGCGGGGACCACCCCACACCATGGATCGACGTTTCCAAGTTCCCTCTACTGAGCCTGATGCGGAATCCCTGCGGCGCCCACGAAGCTCCATTCCCAATGTTGGCTTGGCGTTAGCGAGAGACCCAACTCACCAAAGAACTGAGAGGACTTTAGCGACTCTAGATATTTCTTTGGGTCTGGGTGCGTGTTTTGCCGGGCGGCGTATGAGTCCGAGAGCGTGAAGTACTTGGCTAAGCGGTACTGCCGGGAGAGTACAATTTCACCCCCAGGCTGTTTAACCGTGATCTGAACGGTTACCTCAGACATATCCCAGCCCGAGCCGTTATAGATGTCACACAGAAGTTGGCCACTAGTTTCCCACCGACACGTACCCTCAAGTTTCTTGAATTCGATTGCTGGCAATTGGCCGGGTCGTAGGGGCAGTTCTGCGGTAGGGACAGATATTATCGCTTGTATCCGCTCATCTGCACTCTTGAAATCAGCGTTATCTGGGCTGAGCGAATAAGCGGCGTGGCACTCCTCGCGGGCGCCATGGATATCACCCTTCTTTTCGAGCGCAGTGCAAAGGTTATAGTGCGCGTCGGCATTCTTCGGGTTCAGGCGTATAGCCTCACGGTATTCCGCAATCGCACCATCCCAGTCGCCCCTCTGCGAGAGTGCGAGGCCAATGAGGGCTTGCACGTTGTCGTCATCGGGCTTCAAGCGCAGCGCCTCGCGGTATTCCGCAATCTCTCCGTCCATGTCGCCCTTGTGTCCGAGCGCGATGCCAAGGACGAAATGCGCCATTTCGTCATCGGGGTTTAGGCGCAGCTCTTCGCGAGCCTCCGCGATCAAACCATCCCAGTCAGCCCTATGCCAGAGCGCATCGCGAAGGTCAGAGTGGACCATACTGACCCAGTCGGCGTCGGCATACTTTGGGTTCAGGCGCAGTGCATCTCGCTCTTCGGCGATCTCCCCGTCCCAGTCGCCCTTCTGTCCGAGCGCATAGCCGAGAATGACGTGCGTGGTGGCATCATTGGGTGCTAATCGAAGCGCCGCATGATATTCCGCTACCGCACCGTCCAAGTCGCCTTTCTGTACAAGCATCGTGCCAAGCTCGGTGTGCGCTTCGGCATTGTTGGGGTTCAAGCGTAGGGCCTTACGGTCTTCCGCGATCACCCCATCCCAGTCGCCTTTCATTTTGAGCTCCATCCCCAGGATGAAGTGCGCCTGATCATTATCAGGGTTCAGGCGCAATGCCTCGCGGGCGGCCGCTTCGGAATCGTCATGCTTCTGCTGCCCACTTAGAACAAGAGCCAAGCTCACGTAAATGTCGGCATTTTCAGGGTCGAGCAGCAACGCCGCACGATATTCCTGTTCAGCCGCCGCAAATTGCCCTTTGTGTTGGAGTTCCGCTCCGCGCGCCACGTGTTGCCGTACCTCGTCCTGCCTAGCCTGTGCGCCTGGATCAACAGTCGCGGGCTTCGTCACCTTGACGCTCTTCAGCGCCGTGACTAATTCGTCGTCACCGCCGCCCAGACGCACTTCCCGGAGATACTCATTGCTGGGTGTGAAATCGACACCGCGTTCCCGAACCAGCATCGCCACGCGTTGGCTGGGCACCTGCCCCGCGAGGAGGACGAAAACCTGAATTTGGTTTAAGGGCTTTTTCACATTGTCTTGCACAGGGTGTTTCGCCGTCTGCAAGGCGGCTAGGAATTCTCGGCTGGCTCCCGCGGTTTTGAGGCTTCGGAGAAAATCGGCGGTAGGAGCAAAGTCGATACCCCGCTGCTCGATGGCCTTGGCGCCGGTTTCGTCTCCAAGTCCGTCGCGTACCAGGGCTTGAACCTGGATTCTGGAAAGGGCTTTCTCCTGCGCCCCGACGAGGGGAGTGAGCATTGTCGCGGCTATCGAGAACAATACAACGGCGAGCGTTGAGTACCTCACGAGAGTCTCCTAAACCAGCATCGACTCGGATAAAAGTGAGAGTATTGTATTACAGCAGCGGGGCCGAAGGTTGGCTCGCTTTTCCAGTGCAGGCCCTGCACTGCATCGAGGAGCGCGTTAGTTAGTCAATTTCAGCGCAGTCCGCTCAAGCGATGTGGTGTCAATTAGATGAGCTGCATTTTCTATTTTTTTAACATGAGCAAGCCCGCTGCCCCTTCGTTCCTTCAAAATGGGCGGCGCCAGCCACCTCCCCCATCCCTTGAACTTCGGGCCATTGAAAAAGGGGATGATGGGTTGTAATACATGGTGTCAGGTGTTAGGCTTTTGCATGGGGAGCGCATTGGCATGAGTCAAATCTACGAAGTCCATGCACATTGGGATTCCGAGGCGGGGGTTTGGGTCGCGGAGAGTGACGATATCCCTGGTTTTGTAGCCGAAGCTGAATCCATGAATGCTTTGGTGGAGAAGGTCCGGGTTTTAGTGCCGGAGCTTTTTGAGTTAAACGGCGGGCTGGAACCGGGTCAAAAGGTGGTTGACGTTCTGGTTCGCGCCCATCATGAAGAAACTGCTTCTGTGCCCGTCGGGTCCTGATGGTAAGCTACACGCCGAAACTCAAGGAAGTCCTCCGCGCCAATGGTTGCCGATACGATCGTCCCGGGCGCGGGGATCACGAGATTTGGTACAGCCCGATCACGCAGCGATGCTTCCCGGTGGACTACAAGATTCTATCCCGCCACACGGCCAACGGAGTCCTGAAGCAGGCTGGCATCCCGAAGCAGTTCTAATTTCCCTTCCGTAGTCAAGGCACCTCACAGAATGCCCCGCCGTTGCACCACGTTGCCCCAGGACGCGTCGGCGGGATGCGAGCATGGTAATCCTCCTCACCCGCGACGCCGCCCCATTGCCAGTTGTACCATTTCAGGGCAGGAAAATTTGGTTACCCTTTTGGTTCCCCTCTCGATCAAAAACCATCGTAATCGGTCACAATCAGCGTAAGGCCACGACCCACATGGAAGGCGCATGAATATTACTCAATATTAGTATATCGCAATCTGTCATATACCCATTTCTAACAACTGATAAGGGTGAGGTCGGTAGTTCAACTCTACCCAGGCCCACCAATCAACCTTATGTGTTAGCGGAAGCCTTTACCCTCACATCTTGCAATTGGACACCCTTTCGGTGTACACCTGCATGAACTATGGCCGGATTTGGGGCATGAGCGATGGCGTCAAAGGCCGCCCGCTTCGCTTCCATTTCAGGACTGGGCATGCACAAGATTGGCAAGCGAGCTCTGGGGTTCCTCGTGGCTTCGGCGTGCGGCGCGGCCCTTAGCGCTGCGGGTAGGCCTCAAGACCAAGGTCCCAAGGGGCAACCCATGGCTACCCAGGAGCGCGTCCGTTCCCCGGGTTGGTGGCCCACCCAGAGCACGCCGCATCGCGAGGAATTTGTGGGCCCGGAGCGCTGCGCTGAATGTCATACCTCCGAAGCGGCCGTTCAGGAAACTACGCCTATGGCCAAAGCCGGCACGCTCGCGGCAAACTCGAAGATCCTCGCCGCGCACGAGCGGCTGAGCTTCCGTCTTGACCCGTACGCTTATGACCTCACGCGCGCCGAGGGCAGACCCGTCTTCTCGGTCAGCGACGGCACACACTTTGCTTCGGCTGTCCTGGGGTGGGCATTCGGCGAAGGAGAGGTCGGCGAAACTTACGTTTTCGAGCGTGGGGGGCTTTTCTACGAGGGCCGCCTTAGTTACTTTCCCGCGCTAGAGGCCCTGGAAATCACGCCGGGGCAATCCCGTTCCACACCCTCAGACGCTGATAGGGCAATGGGCCGTCAGATGGAAGCGGAGGAGGCCCACCTTTGTTTCGGGTGCCACAATACGGCTTCCTCGGCCGGCGGCCAATTCGATCCTGAGCATCTCATCCCGGGAGTCACCTGCGAGGCCTGTCACGGGCCCGGCGCGAAGCACGCGGCAGCAATGAGGGAGGGGCGCATCGCGGAGGGGCTAACTCATGTCCTGAATCCCGCCATGCTGGATCCCGTCGATTCCGTGGACTTCTGCGGCGCCTGCCATCGCGCCTGGGCCGACGTCATGGAGGGGGGCATGATAGGGATCGCTACGGTGCGCTTTCAGCCTTACCGTCTTGAACTGAGCCGGTGCTGGGGAAAGGGTGACACCCGTATCACCTGCCTCGCATGCCACAACCCGCACCAGCCGCTTGCGCGCGACGCGGGCTCCTATGACAGCCGCTGTCTCCGTTGCCACGTTGCGACTGAGGGCGCAAAGCGCAAGTCCGGCCATCCCGCCGCAGCTTGCCCACGGAGCACGAAAGATTGCACCACCTGTCATATGCCTAAATATGAGGTTCCAGGAACCCACGCGAAATTCACTGACCACAGGATTCGCATCGTTCGAGCGGATAAGCGTTTCCCGGATTAGTGCTTTCGCCGGACTCCCGAAATCCCGAGTTGGGGAGGGGGCCACTGCCTATCCTCCAATCCCGTATTGGCTCGCTAACCCGGATTTCTCACCACGACTCTGGAAGGGCGGGGGTTTACAGGCTGCGGAAAAACTCGTCCAAGCTGTCATCCTGAGCAGCAGCGAAGGATCTGGATTTGAATTTTCAAGCGACTACAGATTCTTCGTCGCCTGCTGGCTCCTCAGAATGACAGTATTGGGACGTTTTCCCGCAGCCTGTTTAGCCCCGCCGTTGCAAGGACACCCTGATTATTTCCAAGTCCCGCACCCCGCGCAGCTTGCAGCCGCAAGCTGCGCGGGGTGCAAGAGAAATAGAGGGTGGGAGGCGCGATTTCGGCGGGGCTGAAGCCCCGCCCTTCCGGCTGCGTCCAACCGTGGCGAGAAGTCCGGGCTAGTCTTCCTTGCCAGCGGGCAAGTGCGAATGCCCGGTGGCGCAGCGTAGCGGGGCCACAATCCAACGATCAGGCCATTATTATTCTAATATTACCGAAGATAGTACAAGCTTCTCCCTAAAATACACGAATTTCCGGAATTGCCATTCAGAGTCATATTGTTCAGACTCCGCCCTCGTGAGTCTTCTTTTGTGTTATCGTTTTCTCAGTGGTGGGGCAGATGCGTATGTTGATTCGCGTTTCTTGCTTGTTTTTAGCAGCTTTATTTTCCCCTGGCCAATATGGTTTCGCGGGGTCGGTGAACTCTACCGGGGCTGCGGCGGGGTCCCCCGTCGTCGTTATCGGCTTTGTGGGCGGTATGGTCCGGCACGATGACATGGTCCACAGCGCCGTCCAGCTCGCTGCGCGTCTTCGCGCGTCCTACTCTTCGGGCGTTTATGTCGAGGCATTTGAAAATGATCGCGGGAGGGATGCCCGCCAGAAAATCCTCAACCTTCTGGACACACGCGGTGATGGGAAACTCTCGGCCGAAGAAAAACAAAACGCCCGAATCCTCATTTATGGGCATAGTTGGGGCGCGTCAGAGGCCATCACTCTGGCGCGCAACCTGGGAAAAGACGGCATCCCCGTGCTGCTGACGGTCCAGGTAGATAGCGTCGCCAAGCGGGGTGAGGATGACGCCGTCATCCCCCCCAACGTGGCCCAGGCTGTGAATTTCTACGAGTCGGAGGGATTTCTTCACGGTCAGCCTAAAATTCGCGCCGCCGATGCGGCACGCACTCAAATCATCGGAAACTATCACCTCGAGTACAAGGATAATCCCATCCAATGCATCGGGTATCCCTGGTACGCCAGCCTCTTCATGCGGCCCCACATCGAAATTGAGTGTGATCCCCACGTGTGGAACCAGGTGGAGTCGTTGATCCGTTCGCGATTATCCCCACCCGCAACAAGCGCCCTGGTGCAACGGCCCCATCCGTAGCGCCCACCTCAGAAGCGGTGAAGGCACCTGCCAACATCCGGACTAAATTCGCGGAGTTCATTTACGAGAATACCTATGGCCAGGGACGAAGTGCCGCGGCCCAGCGCGTGTCCGACCGTGGCATAGGGCTTGGGGTACCAGGTGTTGGAGATAAATGCGGCGCCATAATTCCCTGCAACCGACGCGAAGGCAAAGGATTTGCCGCCTCCATCGGTGGGGGATTCAAAAGTGCGAACGAAAGCGTAACGGGCGCGGGGCCAGGTCCCATGCATTTTGGAAAATGAGTGCCGGGGATCTTCGTGGTCGGCGGCGGCAAACCCCGACTTGAGAGTGTGCGCGATGATATCCCTCCCAAATCCGGAAGCCAGTCTGCGGTCGAACCCCTGAAGGCCCCGTCCCCATTCGGGCGGATTGTTGGCCCGTTGGTCGTAGGCCGCGCCGATGGGCGGCAGCAAATAAAAGCTGGGCTCAGTATAGGTCTTCAGATAAATATTGACCCGGTCCTGAAGGGTGAGTGCGCTGGCGGTTCCCGAGCGTCCCGCAGAGGATGGCAGCAACAGTGATTCGGGCGAAGATGCCAGAGGTGGCAAAGATGTGGGTAAGAGCGATGGCGACAAAAACGATGTCAGTTCAAAGACACGATTCTGTCTCTCGGGGGTAGCTTCCTGGGCATGCAAGCCATGGCCAAAGAAAAGCGCAATTCCGCATAGGATGGTGAGTCGAGTCCGCATGACCATTATTGATGACTGGAAATGTCCGGATTTTTAGCATAGGGAACGCCTGAGCCGGGGGGATAGATCAGGATTTCAACCCCCCCGGCGCTGGCATCTCCCTCCGGTGCGTCCTTTCCCACGCCCATGGTCTTGAGCAGAGTATCGTTCAAGATACTGAAGTTTTTAACCAGGTATTCGCGGACCATCATGCTCCGTGCTTCGGTGAGGGTTTTATCGCGCTCGGAGTCGCCCTTCCCTCCCGTGTAAGCCACTACGACCGCCGAACCAAATTTGTTGTTTTGGAGATAGGCTCCCGCCTCATTCAATGCTTTGGCGGAATTGAGTTTGGCGGTACCCGGCTTGTCGAAAAGCTGGCGCGCGTCGTAGGAAAATCTCTGGATATACGGCTCCTGAGGCAAGGAATCAATCGCATGCGCGGTCAACTCCGCCGAATCGCTATAGCCGCGTTTGTTGAAGAAGCCGCGCAGCAAAAAGTTGTGTTGCAGCGCCTGCATATTATCCTTAAAGGCGGCCGCTCCGGCTTGGGCTTGAGCGGCGGTAGCATTCAACTGATTATATATTTCCTTATCATTAACCAGTTGTCCGATGGATCCCTGTCCCCCGTTGATTTTCGCGCTGATCGAGTCGAGATTTTCCGCCGCCGTACTCAGGCTGCTGGTGAACGACTGCGTGGAATCCAGAATGGTGTTAGTCTTCTTCATCAAGTCGGAGAAATCGATGGGAGGCTCGCCTGCAATCGTATCCCCATCTTTCACGGGAGGAGCGCCCTGGGACCCAAACGAAATCTCCACAAATTTGGCGCCCACCATCCCCTCGGTTCGAATTGATCCTACCGAATCCTTTTTGATCACGTTGCGAGTTGGTTTTGCCAGCTCCATGACCACCGTCACCTTCTCTCCCGGCTTCATGGGCAACCGGATCACTTTTACCGTGCCCTCGCCAATTCCCCCCACGCGCACCTCCGCGCCGTTTTGAAGTCCGGAAACATTTGCGAAATCCGCCTTGAGAATGTACCCCGTCCGGAAAAGACCCTGCTGCCTCCCAATCAGAAAGATACCCACCGCCAGAATCGTCAATGCTCCCAGTACGAAGATTCCCAGTCTGACTGATCTCGGCATAACCGCCTCCTATGAAGCCTGCTGCAAAAATTCTGTGACGAACTCGTCCTCACTCTTTTCCAGGTCTTCAAAGGTCCCGCTGATCAGGACATTTCCGTGATGGAGCAGCGCCAGATGGTCGGAAATGGCTCTGGCGCCGTGCAGGTCATGAGTTACAACGATCGAGGTCGTGCGGTGCTCCTGCTGCAGCTTTAGAATTAATTCATCGATTTCTCCGGCAGAGATGGGATCCAATCCCGAGGTCGGCTCATCGAACAGAAGGATTTCCGGCGCGAGCGCCAAGGCTCGCGCCAGTCCGACCCGTTTCTGCATTCCGCCGGAAATTTGCGAGGGCATTTTGCGCCAGTGCTCTTTCTTCATGCCCACGCGTTCGAGCAGTTCGTGGGCGCGGTCCTTCTGTTCTTTCGCAGAAATGTTGGTGTGGCGGCGAAGCGGGAATGCCACATTTTCCTCCACCCGCAACGAGTCGTAGAGCGCTGCCTGCTGAAATAGGAACCCGATCTTCTTCCTGACTACATTCAATTCGTCAAGAGAAAGGCCCGTGATATCCCGGCCCCGCACGCGGATCGACCCCGTATCGGGTTTCTGCAAACCCACAATTAACCTGAGCAGGACGCTTTTCCCCGTTCCGCTGCGACCCAAAACCGAAAGCGTTTCGCCCCGACCCACGGTAAGATCTACCCCATTCAGCACCGTCTGTGGGCCGAAGGACTTGTGCACGTTTTGCAGTTCGATGACGACTTCGTTCCTGTCCATCGCTTCCTTTCCTTCCTACGGAAAAAACACCTGGATCAGTCGAACCAACCAGACGTCCGCAAGAATTACAAAGAGGGATGACAAGAACACCGAGGTCATGGCTGCCCGTCCGACTCCGGCCGTCCCACCCTTGGTACGCATTCCCTGAAAGCAGGCAATAATTCCGATAATCATGCCGAATACCGCAGTCTTGAATGTCGGCGGAAGGAAATCACTGAACTGCACGGATTTCAAGCCTACGTCGATAAAGAGACGCAGCGTAATGGGCTCTGCCAAGGTGCAGGCAACCCAGCCCATAAGGACGCCCGCAAAATCGGCCACCAAAGTCAATAAGGGGAGCATGAGGGTGCAGGCCAGAACCCGGGTGGCGACGAGATACTTGTAGGGATTCACCGCCGATGCTTCCATGGCGTCAATCTGTTCTGTTACTCGCATCGAACCCAATTCCGCACCGATGCCTGCGCCCACACGGCCGCTCACAATCAGGCCGGTAATGGTGGGACCGCTTTCCTTGACGATGGATAAAATAATGATGAGTGGAATCAAAGATTTGCCACCGAACCGGATGAGGCCGGAGCGCGTTTGCAGAGACATGACCACCCCGGTCGCGGCGCCCGCCAGCGCCACCAGGGGCAGGGATTTCGATCCCACTTCATCAAGTTGGTGGCTTAATTCTCCCCATTCATAGGGAGGGGTAATGACCGCCCGCGCCAGTTGCCAGCAGAAAACTCCCAACTCACCGAACCAGGCAACGAAGGCGGTCAGGAGATTGCTACTGCCGGCCAGGTCCGCCGGCTGCGGAGGCGCTTCTGGAAACTCGATCCCCTTGACATTCGGGTCTAAGGTTTGCGCTTTGATCATCACCGCCCCCCTTGCTCATAGGGCGAGTCAAGGTCTTCGGGGGCTGGAGCGGACCCTTTAAGATCTGCGCCAGCCCGCTGCCGTCTCTCCGCCTTAGTGCGCGCCCGTCGGCGAAGAGTTCAGTTCAGCCCGGATCGCATCACCCGACACCACAAGTTCAACCCGGCGATTCTGCTGCCTCCCCAGGGTGGTGTCATTGGAGGCCACAGGGTTGGTTTTCCCGAACCCTTTTGAGGTGACCCCGCCGGACGGGACTCCCTGCGACGTCAGGTAATCACGAACCGCGCCGGCGCGTTCCTCGGAAAGGGTTTGATTGTATCCATCGCTACCGATGCTGTCCGTGTAACCATCGATCTCAATGGTGAGCCCCGGATAAGCAAGCAAAATCCCAGACACTTTTGCCAGCTTCTCGCGTGCTTCGGGCTTCAAGGTGTACTTGCCGAACTCGAACAGAACATCCGACATGTTCATGATCAGCCCGCGGGCGGAATCTCGCGTTGTGAGGATGGCATTCAACTGTTCCCGGAGCCTGGCGCGCAGAGCGGCTTTGTCTCTCTCCGCCTGGGCAGCCTGCAACTGAGCCTGCTGAGCCTGGGCTTCGGCGGCTTGCTTGGCGGCGTCGGCCTGGGTTTGCGCCCGCTGGGCTTGCTCAGCTTGTTCCTTGGCCCGGGCGGCGGCGTCGGCTTCGACCTGAGCCTGAGCTTGCGCCTGGGCTGCCTGGGCTCGAGCGTCGGCGGCATTCTGCCGGGTTTGCGTCTGTTCTTCCTCGTTCATCTTGCGGATGGCGATCAGTCGCGCGTCCTCAGCCATCTGCGCCGCTTCGCGGGCATTGGTGATGGCGTCTTTCCTGTCACCCTTGCTCATATTAAGGTCTTCGGCGTTCCGCAGGTCCAACTCGGCTTTGCTCAGCGCGTCGGCCGCGTAGGTTTTTGCCCCTGTCCACCGGGCAATACGGATGGCATTGCGCGCTTCGTAAATTTCAATTGGAGTCTTTTCATCGATGACCATCGGCGTCAGCTCGGCTGGATTCACCGCCGCCGTGTATTGGCCTCTCTTCAGCAACTCATACTTGGCGTCAATTTCTTCAACTGTTCCGTTGGTTTTGTCGGTAACGAAATTCTCCATCACCACCACGTCGCTGGGCTTGGTAACGGCAAAGTGGGGTTCGGCGGTCACGATCATGCCGAATGCTTGCAGATCGCTCGTCACATTCAGTCGCGCATTCCCACCCCTGTCGGGCAAGACCTCGCCGAGATTAACGGGGCGGCCTTCCGGGCTGATGCCCCAAAGTACGTAGGTCATGTACTCAGGGCCAAAGCTGGCGGCCGGTTGCATGTGCTTAAAGCCTACGTCCACTTTAATGGCGCCTTCCTTGCTTTGCACGTCGGCGTCGCCGATCGCTTGGGGCATCAGGCTGGTACCCCGGAAATCGACCTTGGTCTGCCCACTCCGATGCCGGTAGTTGATGGCCTTAATGGTTCGTGCCACGACCACCACCCGAAAAACCGGCACGTGTTCCGGCTGCTGCGTTTCTGCCGCACTCTGCGCCTGCAGGCCTGCCGACCCCGCGAAAAAAGCCAGCAAGATCCCCAGATACCGTTTCATAAAAATGACCTCCATAAAATCGGGTTTGCCCCATTGACGCTGAAGCCCCTCCAGTTCATCCGCAAGACCTGACCTGGACGGAGGGGCCCAGCCAGGCGCGATCTGCAAAGGGCATTAGCCTTCCTAACCCCTTTGCCGTGGACCCCCTATAGGCTGGCAGAAGAGAATGGCTGCCCGCCCCGAGGGGAGTATCTTTTCAATGCCGCGTTCAATTCAAAGGCCGGTGGAGGAACTCTTACGTCGCCGAACAGAATCTCCTTGGCGCTGATGTCACGCCCGTAAAGCCTTCTGTTCTCACCGTGATCCTGCTTGACTACCGTTCCGGCGAGTGAAATCCCGGCAAACAGGCCGCGCGTCCGCGAGTAGCTCAGAATCTCGGCGTGAAGTTGCGCGTCCGTTGCGGCTTCCGCGGTACGACCCACGGGTCCGGCCGTGATCGATGCATCCGCGCCCAGCTTAACGTCGTCCGCGACGAATTTTCGTGCGCCCCCTTCGTCCATCACCAGGAAAACCACATCCGTGGCCTCACCGCCGATTTGAAATCCAAAGCTTCCGCCACCCATGGTGAACTTTGAAGGCGCCCCCCACGAACCGTCACCATGCCTGCGGCAAACCATTACGCCGCGTCCATAATTGGCGCCCACCACAAAAGCGGCCTTGATTTCCGAAGGAACGATGCCCACACATACGGCTTTGTCGAGCAAATCATGGGGTATGCCCCGGTCGGGAGTCGCCATGATTTCATTGAGGACATTGGTGGCTTTTTCCAATTGGGGCTCCTTGGCGAAAGCCGCCGCCGTGAAAGCCAGAACCAGAAAAACTACTGTCATAACTTTTCTCATGTCTTCTCTCCTCAATTTTTAATTTGAATTTGCCTATCGCCTTTTCCCTAATTCCGGGTCCTAACTTGTAGAATTGATGGTTGGCGTAAGTGGACTTCCGAGCCCCGCCGAACCGCGGAATCCCTCCGTATTTCCATTACCGATTGGGCCTCAAAGGCCAAGGCCAAGCTCCAGATGGATAGCGTCGTGGATTCGATAGTCGTGATCAACCAGGCAGACATTCCCCCCGATGACAACGTAACGATATCCGTGGCGGGCGGGGGCCAATCCGCGCACCAGGTCAGGGGGCGCGGGATGGGACATTCTCCGCATATCCTTATCCATCACGTAGCCCTCCTGAAGTCGCGCCTGGGACTCAGCAGGAAGTCGGTCGTCGTCTCTGAAACCGGGGGTTTTCCGGTGCTGGTTGTAATAATCATGCGCGACTTGACGATCATGATCATTGAATCTGGCCTCGTTCTCGTGGCGCTGATCGTCCCGAGCCGCCGCGG
Source organism: Terriglobia bacterium (assembly GCA_049519635.1). Classification (GTDB taxonomy): domain Bacteria; phylum Acidobacteriota; class Terriglobia; order UBA7540; family UBA7540; genus Bog-366. The sequence continues at coordinate 1,693 of JBEKQO010000174.1, read as the reverse complement.
CGCCGCCAGGCAGGGCCAGTGGAGCCGGTGCACTTCGGCCAAAAGGGACTGTGGCTCCGATGAACAGCAATAACAGGATGGGCAATCGTCGTTTCATAAAGAATACCTCCGTTTAATTGTCACCACCTGCCGGGCAGCACAACCACGCCCCATGACCCTTGCAGCTTGACTTCCGATTTCGGGAAAATTCAATTAACTGCATCCATTTCAATCCTCTACGGACGGACGGAAAAGGCCGGGCCTCGGAACAGGATCGGAACATGGTTGGTAACAATTTCCCGGTCATGGCAAAATCGACCGCTTCCCTTCGGGTGATCATCGGCACATGTTAGGAGCAGGCCGGCCGCACATCAATACGGGATTCACCGTATTTCTCCGTCGGGGTTTGATCGACTAGTTCCGTCGAGGGAAATACTGACATACAAAATTCTCCGGAGTGTGTAATATTGAACTGCTGACGCCGCCTTTGGCCGGGGCGCCTAGCGCGCAATCCCTGGATGAGCTTGAGCCTAGGCATTTAGGCGAAGAGCTGGAACTCGTGATGCATGGCAAGTTGTGGAATCGCGTGGGACCTGCAAACACGATGAGATTTTGGGAATGAACGTGCGGGAAAAAAACGGCACGCAGAAAGGGGCGGCTACAATGAAAAGGATCGTTTGGGTCATGGCCATGTCTCTTTTGTTGTGGCCTGCCTGCAACACCGAGCAAAATCGGGCTGTGTCTCACTTTCCTGAGCTTTTTCCCCAAGCCTCCTAAACCACAGAAAGACCGTGTGTTACTTGCTTGGTGCAAGGTCTGGCCGGGCACGTGCTTTCCTAAAGGGGAGAGAAGGATGGAGATGGTTTATGGGAGAGTTTGAGCGCGGTGTGACCATAGTTCTTGTTCTCTGGGGCGTGCTGTATCTTCTGGGTTACACCGGAAAGGGCACGGGCACTGAAACACGCGCCAACCCCGGTTCGCATGGTGAGTCCGCGTAATCTTCGTCTTTGGGCGTTTGTACTGAGAGTTGAAAACTCAGCAGCGCATCCGCGAAGGTCCGGCCACCGTCATGATGAGTCGTGCATATCAATAATTCCGACCGCATTGAAATCGTTGCGGTTGGCGCCTTCGGCTGGTAGTCTTGCCATCCCATGAAAACAATCTTGTGCGTCTTCCTTCATGCCTTGCGGTCGTGGTTCCGAACCTGGTTGGCGCTGCAGGCGGAGAATCTTGCCCTGCGCCCTCCGGCGCATCGCAATGCCAAAGTGTAGGAGCAACTGGCGAGGGTCTCGGTGAAGATGGATAAAACGGCGGTCAGATCCGCGTGCGCGCGGGATAACAAGATTGCGAAATGCAGAAAACCTCAGAAAACTAGGAATTCGCAAGGGACAGCTTTGAGCAACTGGTGAAAGGCGTGCGCGCGATCCTGCGCTATGCCTAAGGGGAGCAAATGCAATGTTGATCACTTTTGTCTTCGCATCACTCCTGCTGCAAGAGCCATCGGACAACGCGGCAACCTTGTCGGACAGGGTGGTTGATGCCACCCAAATTATGCATGAATTGAAGGTCGAACTGGCTTCTGAGCCAGCGTTTTTACCTTGACGGGTGCTGCCTGCCTGTTCGATCCCGCCGTGATTCTCCTCTTCGTCATAGGATTGCCGTAACTTATTGGTTTGCTTGAGCCGCGGATGCATAGGATTCTATGCACGCTCGA
>JBEKQO010000173.1:0-15811 GCA_049519635.1 Terriglobia bacterium | reverse complement strand
TTATTGCCCTCGCCCCTTTGGGGGAGAGGGTGGCGCGCATCCGGCGTAATCGCCAGCCGGGGCGGGCCGGGTGAGGGGGTCTCGCCTATTGTCAATTCTTACGTGGGACACCACACTAGCACGGCCGAACGGGCGGTCAACCTAAGGGTGTAGAGCAGCGCGGCGGAGCCGCAATTGGCGCCTGTCAGCCGGGCAAAAATAAGCGATCGGAACGCTGTCGATTTTGCGCTGGGCTGCTCCGGTGGAAAATTCGTTGTCTCGATGGGGAGAAAACATAGGATGCCCGGTCCGAACGCCCAAATCGGAAATTCCGGTTGAATCCTCTTTCATCTCATCCACATCGAATTGATTGGGGTCATCCACATCCAATCATTGGGAGGAATTCATATGCAAGCTGCAGTGGTTACCGCGATCAATGGACCATGGGAGGTCAAAGATGTTCCTCAACCCGAGCTCGGCGCAAATCAGGTTCTGGTGAAAATGCATGCCAGCGGCGTCTGCTATACCGACGTCCACCAAACTTTGGGGCATATTCCCGGCGCTTTTCCGCGCATTTTGGGGCATGAGCCCGTGGGCGAGGTGGTTGCGGTTGCGCCGGACGTGACCAGCAGAAAAGTTGGTGACCGCGTGGGCGTTCCCTGGATTCAAGCCACATGTGGGCGCTGCGAATGGTGCGCGCGGGGACGCAAGATGTTCTGCGCCGGGCAGAAAAGTACCGGCATGGATCTGCAGGGTGGTCACGCCGAGTACATGCCGATGTATGCGGACGCAACCTTGCTGATCCCCGAGGGTGTTTCCTACGAGCAGGCGGCGCCCATTTTCTGCGCCGGTTACACTGTTTGGAGCGGTCTCCGCTGGGCCCGCCCCCAGCCCCATGAGCGCGTTGCCGTGCTGGGCATTGGTGGGCTCGGACATCTGGCCGTGCAATATGCCAAAGCTGCCGGTTTTGACACCATTGCCATTTCGCGCTCGCCCGATAAGGACAAGATGATCCGTGAACTCGGCGCCGACGAAATCGTGCGCGATGGCAAGGGACTGGCGGCCATCGGCGGCGCGGATATCGTTTTGAGCACCACAAATTCGACCGCCTCCATGGTGGACAGCATTCAAGGGCTTCGCCCCGATGGGCGCATCGTCACCATGGGCGCAGATAGCGAGCCGCTTTCTCTGTCGATTATGACTCTGCTGATGAAACGCATTCAGGTGATCGGAAGCCAGCAGAATGGTCCGGAGTATCTTTACGAAGCGCTCGACTTCGTCGCCAAGGGAAAAGTCAAGACCATCGCCGAAACGTACCCCCTTGCCGATGCTGCCAAGGCGTATCAGCGCGTGGCCGAAGGCAAGGCCCGATTCCGCGCCGTGCTGACCATGTAGACTATAAGCTACTCCCTTCCGCGCCCATGATGCAAGGAGGCTCGGCCTGAATGAGCAAGTGGGCGCGGCTGATTACTCGCTGGACTGTCGATTCTGTCACGCGATGGTGGGATGGCTCAAAACAGCCAAAGCCTTTTGGCCGGAATGCCCCGCGGTCGTGGCCAACGACCGCCGCTTCCTCGTCGTCAACTCCTCGCGGAATTTGGTAGTGTCCTATTTTGAATGTAGCGCCGCCCTTTAAGGGCGGCACATGCCGGGCTAAAGCCCGGCGCTACGTCGCAAATTAGGATACTACCCGGAATTCACCAGCCATTCGGCCCGCGGCCAGTGAAGATTGCGTCGAGACTCCCAAGTTCACGTGAGCCCTGTGGCCACGCTCGAAAGCTGCACCATTGCGGCCCTCCGCACGCACCCTTCTCGGGGCCTTTTCCGGCCGGCGATTGGACGGTTAGCCCGGATTTCTCACCACGCGGTTGGAAGGGCGGGGCTTCAGCCCCGCCGTTACAGGGCTTTTCCGATTATTTCCGAGTCCCGCGCCCCGCGCAGCTTGCGGCCGCAAGCTGCGCGGGGCGCGGGACAGACAGAGGGTGGTAGACGCGGTTTCGGCGGGGCTGAAGCCCCGCCCTCCCGCCAATCCCAAAGAGTATCCCGGCATGGTGAGAAATCCGGGTTAGGGGCCTGCCTGAAACCACCGCTGTTGAAGGCGCCGTGGAAAGCGGCTATACTGCGGCACGGGAAATTCTGCAAAGCCGTTGGCGGGAATGCTGGCCAACACATTGAAACAACAAAAAGGGAGCCCTATGGGAAAACCACCGAAGGCGGCGGCTGTATTGCTGTCCGCAACTCTCAGCTTGATCGCGGCGTGGCTGTTGGCAGGACCTGTCGCATCTCCTTCACGCAGTCTGGGCGCGCCTATGGCTGCCGCCAACCCTCCCGGCCCATCGCCGGAAGGCGCCAAGGCGCTGCTGGGAGGGGCGTACCGGTTTGAGCGGGACGGTTGGATCTTCCTTCACCTAGAAGGCTCCCCGCGCCAAATCGGCTATCAGCACGGGTACTTGTTGGCTCCTGAAATCCTCGATGCTTTCGAAGCCGTCAAACTGCGCGACACCCACGACACTCAGCGCGATTGGGGTTTTTTCCGTCAGGCGTCGCGGGAAATGCTGTGGCCCAGAATTGACGGCGAATATCAGGCGGAACTGCGAGGCATCGCGGAAGGACTTAAGGCCCGGAACGCGGCGCTGGACCTGGACGACGTCGTGGCCCTCAACGCCTTCGAGGAACTTGCGGACTACTACGTTCCCTGGTATAACGCGCAGCATAAAGTGGCGAATGCCCCGCACTTGGTGAGTCCCGGCAACTGTAGCGCCTTCGTGGCCACGGGCGGTTACACGCGCGATCATCGCATTGTGATGGCCCATACTGCCTGGTCGTCCTATTTATGGGGCGAGCGCTTCCGCGTGATCTTGGATATTCATCCCCAGCATGGCCAGAGCCTCGTGATGGTCGGTTTTCCCGGCGTCATCACCAGCGACGATGACTTCGGGTTCAACTCCGGCGGCCTTCTGGTGATGGAAACCACGATAACGCAATTCGCCGGGTGGGATCCCCATGGCAAGCCGGAATTCATGCGCTCGCGAAAAGCGTTACAATACGCGCACTCGATTGACGACTATACGCGCATCATGCTTGACGGCAACAACGGCGGCTATGCCAACGATTGGCTGCTGGCCGATAACAATACCGGGGAGATTGCTCAGTTCGAGTTGGGTTTGAAAGCCCACCGAGTGTGGCGAACCAAGGACGGCGTTTTTGTGGGGGCAAACTTTCCGCGCGATCCGGAGGTGATCGCCAAAGACACGACCTTTGATCCTCATAATCCCGCCACATCGCCCAATGCGCGGCGCACTTGCTGGGAAGGACTGTTGGAGCGGAACAAGGGAAAAATCGACGTGGACCTGGCGGAGCGATTCCTGGCCGATCATTATGACGCCTTTGAGAAGCGGGACGACGCCGATGAGCGCTCGTTGTGCGGCCACATTGATTCCTCGCCGCGGGGCGCGGAGGTTTGGGACTGGCCCCCTTACTATCCCGGCGGGGCCGTACAGGGGAAAGCCATTGACAGCACGATGGCCAAGGCCATGAGTTTCTATGCCCACATGGGGCACCCCTGCGGGGAAGGTTTTCTTGCCGCGTCTTTCCTCAAGGCGCACCCGGAATATAATTGGCAAGCGCCGTTGCTGCGCGATATGAAGGCCGGGTCCTGGACGAGGTTCCAGGCCAACGAGCACAAGCCCTAGCCACCTATTGCTCCAAAAGGCGATCCTCGGTCTTGCGCCTCCAAGACCGGCCTTTTGCGTAGGCGTCGAGGCATATCCACAGTAAATTCGAACCGGAGGATATTCGTGATGACCATGAAGAGACGTGTGTTCCTGAAAAGGGCCGGCGCACTCCCGCTGATCGGAGCTGCGGCGGCGGGGATTCGTGAAGGCGGTTACGCCGCCGGCCAGGACAAACATGCTCCCACCGCCGCGGAGCGCGGACGATATCAACCGGGGCGAATTCCCAACGAGTACAACCTTTTTCTTCCGGGTGAACGCGAGGCTCTTAAGCACTCTCCCAAAATTGTGGAAATTGGGGTCGGTGATGTCAAGGTGGAAGGTGAGCGCAGAGTTAAAATCGGCGAATCAACTGATGGTTGGCAGCTCGTCGCCATCCTTCCCTGGTTGAACGGTGAGGCGACAGCGGTGTTCGAGAAGCACGTCACCCATCAGGGAGCCATCGCTTATGTGACGCGCAGGGGTGAGATCGCTCACATTCCAAAGCGAATTGGCGAACTCTCCAGTATCCGGCCGCGGCCTACCAACACACCCGATGCCGTCCGCTTTGAGCGCCCTTCCCCTTACGTGCCGGGACCTGACGTCTGGGGGGACTACATTCTGAACTCAGCCGAGGATCCCTGCTACGAGAACGTGGCGGCGCTCGGGCCGGAAATGATCGGCTGGACGCTGGTGGGAAACGAAGAAGGTGGCGTAGAGAAGTCGGTGTGGCTCGAGGCCGATGGAAAATCGAGGCAAATGAATCCGGATCCTCAGCTCCCGTGGGCGCCGGACCACATCGGGCGCCTCTTCGACCCCAGCCAATTCCTGCCCTCGATTTACCGTGCTTACTCGCCCTACCCGTCCCTGTTCACGTACGTGCCCGGTTACAGCAAGCGCACGTTTCTGGGGGGCTACCTGCCGGCGGCGGATATCGGTGTTTGGGATCCCAACGCGAAAGCCGGCTATGAGGTAATGATGGTGTTGCCGCCGGGCGCCGAAGCACGCCCCGTGGCGCGAATTCGGGTGGTACTTCCCCCCCATCCTCCCGAGGGCCTGGTCCCTCGATCCGCCAGTGGGGCAGCCGGCTCTCCGCATGAAACTGTGGACCAGTACTGGAACGGCTCGGCGGAAGATTTCTTTTCCGCCCTGGCCGGGGTCTGGAACCGGTGGCACCACTTCTTCGAGGACCGGATGAAAGTCGAGATTCCCGACGAGTGGCTGCTCGATGCGGCGCGCGCTGGTATTGTTCTTTCGCGTTGCAGCTACCAGGGGCTCGAACCTACTTATCAGGTGGGCGAGGGAGCATACACCAAGATCCCGGTACGCAGTCACGCGCTGTTTCCCGTAGCGCACTATGAGTTTGTTTGGGCCCACCAACTTTGGAATCTAACGGAAGAGGTGGAGCCTTACTTTGACCATTACCTCCAGCACTACATCCTTCCCGACGGCAATTTCCTTTACAACACCCAGGACCAGGTGGAAGCGCCGCTGAATGTGGGCGTGTTCCTGGAAGACTCAGCTCGCGCTTACGATTACGATCGCGATCTCGAGGCGTTGCGGAAGCGGCTGCCGGTCTTGAGCAGGATGATGGATTATGTCCTGCGGCGTTACCGGTACACGAAGTCAACGTTCCCGCCGGAAGATCCCCGCCACGGCTTGATCTGGGGGTCAGCGGAGGCGGACAATGGCGATCCCGGCGACGATTTCCCGGAGTCCCATGTTTACTACTACGAGAACGCTTCGTGGACTTGGAGAGGGTTGATGGAACACGCCAGGTGCTTGCAGCGTGCCGGGACCGAGCACCAGGATGCGGAACTCAGCCGCGAGGGCGCGGAAGTGGCACAGATTGCCGCAGAAATGCGCGCCGACATTGAACGCTCGTTGACGAAGACTCTCGCCGACCGTAATCCGGAGATGAAGCAAGCCGGCATCCCGCCGATCTTCGCGTTCGACACCAAACGGAAGCCTGCTGAGCTGACGAGCTACGAAAACCACCGGTACATCTCCGATTGGTGGCTCAGCGACTGGGGGAATCCGGAGATTGATGAAGGGCATTTCAAGCATCGCGCCATCGCGGGCCTCCAGATCCTTGGCATGAACACCGTCCGGGATTACCCGATCACCGCAAATTTTATGGAACACGGTACGCTGGCAGGCCGCATCCGCCAGGACGACTACCGGCCTTTCCTCCTGACGCTGCATGGCAACATGTGTTACGCCATGGATTCGGGAAATCGCTACGCGCCGGAGGATTCATTATTGCCCGGCAACTACCCCGGTGAAGGTAACCCGTACGCCTGGTCAGCCGTGGTCAATAGCGAGCTTCAGCCCACCCTGGGATTGCGCTGGCTGCTCTGTTATGAGGAGCATGACCGCGACATAGTCCACCTGCAAAAGGCTGCGCCACAGCACTGGTTCAACGCGGGGGAAAGAATCCGCGTCGAACGGTGCCCTACGCGTTTCGGTGCCATCAGTTGGGTTACCGAGTCGCTGCCCATCGCTGGGCAATCCCCGCGATGGCGCGTGGAAATCCAATTGGCAGAACTGAAGGGCGCGACTCTGGTCGTTCATATCCATCCGCCTGACCGGCGGCCGCTCAAATCAGCCTCGGCCGGCGAGTTGCACAGTAATTACGTGATCCTGCCTGCTGCGACGCTCGCTGGGACGGATAAGATCGTCCTGGAAGTTTCATGAAACGCGACGCCGGCAAACCCGAATTTCCCACCCCGTGTTTGGAAGGGCGGGGCTTCACAGGCTGCGGAAAAACCCACTGGTACTGTCGTGATCAACGCCACCCCTGTTCAGAACCACCCCGGCGCTCGACGCGCCACCCCTCCTCATCGGAGGAGGGGAGCATTTTAGGCAACTCCCCTCCTGATTCAGGAGGGGTGGCGCGTCGAGCGCCGGGGTGGTTATCCGCGCCGGGACGCTTTTCCGCAGCCTGTTCAGCCCCGCCCTTCCGGCAACCCTTACCAGTGTGGTGAGAAACGAGGACAAAGCGACAGCCGCCTACGAATTCAAAAGAATGAGGGTGCCGAAAAACTGGCAGTTGCGCCAGAACAGGTCATTAATGCCGGACCAGTGAAGCTGCTGTTTGGTGGGTCCCTGCCCTAAGTCATTATCATTAACCGCGACGTCGAACCCGATCGCATGGCCGCCCTCATTGATGGCTTTCATCGTCGCGCCCGGGAGCGCCATGCGGATCTCAAGGTTGTAACCTTGGGCGGTTCTCTTGAATGCATAAGCCCCGTTGTAAGGGGGTTGGGAGAAGACCTCGGTGACGTCATTCTTGGCCATCGCCTCGCCAGGGTACGCCAGAGGTTCTTCTCCTCCCCCAGGCAGTTGAAACATGGCTTGGGGAGCGCCGGGTTGCTTTTTCCAAAAGTTATCGAAGACAAAGGGATGTTTCCCGCTATACACAAAGTGAAACTCGTGGTGCATCGGGTCGCCGATATAGTAACGTGGCATACCGCATCCATCGTTATCCAACATGATTTCAACGCTATCGTCATCCCATGAGCCCGTTTCCATGCCCGGTGAAAGAGAGCCATGGGGTTCTTCGACTTTGTCATCCACCACTTCAACGGCAATGTAGATGTAGTGTTCGTCCCACTGGACTTTGAACGTCGCCGAGAGGTCGTGCGGCCCGCCCCACTTCGCCGAAGACATGCCCTGCCCCACGAAGAAAAATTTCGGGTCCGCCATGGTGAAGCCCTTGACAGCGGCCCAGTCAACTAAATTCCCGTCAATTTTTATTTCCCCGGCTCGCTTCGTCGCATAGTAAGTGGCCCAGGGGTAAGGGGAAAAGGCAACCCCCTGGCTTGAAAGCGTAAACGCCAAAAACATAATGCCTGACAAGGCATAGATCCAACGCCACATTGAATACTCCTCATCTCGCGGAAATGCGGAAATTACCGGTAATTGATCGTCGCCGTGACCTTCCCGGAGAGATGGGGCGGCGCCGTCACCGTTCCCTGGCTTGGATCGAACTGCCTCCGGGGAATGCCGTTCATGGTCGTCGATCGGATCGTGTTTCCCTGAGCCCGCATTTCTCACCACGACTCGGGAAGGGCGGGGCTTTACAGGCTGCGGAAAAACTATCCCCGGTGTACAACCACCCCGGCGCCCAAGGCGCCACCCCTCCTGAACCAGGAGGGGAGTTGTTGAAAACGCACCCCTCCTCAGATGAGGAGGGGTGGCGCGCCGAGCGCCGGGGGTGGTGCTGACAGTACTAGCGCCAAGCGCCACAGAGTTTTTACGCAGCCTGTTTAGCCCCGCCCTTCCAGCATCGTCCAAACGCGGTGAGAAGTCCGGGTTCAAACCGATCCAGAAGGGATTTCAAGCGGCATCCACATCCCGGCGAAGGGTGCTACCGTCGTTCCATCAACCGGGTGGACTGGCGCCGGCATGCTCAGTTTCGATGAGGCGGAACCGGTACACCTCGGCTTGATTTTTGGCCTCCGCTTCGACGATTTTGTGCATCCGAGCCACCAGCGCGGGTAACTCCGAAGCGTTCCCGCTTTTGCGCAGAGCTTCGATCAAGTGGTACACCGCTGTGCGGTCATCTGAATCCTGCTTCAAGGCGAGACGAGACTCCGCGATACTCTCCCTCAAGTCACCGGATTTCAAATACAGCCCGCTCAGCACGTCTCGGGCAAGGAGGAAATCCGGCTTGGCATGCACGGCCCGAGATGCGGCTGCCAGAGCCTCCGCGAATTCCGGCGTGCCGGGGCCTGCATTCCGGCGATTGAGGACTTCTGCGAGCAAGTAGTTCAGGGCGGGATCATTGGGCGACTTGCTAAGGCGCTCACGAATGACCTGCAACGATCGTTCGCTGTCATTGCTCTCGAGCAGAGCAATACCCAGGCCCATCGTCGCGAAGGTCTGTTGTGGCCGCAACCGGTTCGCGGTTTCAAAATCGGCTTCTGCCTCGTCGTACTTCAAAAGTTGTGCGTACAATACCCCCCGCGCCGCGTACAGCTCCGCCGAAGCAGGCAGCTCCCTTAAGCCGGCAGTGGTCACGTCAACCCCAACCTGGAATGAGTAATGGTCCATACAAAGAGTGGCGAGGTCGAGGTAGTTCCTTGGGTCGCGGGGCGCCGCGGCGATGGCCTGGCGCAGGGCGCTTACCGCCGGCGCCGTATCATGGTTGGCTTCGTAGGCGGCGGCAATCAAATTTAGCGCTTCATCTTCGGGGGCAGCACTGTTCACAAGCGGTTGGAGAGTCTGGATGGACGCTGCATATTGTTGATTCAGATATTGACTGAGCCCAAGGTTATACCGGTTGTGCCAATCGTCCGGTTGAAGCGTCAGAAGGCGCTCGAAAATCGGGCCCGCCTCCTCGAGTTTGCGTGTGTCGACCAGGCACACCCCAAATTGCAAGAGCGCGGATGGGTTCCTGGCAACGGCACTTTGGGCGCGCTCGTAATGGGAAACCACCGCCGTACATTCCTTCTGTTTGAACGCGAGGGAAGCGAGCATGGCGTGGGCTGTCTCATTGGCGGGGTCGAGTCGAAGGATATGTTCCAGGGTCTCCTTAGCCTCTGGGGTTCCCGCCTGGTACTCAATCTGGCCGGCGCCTTCCAAGGCCGCCAAGTAGTCCGGTTTCAGTTCCAGAGCGCGGTGATAGGCGCGAAGGGCTTCCTTTGTTTGACCTAGCCCGGAAAGGGCAGCACCCTTGAGGGTCCACGGCCTGGGATCTTGCGGGGTAGCTTGCACCAAGGCTTCAGCCATTTCCAGTGCCTTGGGGTAATCATGTGCCCGCAGGGTATCAATAGTTGGCGCAAGTGTAGGTGTGGGCGCCTGAGCATTGGCCGCTTGCATCAGCCCTGCACAGAAAATAAACAGAGCGACAGTCCATCTGCGAGCTAAGTTACACGAGGATCTACTTCGGCGCATGATTCATTACTGGAGCTTGGCCGGACCACTTCTTCCAGGCAGCAGGGTCAGTCAATACCTTGATAAAAACAGCTCCCACAACGGGCCTGGCTTGAAAGCCAATCTCCTTGCCTTGGTGATTATGGTACATCACCTCTTTACCATCGGTGGCCCAATACCAATCCGACAGCGGCACGCGACTCGGCGTTTTATTTATGAACTCATAGACGGGCGACATGAGCGCCTCAAAGTCGTCCGGAGACTCGGCCAAACTTGCACACCAAACCTCCCAATCCAACTTGGTATAAGGTTTGCGGTTATCAAGAGGGAACCCGAAGGGCAACATCTGCTTCTTGTAGAAGGCAACCTCCTCCTTGGCCACATTATCAGGGAAAAGGTTTAATCCAAGCAGCTTATCCCAAATGAGATTGTACTTTTGGCTCCAGGTCCCCGGCGCATCGAAGGTCATTCGATAATGGTCTCCGTCCTGAGCCATTTTTACCCATTGGCGGGCGTATTCTTCCGCCGTCCGGCGGTACTGTGCTGCCTGCTGCGCGTCGCCTTTCATCTTACACAACAACGAGTAGGCGCCGAGGGCTTCAATAGCCTTCAGAGAGAGATTGGCATTGTGAGCCGAGGGGCCCGCAAAGTCGTCGGTGCAGAGTTGTTTGTCGGGATCGAGCCCCTTTTCTTTGACGTATTCCGCCCACCGGGAAACGACCGGCCAATACTTGACCGCAAGCTCGGCGCTTTGCTGCGTCTTAGCCAGGGCAGCGAGCATAATCAGCATATTGCCCGATTCCTCAACAGGCTGCTGGCCCGCCTCCGAGATCTCCCCTCCCCCGTATGTCTGGCCATTTGCCAGAGGGTACGTTCCCAACTGTGCAGGTGCAAACGGAAACTTCCATTGGGGCGATTTTACGTACTCGAAAATCGGAACCAGGGAAGCCCGCAGGAGTTCGGGATTAAAGAGCAGTAGTACCGGGCATTGTGGATGAAGAACATCCGGGGTCGAAATGCTGCCGTCGCTGAAATTCTCCTTCTCAAAGAACAGAGGTTCTCCGTTGGGCGCGGCCGCAATTTTACTGGCTGCGAACGTCTCACGATAGGACAAAGCACCCAAATCCGCGTACTGCTTGCCGCCAATCTTGGTCAAATCCTGAATCAGATCGTTATCGAAACCTTCACATTTCGACTGGAGGCTGACATAGTTCTCGGCCGCCGCGTGAAGGAGGTCTTTCGCTTCCGCACCATTTCTTCGCCAGTACGGACGCAAGCGCTGATGTAAGAGCTCGATAGAATAAAGATCGTCGTAAAGCAGAAGGAGGTGTCTCTCGGTGGAGGCAGGTCTGACATTGATGCTCCGGAAAACAACCGCCATGACGGGCATTTGATCCGACGCCGGGCGTGGCATCCGCGTATCGTAATGGGTAGTCAAGGAGCCCGCGCCGGCGAATTGCCCTTGCACCAAACTACCTTCGGCAATCACTTGCTGGGAACCCTGGCCGGCAGGCGTTGCTACATAAAGATAACCCCAGTCGATTCGGAGGTCGTCACCCGACTTGGCAAGCACCGGTTGGGCTTGCGTCCCCATCCGCATCAGGGCCAGATTGCCATCTTGCTCATGGGCCCACGCCACAATTTCATCGGTCGTGTTGACCACCAGTTCGGCGGAATTGTCATAGTAAAGCGATGCCTTGTGCTCCTTACCGTCTATCGACTTCAGTTTCCAGGTGAGATACGTCACGGGGCGGGAAAGCAGATCGAGGTCAGTGGGAAGCATGGGAGTCATAAAGATCAGCTCCACATGGATTCCAGCACCTTCGAATTCGTAAACGGTTCGAGTGGGGAGGACCTCAAGACCAACCTGAGGAAGAGCCGGTGCATTTGCAGGGGACATGCCCATTAGTCGATAGGTTTGCCCATCGACCCGGATCAGACTGGTCAGAGCCTGCCGGACACCCGTCCAGTGCCGGGTATCACTGTCGGCAAGCCGGTCGCCGAACGACCAGATGCTAAAGTACGGGTCGGACGTGACCAGGGGCACTGCGGGAGGCCGCAGCGTGGCGGCACCTGACAGCGCATTGGAGAAGGTCAAGATCAAAAACCAGATTGCGACGGTTACCGCCGCTTTGCCTCGCACAACCCCTCCCCCCTCGGCACCCGGGCTCGCGGAGAGATTCCTCCTGAAGCCGGAACCTTGCAGAGCCACTTCCGTAATTCCCGGCCAGTCTCCGGCCAGATCCGTTCAGAAACTAATCTTCGCGCCGATCTGTATCCACCGCGGGTTGAAGGACGTTATGGATTGGCCGAAAGTAGCGTCCGGCAAGTTGCTATCGACGCCATTCAGGTTAGTGCGGTTGAACAAATTGAAGAACTCGAAGCGCAGTTGCAGAGCGACCTTCTCCGTGATCCTATTGTTCTTAATGAGGCCGAAGTCCACATTTGCATACCCGGGGCCTCGGAAACGACCCGGCAGCTCATTGCCTTCGGTGCCCATGGCAGGTACAGGAAACTCCGAAGCCGATAACGCACCGTTCAAGAAAGCCTGGCGGCTCCTGCTGGTCAGGTTGTACCCGGTTGACGGGGCATTGGGAAAGTCGTAGTCATAACCGTCGGCATTGTAGTCACCGCTGCCGGGCAGCACACCGGTCACGTTTCCGTTAGCGTCCTGGATGGGCTCGAAAGGCGCGTTAGTAGACACAGTGAAGGGGTATCCACTTTGCAAAATTAACGTTGATGAGATCTCCCAACCCTCCGCCGCGTATTGCACGGGTCGGAAAGCAATTTTCGGTACGGGGGGATTGTAAGTTCCGCCAAATGAGATGCGGTTGGGAGAATCGAACAACGAGGGCTGCCAGTACGAGGTGATCTTGTTCTGATCGGGGTATTGCTGGCCGTCATACCATCCGCTCGAGCGTGTATAGGAAGCGGTGAACTGCGCTCGGTCACCGTAGCGCTTCTCCAGAGCCAGAATCAAAGCATTGTACTCCGCCTTCGTTTCATTAGTGGTGTAATTAATAGCGCCAAACGACGGGAGAATCCGGGTCAAGACATCTTGGTTCTGGATCAGGTCGCCGGCAAAACGGTTTATATCCGTTCCACGAAATTGGTTCATTACCGAGCCGGTAACCTGGTCGATGGAATAGGATGCCGCGTATGCCGCACTCGCCATCAGCTTGCCGGGCAACCGGCGCTCAACCGAGAAAGAAAAGTTGTAAGTTTTCGGCGCGCCGAGATTCTCGTTCATTCCACCGACCCCCAGTTGATCACCCACCAGCCCGCCGTGGGAATCGATGGTGGTCGGTGGAATTATCGGAAATTGGAAGCCAAAGGGATAAGTATTGCTCGTCCCCAGCACGAATAGCGGCTGCGTGGTCGTGCCGCGAATAAAATTGGGGAAGATAAACCCGGGCGGGTTACCTTTGAGCTGGTTCTCATCAGCTCCCAATGGCATCCAGTCGTGGAACGCGCCAACCCCTCCCCGCACGGCCCAGTCGCCCTTCCCGGTCGGGTCCCATGCAAATCCCACACGAGGGCTGAACGCGTTAATCGCATGATTATAAACATGGCCTACTTGCTTCATGACTCCATTCGCGACCTGCTCAGCCTGGGTCGAGCCTTGGCCAAGAAAGAAATTCGCCAGCACCGTGCCCGTGTACGGGTAAGGGTTCCCATAATTATCCCATCGGAAGCCCAGTGTCAGGGTGAGATTTGATTTGGCTTTCCAGGTGTCCTGCACAAACGCCCCTTGTGAAGTCTTCGCGTATTCGTAGTTCGCTTTCGTGTCCGGCTGCCCAGTTAACGGATTGTAAGCAACATTATTTTCGCTATAAGCATTATCTTGAACAAGGTCAATGAGACTGTTGAACTGGAAAACCGGTTCGGTGAAGGAACTGGCAAAAATTGCCAAGTCGTTCCCGTGCCAGCCCTCATAACCAAATTTCAGACTGTGAGTTCCCCGCATCTGCGTGATCACATCCCGCCAGCGGTAATTGTGCTGGATAAAATCGCCCCCCGCGAAACCGAGACCGAAGCCGGAACTCATGCCCACCACCGAAATCAACGGCACGGAGAAGGGCCCGCTCAAGTTATTAATACCTTCCGGCCGAAGAAACCCGAACATGCCTTCATTAAGCGTGGTGGGACTGAAGGTGTGGGTGTCATTCACCTGCAAGGAATTCGATGTGTAACGGTTGGTCGAGTCAAAGGCCGGCCGAATGTTCGGGCTCTGATCGTTATGGGTCATGCGGTAAAAGTTCCCGTAAAGACGGTCTTTGCCGATGTACGTGTCGATGCGCACGTTCCATTGCAGCGCGTTCCGGTAGGGGCTCGCTTCGTAGGTCCCCGAGTCAATCATGGGTAGACTACAGGGAATGAACAAAGTTGCGGAGGTAGCGCAAGTCGTGGGGAAAATGTCCTGCGCGGTCTGTGAAACTCCGAGGGCGGAAGCATGCACGGGATATTTCGTGAGCAGTGACGTACCGATGGTATTGGGGGAATTCACTGCTGCCCAGGACGTAAACTGAGGGTCTTCGAAGCTGTACTCCTGATTGCCTGTGGAAAACGTGGACCGGAGTGGTTCTACGGCCGCAAAGAAGTAGGTGGAATGATGGGGAACAATTGGGCCGCCGACCGAACCGGAGAAGTTGTTGCTGAGGAACGGTGCGTAGGAGGGACCCGTAAACTGTGATCGCGCCCACAAGTGCTGGTCGGTAAAGGAATCCCCTGCGCTGCCGTGGTATTTGCCCGAACCCGACTTGGTGGTCATTTTGATGAGAACCGCACTGCTGCGCCCGTACTCCACCCCGTAGTCATTCGTCTCGACGGACATTTCCTGGATGGAATCCGGATTCGGGGTCATATTGATCACCCCGCCATTGATGTTACTCGTCACGTCGAGACCATCTAGTAGAAAAGCGTTACTTTCTTCACCCTTCCCGCCTTGCGAAACTTCGACAGGCATTTCGGTGGCAAAATTGTCTGGAATGGTACTCGGGAGCCCACTGGGACAGGCCCCGGGACTCGACCCCACCAGAACGCCCAATCCTGTTACCCCTGGTGTGACCGCCGCCAAACCCAGGAAGTTATGCCCCTGCAAGGGCAGGCTATGGAGCTCTTGACTCTCGATCGTCATCTGCTGGCGGCTGTCGGCCGTGTCCAACAGGGTTACTTGACCGGTCACCTCAACCGTTTGCCTGGTTCCGGCCAGACTGAGGGTCACGGGGACGTTTATGATTTGGCCAGTGAGCAGAGTGACCTTAACCCGCGTAGAATTGAAGCCTTCGGCCGATGCCAATATTTCGTAATCCCCCGGCGCGACACTATTAAACCGAAAGTTGCCTCCCTTGTCAGTCGTCTGCTTGTTGGTAACCTGGGTTGCGGAGTTCGTCATTTCAACCGTTGCGTTGGGTATGACCGCGCCGGTCGGGTCAGTTACCACGCCCTCGAGGTTGCTGCTGTATTGGCCATAAGCCAATGGTAAAGGTAAGAGGGTCGCCAGGGTAATCAATCCCACCCCCACAGCCTTCAGCCCGCTGCGACAGCAAGATGTGATCAACTCGACGGATATGAGCTTGGTCATTCTGGCGATAGACCTTGGTCGTAAACGGCTCGCATTCATTTTTATATCCCTTCCTCCTCACGGGCCATTAAGCTCTAGCCCGGTCGAGTAGCGCAGTTTTACTTGAGTACGTTTACTTTCGACTTATTTATAATTGGAAAGGACTATAAACTCGCCATAAATCCATGTCAACGTCAATTTTCTTATGAGGAATATCAATATTTGTCGCGGGTCCTACTGGCAAACACTCGTCCAAATACCCGCCCCTCTGGCCAGCCAGGTTCCGCGAAAACTACCCAGGTTTTCTTGATTTGGTGTGTCGTCATCAAAACTGTCGAGTTACAGTACCCCCTAGCTCGCATTTCTCACCACGATTTTGGAAGGGCGGGGCTTCAGCCCCGCCGTTGGAGGGCCTTCCTGATTATTCCCGTGTCCCGCGCCCCTCGCAGCTTGCGGCTGCAAGCTGCGAGGGGCGCGGGAAGGACAAAGGGTTGGAGCCGCGATTTCGGCGGGGCTGAAGCCCCGCCCTTCCGGCAGTCCCCAAGAGCATTTCAGCCTGGTGAGAAAACCGGGCTAGGCAGGCTCCCGTCATTGTCCAGGGTCCCGCACACGTCCAGAGCTACGAATGCGTCATCTGCGAGTAGACCCCTCACCCCCCGCCTTGCGGTCCCCCCTCTCC
>JBEKQO010000172.1:0-16013 GCA_049519635.1 Terriglobia bacterium | reverse complement strand
GGCTTCGACAAATCCAGAGCCCCGACGGCCTTCACCGCTCCACGCCGCCGCTACTCTACGCGCACTCGAGGCGATTTTCATCTCTTTGGGTGGGCCCCGGCCCATCCACACTCAGGATGACAAGTTGATGGGTTTTTCCACAGCCTGTGAAGCCCCGCCCTTCCAACGTCGTCCAAACGTGGTGAGAAGTCCGGGCTAAGCCCATTCGCTTCGCTCGGGGTAAACTTCGCGAAGGACCGCGGTAGTTCGCTGGGGGTCGGTGAACAGAGGGAACTACTGAGGTTCTTCGCCCAAAGTACGGGCTCTGCAGAAACTCGACGCGTAAGTCTTTTCGATTCACCGTCGCTCAAACTGTCATTCTGAGCCCGCCTTGGGGGCGAAGAACCCCCGTAGTTTGCCCGGTTCATGAAACCCAGCAGACTGCCGGGGTCCTTCGCGGCTGCTCAGGATGACAGGTTGGGTGATGGGTTCTGCCCGTCAAGTTTCTGCCGATTATGGGCAGCCGCAAGGCAGTCGATGCTCAGAATGACAGCGCCTACGGGCTATTCAAGTGAAATCAATTTCAATTGGGAGAGCGGCACGGAAAAATCAAACGTATCTTGACTGGCGGCGTCATATTTTTCAGTGATGCCCAGGGCGCGGACCTCGGCGGGCTGGGTGGTGGGCATCAGGAATTTTCCCGTGACGGTTTTCCCTTCGCGCAGGGTGACCCCGAGCCTGTCCCCCTGGATGTCCACGCGATCGATCTTGTCGAATCCGATTTCATCAGCCCCGCCATTGTCGATCTGTATAGGGAAGGTCGTGATGGCGGGAACCGACTCGAGCAGGGATCCGTGGCCTCCCGGGGGGTAGAAGTCAAGGTAGAGGTCAAAGACGTGAGTGATCTTTCCGGCCTGATCGGTGATGATCGCCTTGTACCCGAAGCGTTTCCAATTCTCCACAATTTGCCCGCGCGCGCCGGCATCGCTGATCTGCACACGCAGGGGCAAGCTACCCCGGTTTACCCGCACCACCATGACGCGGCGCTCTTTAAGATCAAAGTGCTTGTACACGACGAACGACGAATCTTGCTGAATGACAATGGCGTCACGCTGCAAAGCAATTTCCTTGCCCTGCGAATTCGTCTGGAATACGGTATCGCCGAGTAGCGGCTGCGCCAGCAGCGCAAGGCACGTGCAGGTCAGCCAGGATGCTTTCATCAAGGAATCCTTGTCAACGAAAAAGCCCCGCAGCGGGGTTGCGGACGGAGCTGCGGGGCCTGCGGTCTGGAGAAAGAATTATTTCTTCTGCTTCTTGTACTCCAAGCTTTCCTTGCCCTGGAGTGAGTCAATGCTGGCTTGCGCCTGGGGGGCCCAGGGTCCGGTGGGTTGCAGCTTCAGATAAGTCTGGAAGGATTCGATCGTGCCTGGCGCTGGGGACAATGACCCATCGGGTTTAACTGTCGCCTTGCCCATCAGAGCCATACCGTACCAGTACCAAGCGTTGGCGTTCGTGGGGTCGAGATCGGTTGCCTTCTTCAGCGCCGTCGCGGCTTCATCCATCTGCCCCTTGTTCACCATGATGGCGCCCAAATTATAATAGTAACCCGAGGCATGAGTGGGGTCCAAATCCGCCGCCTTCTTGAACTCGGCTGCGGCCTCCGTGGGCTTACCCATCTCCGCATAGAGATTGCCCAAGTTATTGTGCAGATTGGCTTCGTCGGGAGCGAGCGCCAGGACCTTATTGTAATAATCCAACGATTTGGCCTCGTCCTCTTTCCGCGTGTCAGGATTGGTTTCGATGCCGGCGGCCTTGGCCCACGTGTCCGCCAATTGGCTCAAAACGATGGGAACGTTTTTGTCTTTGGCGAGAGGCACAGCCTTCTCGAAGACTGCGGCCGCCTCAGTGTATTGCTTCTGCGCATAGAGCCCGCGACCCTCGTCGAACAACTGCTTCAAACCCGCGCTTTGCTTTTGTTCTGCCACCTGCTTCTGGTACTCGGGATTGGCCGCCTGCTCCTTCTTGGCCTCCTGAACGACCTGCCCCATGTCAAAGTCAACTTGCGTGGGGTCGCCGATCCCCACTTGTTTCGTAATGAAATACATGGATTTGCCGTCAGGCCCTAGCAAGGTGACTTTGTACTGCCCGGGCGCCAAACCAATATAAGTGTACTCACCCTTCTTGTTGGTCTTGACGTGCGAACTCCATTTGATCTCGACGCGCTCGATTTGGAGCTGATAGCCCGCCAGCGCCACGCCTCCCTGCCCCGTACACTTTCCCGTCAGGCCTCCGGTTTGCGCGAAGGCCGGAATGCAAGTCAAAAACGCAGCGAAGACGATCGCAACCCCCATCAATCTCCGCGTCCAAAAACTAGCCATAAGTGCCTCCTCCGTTTGTCGTAAGTCACCCTCATTCTATCTGTTTGCGGCCCGAGACTCAACAGGTTCGCAACTTTTCTTAGTGACCTCAAGAGTCCTGCTTCCACGGGTAGTGGGGACGCTGGAAATAGGGAATGGGATCCTCGACTCCTGCCTCCGCAAAAGCCCGCAGGCGCAAGGCGCAACTATCGCATACGCCGCACGCCACATCCTGCCCCTGGTAGCACGACCAAGTGAGCTCGAACGGCGCGCCCAGTTCGCGGCCGCGACGAACTATCTCACTCTTCCGCATATGAATAACCGGGGTCACGATTTCTAATTGTGTTTCGGGTTTGGTTCCAGCCGTGATCACGCGATTGAACGCCGCGTAATACTCCGGGCGGCAATCAGGATAACCAGAGCTGTCTTCGGCGACGGCCCCTACGAAAATTTTGTGCGCCCCCAAAACCTCGCCCCAGGAAACAGCAATGGAAAGGAAATGCGCGTTGCGAAAGGGAACGTAGCTCGTAGGGATATCCTGCCGTTCCAGATTGGCGATCTCGACCGCTATGTTGGCGTCGGTCAAGCTCGATCCCCCGATTTGTTTCAAGTGATCCAGCCGGCACACCAGGCGATGCCCTGCTTCATAGAAATCCGCCAGGTCATTGAAGGCGCGGAGCTCGCGCGCCTCCGTCCGCTGGCCGTACCCTACATGGAGCATGGCAAGGCGATAATCAACATTTGCAATCGCTGTCGTAACGCAACTGTCCATCCCGCCGCTGGCGAGAATGATAGCATAAGGCTTGTCCGTGGTTCGTTGTCCGTTGTCCATGGTCAATTGCTTAACTTCTCTCCCCCAGAACTGATTGCTCCAACCGTTCCCGTGGCACCCGCTACTCCTGCTGGACTCGGCGTGCCCGTTGGCCCTACTGGACTCTGTGATCCCGCGCATTGAAACCAAGCCCCCCGACCAGTCGGCAGATGCTTTATGAAACAGATGACCACCTTGTCGAGGTCGGCACGAATTTCTCTGAACTTCCAATTCTTGTCCAAGATGAGTCTCTCATAAGTAAGGTGGGCGGCTAATTTATCCACTCTTGTTTTTGCCATGCGCCACCAGCCAATGGCACTATTCGTCTTGCTTGCTGCCTACTGCCCACTTTGCCCTAAACTCCGTGGATGTCCGGGTCCCAAATGAATTTGTGAATTTGTAGGCCCAGGCGGACGTCCAATCCGTCACGCAGAATCCACTCGGCGAGTTGGCGCGGGTGCAACTGCCCAAACACCGGCGAGAGGATAACCTCGTCAACCCGGCTGCGCAGATCATTCTGGAGCATGAAATCGCGGGCGTAGCGATAGTCATTCTCGTCGCCAATCACGAATTTGACCTGATCCTTCTTCTCCAGAGCGCCCAAGTTATCAGCACAAAAGGTTCCACCTTCGCCGCTGCCAGGGCACTTGACATCGAGCACTTTGATGATCGCCCGTGGCAGACGGCCGATGTAGCGTTCCCCGCTTGTTTCCACTAAAACTTGAAACCTTTCACCCAATAGTTGCTCGGTCAGGGGATAGACATCGTCTTGCAGGAGCGGCTCACCGCCGGTCAATTCCACCAGCTTACCCCCCAACTGGTGAACTCGTGCCATGACTTCATCCACCGTCATCTTCTGACCGCCATGAAACGCGTAAGCCGTGTCGCACCAATGGCATCGCAAGTTGCAGCCGGTCAGCCGGACGAAAACGCAGGGCAATCCCGCGAATGTGGACTCTCCTTGAATCGACTTGAAGATTTCCGTTATGATCATTCGTTTATTAGAGCTGCCAGCTTCCTCAAACTCCTTCCAGTATTTTACCCTATTTCCTTTTGGCCTGTAGACATAGGGTTGGGAGGCCCCGCGTCCCAAAAGGGGAATTTGAGTCCTAAATGGGGCCAAATCACTTACAAAAAGTAATTGTCGCACGCCAGATATTGACATGCGTCATTCCCCCCATCCTGGGCTAATTAATTGAATCTAAGGCAGTTTCTTTTTCAGCCGATATTAGGTAACGAAGGGGAGCGGATGATGGCCCCTAGGTTGCATCCCAGTAGGCAGGAGCGAGGGAGCAGATTATGCTAAGCCACGATGAACTCGAAAAGATTAGGGAAGAACGCGAAGTCATGGAAACCTGGCGAAGTTACTCCCGGCACGTGGTTGCTGACATGCTGGAGGGCTGCGCCATCTGTGGGACCGTCCGCGAAAAGGTCCAGTTGACGCGCTGCCGCTGGTGCGAAGACACCTACATCTGCAAGGATGGTGTCTGCGCCCAACAGCACCAGGCGGAGTTGCACCCCGCGGTGGCTTTATGGACCTGGTAGCACACAAGAAGCCAGAGGTTAGAAGCCAGAATCCATAACCTTTGCACGGTTTCCGGCATCTTCTAGCTCCTCACTTCTAGATTCTAACTCCTCATGTCGGACGATAGGTGGCTGAGGTGGTATCTGTCTCCCAAACCGTTACGGCCTGAACTTGCAGGCCCCGATTCCGGATTGGCGGTTCCAGCACATCAAAAAAATACTTGGCAATGTTTTCCGCCGATGGATTCAGCTTATCGAAAGGCTCGAGGTCATTCAGGAAGTGGTGGTCCAGACGCTCCACCAGTTCTTTGATCCCCTTGCGTACCTCCACGAAATCCATCAACAACCCTGTTGAATCAAGCTGCTCGCCGCTCACAACCAATTGGACTTTGTAATTGTGCCCGTGAACGTTTTCGCACTTGCCCTTGTATCCGCGCAGGGCGTGTCCTGCCGCGAATGTGTACTCTACGGAAACTTCAAACATGTAAACCTCAAGAAGGTGTCGGGTGCCAGGTGTCAGTAAACAGGAATCGAACTCACGGTACGATGATTGCGCGGCTCCTTCTAACTCCTGTCTTCTGGAACCTGATACCTGACACCTTGCACCTGACACCTGACTTCCTCATTCTCGCATGAAGGCCTTCACATCTTCCAGCCGATTCGTCTTGTGGTAAGGGGGGAGACTTTCCAGGAAGACACGCCCGTAGGGCATGCGGATCAGGCGGTGGTCCAGCATCACCAGGATGCCGCGGTCGCTTTCACTGCGGATAAGTCTGCCGAAACCTTGCTTCAGGGTGATGACTGCCTGGGGCACCTGGTAATCGGTAAAAGCGTTGCCGCCCTCTTCATTAATTTGCCGGATGCGGGCGGCGGTAACGGGGTCGGTAGGCACGGCGAAGGGCAGGCGGTCAATCAGCACTGCGCTCAATTGCTCACCCTGCACATCCACGCCCTGCCAGAATGAACTGGTCCCGAAAAGCACGGCATGGGGGGTGGAGCGAAAGCGGTCTAGCAATTCCGTCCTCGGCATTGAACCTTGAATCAGCAGGGGGTATCGCAAGCGCGGCCGTACGCGCTCGTAAATGTCGCGCATTTGCGCGTAGGAAGTGAAAAGCACAAAAGCGCGCCCGCGTGTGGTCTTCACCACTTGCACGATTTCTTCCGCCGCCAAGCGCGCAAAATCCGGCTGGCGCGGGTCAGGTAAATGTACGGGGGTATAGAGCAGGGACTGGTGAGCGTAATCAAAGTGGGAGTCGAGAATACGTTCTTTGGCGTTCTGGACTCCCAGCCGGCGCTTGAGGAAATCGAACGTTCCGCCCACCGCCAGGGTTGCCGAGGTCAGGATAACGGTCTCCACCTGCTCAAATAGCCGCTCGCGCAGCAACTTAGAGACGTCGATGGGGGTAGCCTGCATGAACACGCCGCGCCCGCGCCGCTCCCACCAATACACCATGTTGCGTTCGTTACCTTCCAGCACCACTTCCAAAGCGGCGCGCAACTCCTGGGCGCGTCGCATCAGATTATTGATTTCCTCCGGGCGCTCCGTCAGGCGGCTGAGTTCGGTTTGCAGGAGCATGAGCGTATTGGCCAAGCTTGAGTAGGCCCCGCGATTGACTTCCAGGAAGCTCTCGCGGTTGTCAAAATTGGAGCGCCCCTCCGTGCGCGGGAAGAGCTCAAAGAACAAATCCGCGCGGCGCCGCAATTCGCCCAACGCGGAAAGAACTTCGTTGCTCTTGATCCCCTTCATCCGCAAAGTCGCTTCCGTGTCGCGCGCCAATTCCTCCACGCGGTAGCTACTCACTTCCACGCCGAAGTATTGCGTGGCCACGTCTTCCATTTCATGGGCTTCATCAAACACCAGTGCGGCGTAGTCCGGCAGCAGCGCGGCGTACTCCCTTTGGCGAAGGGCGAGGTCGGCGAAAAACAGGTGGTGGTTCACGATAAGCAAATCAGACTCCGCCGCTCGCTGATGCATCCGGGTGATGAAGCAACGCTCAAACTCCGGGCACTTTTGCCCCGTGCAGGCCTCGCTTCGAGCATCAACTTTTTTCCAGAGCTCGCTCGCGTCGGGCAGCCAGCGCAATTCCGCGCGGTCGCCGGTCTCAGTGCGTTCCTCCCACTGGCGCAATTTCGGGTACTGTTCCACCTGCTCCATGCCGTCGAGGACGGGCTGTTTCTCTATGTCGTAGAGTTTCTGCCGGCAAAGATAGTTTTGGCGACCCTTCATCAGCGCGACGCGCATCTGTGGGAATAATTTCTTGAGAAAAGGAACGTCTTTATAGAAGAGCTGCTCCTGGAGGTTCTTGGTTCCCGTGGAGATTACTGTGCGCAAACCGCTGCGTAACAGCGGCACGAGATACGCCAGCGTTTTGCCGGTTCCGGTGCCCGCTTCCACAATCAAGTGGTGGCGGTTTTCCAGCGCCGACTCCACATTCTCCGCCATCTCGAGCTGCCCCGGCCGGAATTCGTAATTCGGATGGTGTCGCGCCAGCCATCCCCCGGGAGCAAAGATTTTATCGAGGGGAAGCTTTTCCGGCGTTTTGGGGTTTGTAGAAGCCATATGACGCGATCAGCATTCAGCGATCGGCAGCGCGGATCTCCAGGTCGGCACTGCTGTCAGCTATCATAGTTCAG
The DNA here is from genome assembly GCA_049519635.1 of Terriglobia bacterium. GTDB lineage: Bacteria > Acidobacteriota > Terriglobia > UBA7540 > UBA7540 > Bog-366. The sequence continues at coordinate 8,708 of JBEKQO010000172.1, read as the reverse complement.
AAGGCGGAAGTTAAAAGTTTAAAGTGTAAAGGATAAAGGGTAAAGCTGATGTCAGCTATCAGCGCTGGCGGGCTCTATCCGAATAGCTCCTCGACCGTGCCCATGGGGAAGAAGAGACGTTTCGCGTCCCCTTGTTACATTCAGCGCCCCACATCCTTTTTGTAGCGCGCTGCCGCCATTCGCACTGCCTTGTTCGGTGCGGGCGGGTTCAGAATGGAATTTACGAAAACTTCGCGCGCCTCGTCCCGCAACGCGAGTTGATTGGCGCCGCGAAGTTCTTTCAAGGCCATCCGCTTTAGCTCTGCGCGCACCCGCCGTTTGTTGTCTCGAATGCTCCCGCGGTCCATCTTGGCTTGAAGTTCCTTGTAGGTTCGTGCCATACCATTACCCTCTGCGGCTCCTCGGTGCCAGTGTTCACGGCTCACCGAGTTCATCAAAGAACTCGATTTTCCAGGCCATCCCCGAGTATGTCATATACGGCATAATGCCGTTAACGGGATATTTCGGCGGCGCGAATTGGCCCTCGAACGCCATTCCCGGAAACTAACCCGCCCCCGAACGGTTGATTATGGTAATATACGTCTCGTAGTGCAGGGAGGGCAATTGTGGCAAAGAGCGAGGATCGGATCAGCAAGAGGGAATTCGTGAAGCGCTTCACGGACTTGACGATTCGGCATCTTTCTAACCTTCCCGCAGACAAGCAAGAGGCTCAGCTAAAGGCGTTGGAGAGGAGGACTGCTAAGATTTCCCGCGATATTCAGTCCACGCCCTCTCGAAGTCCTGAAACTCCGGCGATCCCTCTTGCAGCTCGAAGTCCTCACGAAGAAGCCTGAGGTACTCCCGCTTATCGCATTCTTTATTTGCCAGTACAGCCGCAGCTTTCGAGATTCTGCGCGCCCTTTCAAGGGTTGCCGCCCGCGAGGGATGACGCCTCCCTCGGCTTCCCTCTTCGGCCATTACCTGGCGTAGATCAACGTCCTTCTTTTTTTCCATCTGCGATCTCCTCTTGATTCACTGACCACCGGAGCCGCGACGACGGCAGCCGTCCCTTCTTTCTTTTCTCCACTTCTTGGAGAGTGACGCGTGAAAAGCGACGAGTCAAAAAGCTTGCTGATCACTTGTCACTTGTCACTCTTAACTGCCTTGGGGACCGGGTCAAGGGGCGGGGACTATTTTGATGTTACCCGTAACAATTTTATTTTCAGTGGTTGGGGGGGGCAGCGGGGTTCCGGACGCAACGCTTTTCTCCCGCCGCCGGCGGTTATACAACGCATCCATCTGGCGAAATAATCTTCTGCCGCTTTTCCCGACCGCGCCAGGAATCTCACTCCGTCCCCGTGACCTTCGCCAGCCACTTCTTCACGTCCAGTGCGGCGCGGCGGGGTGGGGCTTTCCACAACCAATCGATCACCGGAGCCCCGGAGAGTTGGCGGAAAATCCTGGCCCGCTGCGCTTCATCGGGCACCGTATCCATGACCTGCTTGCGAGCCTCGCGCAAAAGCCGCAGGTAGCCGCGGTATTCGCGTCCCAGGGTGAGCTGAAGCTGCCTTCGCAACCGGCGGGCCAGCGCCGGGCTGGAGCCAGAGGTGGAAATCGCAACCAGCAAATCCCCTTGCGCAAATGACGCGGGGACAATGAAATCGGATTCCCGCGCATCATCGGCGACGTTCACCAGCGCCCCGACCTCTTCCGCATCCTTGCGGACGGCACTCTGCGTCTCAGGGCTGTCGGTGGCGGCGAATACCAGCACGGGTCGTACCCCGCGCCCATCTTCCGGCCGCGATGGCGCCGGTCCTTCCAGATCGGCGGGGCGGTAAGTGCGTGGGGTGAGGTCGATTTTCTTGCGTGCGGCCAGCAGCGCCAGGCGCGGAGTCACCGACGGGCTGATCACATGTACGCTGGCGCCCGCCCGCAAGAGAGCACGCACCTTGCGCTCCGCCACGCGTCCCCCACCCACCACGGCGCAACGCCGACCCCGCAGGTCCAGAAAGATGGGATAATAGCGCATCAGCTTGACACGTCCCCGGCAGGAAGCCTAAGTTGGTTCATCGAACCACGCTTCATACACGTGCCGGCGTGAGGGAGCACATACGGCAGGATATCATACCGGTGATTGCTGATTGATGATTGCTGACCGCTGAGAGCTGACCGTTGATTGCAGTTTCACACTTTAGACTTTAAACTTTAGACTTGTTTTATCATGCCCCAACTTCCTCGCATTGTGATTCTCGGCCGGCCCAACGTGGGCAAATCCACCTTATTCAATCGCCTTTGCAAAAAGCGCCGGGCGCTGGTGGGCAACGAACCCGGCATGACCCGTGACCGCCTGTACGCCCGCGCCGAGTGGCTGGGCAAACCTTTCGAAGTCATCGACACGGGGGGGATTATTCCCTCGGACAAGGAGTTGATCCCCATCGAAATTTATCGCCAGGCGCAAGTGGCGATTGAGGAAGCCGCGCACCTGATTCTCGTGGTAGACGGTCGCGAGGGCGTGGTGCCGCTGGATGAAGAATTGGCGCAACTCCTGCGCCGCACGGGAAAACCCCTGGCCGTGGTTGTGAACAAGGTTGACGCGGAGCAGCACCAACCGCTGGCGGGAGAGTTTCATCGCCTGGGGATCAAACACATTTTTCCCCTCTCTGCCGAGCACGGTCTGGGACTGGATGATTTGCTGGACCATGTGACGGCGGGATTCATCCATGATGCCATCGTGGAGGAGAAATATCCTGAGCCAGGAAGCCCTGACGCGTCACCTGCGGACAAGAGGCATGATCGCCCGATCTCCGGCTCCACCGATAGCCCGATTCACGTTGCCATCATCGGCCGGCCCAACGTGGGGAAGTCCACCCTGCTCAACCAACTCCTCAAGGAAGAGCGCTCGATTGTCTCGGCCGTGCCGGGGACCACGCGCGACGCCGTGGACGCGGAAGTGGAGCTTGACGGCCTGCACTTTCGCTTTGTGGATACGGCGGGCATCCGGCGCAAGGGTAAAACCAAATTATTGGCAGAGAAGCTCAGCGTCATTCAGGCGCGCAAGCACTTGGAGCGCGCGGATGTGGCGCTGCTGATCCTGGACGCCCAGGAAGGCGTCAACGCGCTTGACACCCACATTGGCGGATACGCCCATGAAAGCCGGCGGTCCGTCATCATCGTGGTAAATAAGTGGGACGCCATTGAAAAGGGCCCCACCACTACTCAGGATTTCACCGAGGAAATTCGGGACCGGATGAAGTACTTGGACTACGCGCCCATTGTATATATCTCTGCCCTGCGCGGGCAGAGGTTGGGAACCTTGTTGAAGGCCATCGCGGAAGTTGCGGAAGCCCGCCAGCTTCGCGTCAGCACTTCAGAAATGAACCGATTTCTGGAGGAGGTGGATTTCGAGCGTGTTTCATCCCCGGCGGCCAAGCCCACACGGCTTTACTATTTAACCCAGGCCGGAGTGGCGCCGCCCATCTTCATCGCCTTTACCAATCGCTCCGGCAAACTGCATTTTTCCTTCGAGCGCTTCCTGGAAAACCGCATCCGGGAGAGATTCGGTTTTGCCGGCACACCGATTACGATCAAGTCCAAAGCCCGGCGATAATCCCTACCCGGGCTGTGGCGCGGGAACGGCTTATTTCCAAGGGAAATGTTTATCATTCAGTGAGCACCCGCTTTCTTAACTTGACTTTCACCCCGCCAGAGGGGATGGTATACTCCGTCTGTTACACCGCAAGCGAATAGGGGCCGGTAGAGTCATGCCGACGCTGGTGAACTGGTTCCAGAAGGAGGTAAGGCCTCATGTTGTGGGAAATGGGAGCAGTCCGCATCATTTTTGTTATCATTCTTACCGCGTCCGCAATACGTCTTCATCCGTTTGGCTTTTCCGAGACCAAATCTGCAATTTTAGGCTTAGCCCTGGGGATTTTTTTTATTTTCTTTGAAATGCGGCTGGAAAAAGCGAGCCTGAAACGCCTGATGGGTGCGGCTTTCGGTTCCATCCTGGGCATTCTCGGCGCGCTCATGATCAGCCATCTGCTGAGCCTGACGGCGATTGACAACGACGCGAAGTCATTCTTTCAGGTGACCTTGCTGCTGTTGATGGCTTATGTGGGATTGGTGCTGGGCGCCAATAAAGGCGACTTGCTCAATCTTGGCGCGCTCGGCGGCCTTTTTACCACGGAAAAGGCGCCTCGCAAGAATTTTAAAGTGCTCGACACGAGCGTCATCATCGACGGCCGCATCGCTGACGTTTGCGAAACGAGCTTTATTGACGGTACGCTTGTCGTCGCGCAGTTTGTGCTGCGCGAACTCCAGTTGGTGGCTGACTCCTCCGATCCACTGAAGCGCAATCGTGGACGGAGGGGATTAGACATTCTTCAGCGCATGCAGAAAATGAGCAACATCACGGTGCAGATTGTCGAGGAAGATTTTCCCCAGCTCCGCGAGGTCGATCTGAAGCTCATCGAGTTAGCGCGAGCTTACGAAGGAAAGATCGTTACCAACGACTTCAACCTCAACAAGGTTTCCCAACTCCAGGGAGTCCCGGTGCTCAATATCAACGAACTGGCCAACGCTTTGAAACCTGTGGTCCTCCCCGGCGAGATTATGCGGGTGTTTATTCTGAAGGAAGGCAAGGAATACAACCAGGGGGTCGCTTACTTGGACGACGGCACCATGGTGGTGGTGGACAACGCCAAGAAAATGATCTCCAAGACCATCGACATATCTGTCACGAGCGTTTTGCAGACCACGGCCGGGAAAATGATCTTTGGCAAGTACGATGAACGGAGGGCCCTGGTCGAGGTGGTTCACCAGTAAATGAGGATTCTGAATGCAAGAAAGGCGACGGAGGCACCATGCGCTCCGTCGCCTTTCTTTTCCTGCGGGCGCCCTGCATCCGTGGTGATTTGCGCGGGGTTGAGACGGATACCCACAATGCGTGGCGCGTGACCACGGAGATTGTATGAGCGTTTTAGCCATCATTCCGGCAGCGGGGACGGGTTTAAGGATGGGTGGAGCTACACCCAAACAATTTCTTTCCCTCGAGGGCGTCCCTATTTTCGTTCATACCCTCAGGAAGTTTGCCGCTTCCGAAGCCATCAATGAGATTTTCATAGGGGTGCGGCCGGAGGAAATGGATCGGGTCTCCAAGGCGATCGCTACTGAGCATTTTGCCAAAGACGTACGGCTGGTGGCGGGCGGCGCGTCGCGGCAGGAAACTGTCGCCCGGTGCCTGGATCAAGCCCCCCCGGAAACGGATGTGGTGGTGGTCCACGACGCGGTGCGCCCCTTCATTGAACTCGCCATGATTCGCCAAGTGGTCGATGCCGCGCGTAAAGACGGCGCAGCCATCCTGGGGATTCCCAGCGTGGATACGGTGAAAAAGGTGGAGCGGCAAATCATTATGGGAACCATTCCGCGCGAGCGCATTGTTTTGGCCCAGACCCCGCAAGCTTTTCGTTATCCCATTCTGCGCCAGGCTTTTGACCGCGCCTTGGCGGAAGGTTATTACGGCACCGATGAGTCCAGCCTGGTGGAACACGATGGCCATGACGTGACGGCGCTGATGGGCTCGGACCGGAACATCAAAATTACCAAACCCTCGGATCTGCCCTTGGCACGCCTTTTCATCGCGCAAGAGCGCGAACACATCGGGGACAACGCCTGATTTGGTTAGGATGAATCCTTCACGCATTTCGGGGAAGCGCAGTGGCAGGCAGACTCTGTCCGAGGGCACGGCCAGAAAGGTTGTGCCGCCACCGGCAGCGACAGGGTTGAACTCGCTGCTTCGGGTGGGAATCGGCAACGACCTCCACCGGCTGGCCCCCGGACGCAAGCTGATTCTGGGCGGGGTACGCATCCCCTTTGACCAAGGCCCGATCGGCCATTCCGATGGCGACGTGCTGGCCCATGCCATCTGCGACGCTTTGCTGGGCGCGGCGCGCCTGGGTGACATCGGGCGCCACTTCCCCAACACCTCTCCCCAGTGGAAAAATGCTTCCAGCTTGCTTTTCCTGCGCCACGTCCGCCAATTGATCGACGCCGCCGGGTATAGCATCATCAATATCGACGCAACGGTGGGTCTGGAGCGGCCTCAGCTAGCGTCCCACATCCCCTCTATGGAAAGGAAAGTGGCCGCGGCGCTGCGACTCAAGCTTGGCCAAGTGAGCGTGAAAGCCAAATCCGGCGAAGGCTTGGACGCTGTCGGGCGCGGTGAGGCTATCCGCGCGGACGCCGTGGCGCTGATTCAGGGCCGCCCCTAAATCCCAAAGAGAATAGTCAGCGAAAGTGAACAGCATTGTTCGAAAATCGCCTTCCTCCGCGCCGCTTGAATCAGCATGGTTTTTTATGGGATACTGTGGCGATACCCAGAAGGTTAAAATGCGTTTACACATAAACCCAAACGCCCAATACGGCATCATAGTAGGCTGACGCGGCGGTTCAGGTGAACTCGCCCACTGTAATTGCTAACAGAGGAGAACGCATGGCAGACAAAGACCCTAGCCCCGGCCACTCGATGTTTGGCCTGAATGATGATATGCCCACGCGACGCGTGACTGGACCAGAGGAGACGTCGCCTCAACCCCAACCCGCAGCCCCTCAGTATGTTTTAGTTCAGCCAGCCCCTCAGTCGGTTGCCACCACCGGAGGTGGAAAAGTGCTGCCCTGGCTGGTAGCGGCACTCGGCGTCCTGGCCATTGCTAACCTGGTGTTGGTGCTCATGGCGCGCTCACAGTTTAACGACTATGCCACGAAACAGGCTGACGCGCTGAATCTGATTACCCGGCGCATCGACTCTGGTGACGAGCGCTACGCGCAACTGCGCGGACAATTCCAGGTCACCGAGGAGAAGCTCGGCATGACCCAGCAGGAACTGGCACGTGCGCACGCACTGGCTGCGGATGTTCAAAAACAGCAGCAGACAGCGGTGGCCCAGTTAAACCAAGCCATCGCCCAGAAAGCCAGCGCCGACGAAGTGAACAAGCTTCAAGCTGACTCCAACGCCAAGATCGGCGGTCTGAGCACGGATTTGGCGGGAACCAAGCAGGATCTGGCCAGCACCAAGTCCGAGTTTACCAATGCCCTCACCGGTACCAAGGGTGAGCTGAACGGCGCCATCGCCCGCACCCACGACGAACTGGTTGCCCTGGCGCACAAAGGCGATCGCGACTATTTTGAATTTTCTCTGCCCCGCAAAAAGGCTCAACAAAAAATCGGGACCATCACAGTGGAGCTCGAAAAAACCGACCCCAAGAGAAACGTCTTTAGCTTCTACCTCGTCGCCGATGATAAACGGATCTATCGCCCCAACAAGGCGATGAATGAACCCGTGTACCTCATCGTGACTGGGGCATCGAGCGCCCTGGAGTTGGTGGTCAATAAACTGGGCAAGGATTCCGTATCCGGTTATTTGAGCGCGCCGAAAGGGTTCTTCCCCAACACCACAAACGTGCTAGGCCAACGGCCGGGGGCTTAGATACCAGTGCGGCGACGGCACAAGTCCGCCTGAGGCAAGAATTTGGGGCGCCAGTCCATCATGCGGCGCCCTTGCTTTTTGTGGGGGTGCCTGTTCTTCCCTCCCGTGGCGGGAGGGCTGAAGGGCACGAGGGTAGAGATTACTTGCTACCGTTCCCGTTCGTATAACGGCTGAGCACTTGCGCCAATTCCGGCTCTGACCGCAGTCCTACCAATTTCTCCACCACATTGCCGCCCTGCAATAAAATGAGGGTGGGAATCGAGCGGATTGCGAACTTGTTGGCGATATCAGGCATCTCATCCACATTGATCTTGGCGAAGGTGACCTGTTCACCGTACTTCTCCGCCAACCGTTCGAACGTCGGCCCAAGCATCTTGCAGGGACCGCACCAGTCCGCCCAGAAATCCAAAAACACTGGCTTGGCGCTTGTCTCGATCCCCTGCCAATCGGCGGCTTGAACGTGCAGAACTTTCTCCATAATTTTTCCCTTTTGCCTCCCGCACTCTTAGATGCATGCTGCAACAATTCGATGCAGAGGGTCTTGGGCTTTGGGCGATCTTCCCCATCATGAGACGCTGTGCAGAGTCTGGGGATTTCCCGTACAATGACTCCTGTCTATACGGGTGGATCAGCATGAAACGGAGGGGCAATATGGCGGCAAAGTGGTTATTGAAATCTGACCCTGAGCACTATTCTTTTTCCGATCTCGCACGTGACGACAAAACCGTTTGGGATGGGATCTCGAATAACCTGGCGCTGAAGAACCTGCGCAATGTGCGCCGCGGGGACCTGGTCATGGTTTATCACACCGGTGATGAGCGAGCGGTAGTGGGCCTGGCGGAGGCCGCGAGCGATCCCTATCCCGACCCCCAACAGAAAGACGCGCGCATGGTGGTGATTGATTTACAGGCGAAGGAGAAACTCACCCGGCCGGTGACCCTCGACGAAATCAAGAAATCCAGAGGCCTTACGAATTTCGAGTTGGTGCGGCTGCCGCGCCTTTCCGTGATGCCCGTTTCCGACGCCCAGTGGAACACCCTCCTGGCGATGGCGGCCAAATAAGGCGTAGGGGCGGTTCGCGAAGCGCCCCTACTTTGTTGCCCGATCCCATGCCTAATGCTACTCACGAACTCGCCCAACTTCAGCGACAGGTGATCGCCTGCACTCGCTGCCCAAAGCTCATCTCCTATTGCCGCCAGGTAGCCAAGGAAAAGCGCCGCATGTATCGCGATTGCGATTACTGGGG
>JBEKQO010000171.1:0-16731 GCA_049519635.1 Terriglobia bacterium | reverse complement strand
CAAAGGGGCGAGGGCAATAAAATCCATCCTCCCCTCGGTGGCCGTGGCGACCGAGGGGCCCGGGGGTGAGGGGGTCCTTGCAACATGCCATTGTCAAATCTTATCCGGGACACCACACTAGGCTGGCCTCGTCCGAACCCCGTGCTTGTCGTAAATCAATGCGGGCCGGTATACTGTTGTTGGGCGAAACACTTCCAGCGGAGGCGATCTATGGACCGGCGGAGTTTCATTAAGAGCTCACTGTTGGTGAGCGCTGCTTCCGCGTGCTCTTCCTTACCTACCTTCCCGGCCTTCGCGAGCGCTGCGCCCAAGCGCGTTTTGGTTTTGGGCGGGACACTGTTTCTGGGTCCTGCGCTTGTCGAGTCCGCGCTGGCGGCGGGGCACACCGTCACGCTCTTCAATCGTGGCGTTACCAATCCGACTCTGTTTCCCAATCTCGAAAAGCTGAAAGGATTTCGCAGCAGCGACCCGCAGGACCAAGACCTGTCAACGCTATCGCGAAGGCACTTTGATGTGGTGGTAGATGTCTGGCCGAACGACCCCGCGGTGGTCGCGTCGGCTGCGGAATTCCTTCGGGATCGCGCCGGCCACTATCTCTATGTGTCCTCTATTGCCGCGTACGATTCCAGGGAATTCGCCAAGGCGGGCGTCGAGGAGACTGCTCCGATGGAGCCTTGGAACAGCTCCGGGCGGAAATACAACCGCGGTAAGGCCGAAAGCGAAGGACGCCTGCACGCCATCCTCGGCGAGAGACTTACGATCGTGCGGCCGGGTCCCATCAAAGGCACTCGTGACACCACCCCGGACTTGCTTAGCTGGCTGCTCCGCGCGCAACGGGGGGGTCAGCATATTGCCCCGGGAGATGGCACCGACCCCATTGAGCTCGTCGATGTGAAGGATGTCGCCCGGTTCCTGGTTTGGGCGATTGACCGCTCCCTATACGGCACCTTCAATTTGACGGGTAAAGAAATGAACTTCCGGGAATTCTTGGATGCCTGCAAGGCTGCGACCGGGTCGGACGCCCAGTTCGTGTGGATCCCCCAGGACTTCCTGCATCAGCATGGGTTGGAGACAGATGCGGCGTTAAACACGTTTGCCGGCAATTTTCCGTTCTGGCGCCCCGATCCGGCCACTCGCGGCTTGTACCAAGTCAGCAGCGCGAAGGCCTTTACCGCCGGATGGCGGACTCGATCGTTCGAGGAGACGGCGCTGGATTGCCTCATCGATTATGGTTCGGTGGGTCAGTCCATGGATTGGAGCGACTACCTTCCCGCCAACCGAGAGAAACTGGTCCTTGACGCCTGGGCCCGACGCTCTTCATAACTACCTCGTGGGAAGACGGAAGCTTCATTGTTGACCTGGGCGCCGCCCGCTCCGCCAAACTCCGCGGAGTAACTTCCTGTCTGCACCTTGAACTCGCGAACGGCATCGGGCGAGGGGCTGAAGGAGAGCGTGTTGAACATGGGGTCGGTATCCGCCGAGCCATCCAGCAGGAAGTAATTGGCATTAGGCCGCCCGCCACCCACACTCCATGCCGAATTCTGAGAGGGCCGCCAATAAAGGGGATTGTAGTTTCCCGTTTGTATCCCATATCCCTGGTGAACGGCCGGGGCCATCAGCGCCAGGTCGAGCACATGCCCGCCATTCAGCGGCAGTTCCTTGGTCCAAGTGGGTTCGATCACTTCACCCAGACTGGCATCCGCGGTGTGCACCACCGTCTCGAGCACTCTCACCCTGGAGCGATTTGTCGACGACAATTATCTCCCGTACAGCTCCGGTCAAAAGCGACCATCAACTTACAGGTGCTACCGTAACATATGGAAGCGATACCTCAAGAAACGATGCGGCAAGACCCGCCTTCGCCACTTTCGCACGCTTGACGGAGAGCACCTGCTGGCTGAAATCGCACGACAGAACGACCTTGCAAGAAATACGCTCAAGCACATCAAAAATCTCTTGAGCGCCATATTCAAACCCGCCAAACGGCTTGGATGCATCAATGGAGTGAACCCCATGCAGGATGTTTCTATTCCAAAATCCAGGCCCGCGGGCCAACCCTATGCATATTCGTTGGAGGAAATGACTAAAATGATCTCGATTCTGCCACAGCCCGCAGCAACCGTGGTAGCGACCGCGGCTTTCATGGGCATGAGGAAGGGAGAGATTCGGGGTTTCCTCTGGGAGAACTATCACGACGACGCAATTTGGGTAACTCAGTCCGTCTGGGAGCGCTTTGTAACCGAGTCCAAGACACAGCAAAGCATAAGCGCAATTCCAGTAATTCGTCCACTCGCACAACTCCTCCAAAAACACCGGGAGGCGACGGGCAACCCGCAGGCCGGGTTTGTCTTTCAATCCCGGAATTACAAGCACAAAGCTGTGCCCCTTGCCCCGAATTCGCTACTCAAGTGGCACATCAAACCGAAGCTGCTTGAGGCGAAAATTGTCTGGCGAGGCTGGCATGCATTCAGGCGCGGTCTGGCGACGAATCTTTATCGCCTTGGCGTGCCGGATAAGACCATCCAAGCAATCCTCCGGCACTCGAATCTCTCAACCACCATGAACAGTTACGTCAAATCTGTGGCCACCGACGCAGTGGCCGCCATGCGCACCTTCGAAGCAGCGTGCCGCAAAAATGCACCCCGGCGCGTTGCGCGGAAGCCTCCAATTCGGCGGACGCAGGGAGAACAATGCACCTCTAATACACCCCATTTTAAGGTAGGTTGAATTAGATGACCCCTAAGTCGCAGAAAAAAATCAGAAATTGGTAGGCCTGGAGGGATTCGAACCCCCGACCCACGGTTTAGGAATTCGCTGCGAGTAGTTTTCAACAGCTCAAATCATTGAATTTACAGGACCGCTGAACCCAATTTGTATGACGTATAAGGCCCTATTTGCGCTTATCTGTGACGCTAACTGTGACGCCGTTTTCCGATTTAAGCTCTCCGGCGGTATATGATGCCTTTTTGAAATTCCCGATCTCGCAGCGCATCAGTGGACCGCGTTGCTTCCAGCTCGACAAACTCTCGGATGATTGTGCGCAAGTTCTCTGGAGCGCTCGCCAGCGGTCCCAGGGGACTTTCGTGACGACGCTCTATTGCCGCGAATAGGCTATTGCGGATTTGTATTGCTTGCTTCTTCAATAATGCCGTTTCCGAATTATGGAATACGGATGTCCCCAATTCCTTACCTGTGTCATGAACGAACCGTGCGACTGACGCTGGCGCTAGAACGACTATCTCTTCTAACCGGTCAATAGTTGCCAACTTGTTCTGATAGAGAAGCGGATCAGTCGTCGACGTGATCTGCACTCGTGCTCCCCACTTTCGGTGCACACAGCCCCTCACGGCCGAGTCTCTTGCCCATTTCAGCCAGTATGGATCTCTCCGGATCGGACAGCCTCAGACGGGCGCGAAGGTGTGAGCGCAAGATCCGGTTCTCGACCGCCAAGTATTCGTTTTGCAGCAGCAACTGCTGGTTTACCAGACCCGTTACATAGGCCAACAACCGCACCCATTTTTTGTTTTGCATGGTGACCCTAGATCATACGTGATCTGGCGCTGAATCGTCCGGTCGAATATTTTGACCATGCGAGGTCGGGGGTCATAACAGGCAGCCGCAAGCGAACTCGCGACGTCCAGCTTGGGAAATTGGCCGTAGATTGAAAATAAAATACATGGAGTCTATGGCGTTGATTTTCGGCGACTTTAAACTACCCTGTTTTCAAAGGTGAGCTCCAGGGCTCCCGTTAATGGAGCACAAATGGAGTACAACCGATCGGTCGGTCTGCGTCTCGTCCTCGTGGTCTGACAACAAGTGTTTCAAGCTAAACGTCAAAGATTGCAGGGCTGAGCTTGACCTCCAAACCAAATCGCCCCCTTAATGCGGCCTCGAATAATTCCATGCGTGCCGGGCCGCATCGGGGTTGCAACTCGGGCCACGAGGTATGGAATCAAGCCTCCGTGAGAACAAAATCGAGCGGCCCGGGATAGTCAGGCACGAGCCGATTGGCTCCGGCTGCCCTCCTTACCACTGACTGATGGTTAGTTATTGGCTTCCTAGCAGCCTTCACTATACCCCCATGCAAGTGGTTCGCAATCACAATTTTTGCAGTCTTGAGGCCAGCGTGCCATTCGGCAGCCGGAGGGGTGTCGTCGGAATCGAGCCGACCGGCGATTTGATCGCTTTTCCCTGCAATTTCTCGCAAACCGCCCCCTCCGCGTGCTTTTTTCGCCAGGTTTTGGCCGACCGGTTCGGACTATACTCCGCCGGTGTCCAGCTTGTCTGTTCAGATGCTCAGGTTGGATGCTCGACCGGCAGTTGGGGATCGAGAGAGAAGGGCTCGCGCGGCCGCGGCTTGAATTTGAGTTCCAATGCCTGGGCGAGCAGGCGGAGGATGGGACCTCGGTTTTGAAAAAGAACCTTCACCCAATCCCGCCGCTTCATCTGCGGAAAATAAATTCCCCGGAAGGCCAGGCGGCTGAGCAGATGAAGCAGACGGTCGGCAAAAGACTTCGATCCCAACCTTCCCATGGAAGAAGCGATAGCTTGGGGATTGTAAGACGATGCCCAGGCATGGCGAACCTCTGCTTCTGCTCGATCAGAGCTAATCCCTAAAGGTGTGAAGCTCATGGTAAAAGGCTTGAACTCCAGCCAGTGTTTCGGCCGGGTGAGCCGCCCGGCCGCGGCCAACCGGTCATAGAGTGGAGTGGCTGGGTAGGGCGTCAGCAAACCGAATACGGGAAGCCCGGGCGGCCAGGAGCGAATCTCCGCCAAAGTGCGCTCCGCCACACCTGGATGGTCGCTATCCATCCCGAAGATGAACGAGGTGATGGCGTAAAGATTGTAGTGCGCGAGTCGTTCCAAAACGGCTCTATACTCATCCGGCTTGTTGAATCCTTTGCTGACGCTCTTCAGGTTCTCCGGGTCAATGGACTCGAGGCCTATGAAGATCCACCGGCAGCCGCTTCGGGAGATCAGTGAGACCAATTCCTCGTCGCGCAGCAGGTTCATGCTGATCTGCGCCACCCAGGGAACCTGGGCGCTACGCGCGATGATCTCGCGCAGCAAAGACTTGGTGCGCCGGGGATTAATGGCAAAGTTGTCGTCGATAAAGAAAACCGCGACCTTCCCTTTCTGGCGCTTCTCCAGTGCCTTCAGCATCAGAAGTTCATTAACGACACTTTCATTTGACCGGAACCGGATGGAGTCACCGAAGAAACCCGTCACCGTGCAGAACTCGCACCCATAGGGACAGCCGCGTCCGGACTCAATCGGAATCAGGTGAAAGCTCTGCCACGTCATTCCAAAAAGTGAAAGCAGTCGCCGCGCCATCTTGGGAAAGTGTTTGATCAAGTTAAACTGGTCAAGATCCATACGGTCCCAGGGAATCACCGGATACTCACCCAGTGGAGGCTTCACCTCTTTGCCGTCCATATTGAGCGGGGCATAGATTTCTTTCAGCGTTCCGCGCTCGGCATCGGCAACAATGGCCGGCCAGGTCTGGTCGGCTTCCCCCAGCGCCACAGCGTCAGCATGGCGAGGTTCACCGTCACGTCCCAGCGGTTCGTCCGGCACCTCGGTGACATGCGGACCTCCCATCACCACCGGAACCCCCGCCGCCCGCACGGCGTCTGCCATCTGGTAAGCCTTCCGGATCATGCGCGTCATAGCGCCAATCCCCACCAGGCCAATCTGCTTCTCACGGACGTATTTCACGAGCTCCTGGCTGCTCATTCGCAGCGCGTTGCCGTCGATGAGAAAAACATTGTGACCCGGGGGCGTGAGCGATTTCAGAAGGAACATCCAAAGATGCGGCATGAAATTGTTCGTGATTTCGTTGTCCGGATTGTAGAGAAGAATATTCATTTGCTTTTCGTGTGGTCGGTACCGCCCTGTCCAATACGACGTGGGGGGGGGAGCACCGGCCTGAACGGTCAACGGGAGGGTCCCAGAGCCGTTACGTTTATCCTGCGGGAAAATTGCCCGCCCAAGAAATGCACAGACCGGTAATTGCAACCACAATCGGAAAAACCTCCTCCGCGTGCTCATAACTCGAACCTTCGTCGGGCACCTACCTCTCGTGGTAAGAATCAGGATATCGCATCTTTTCTCAACATTTACGGGCGTTTGCGAACATGAACGAAATGTAATTCTCTGGACATTCGGCGTTCATGCTTCTCGGGTACGATAAATATGTGACCGCAGATGCAGGCACCGGTCTTCTCGGACGTTATCGTTCATTCGCGCTGTGCACGCAGATGCTTCTCGTCTTTATCTGTGGGGGTAGCATTGCGGAGGCGCAACAGCCTTCAACGTCCGGGCCCCAGCCTTCAACAAGTAGTGGGCCTCCGCCTGCGGATTCCGTTCAGCCGAAGAATGACCGCATTTTTGGAATTCTTCCCAATTACCGGACGGTGGAAAATCCCAATATCCGCATGGCACCGCTGTCGGCAAAGGGAAAATTCAAACTGGCAATCGAGGATTCCTTTGATCCTTACGCGTACGTCATTGCGGGAGCCTTCGCGGGATATGGACAGACGAAGGACGACCCCAAATCTTGGGGGGAGGAAAGTTGGGGCCCCTACATCAAACGCTATGCGGCCTCGTTCGCCGATCAGACCGGTGAGAATATCATGACCGAAGCCGTCGTCCCCTGGATGCTGAAGGAAGACCCTCGATATTTTCGTCTCGGAACAGGCGGATTTTTTAAACGCACCGGTTATGCCGTAAGTCGAATCTGGGTGACGCAGACGGACGCCGGTCACAGGACCTTTAACTTTTCGGAGATTATGGGCGCCGGCGCCTCAGCCGGAATCTCCAACTTCTATTACCCGCGTGAAGATCGGACAATGTCCGCAAACCTCAGCCGGTGGGGTGTCATGGTGGGAGAAGACACGTTTTTCAATCTGCTCAAGGAATACTGGCCCGATATTCGACTCAAAATGTCTAAGCGAAAGCATTCGGCGGATCCGCCATCTTGAGGTTGGCCGACCCATCTTTTGCTGAGAGCACCCTACGGGCTCGGGCAGAAAAGGACCAGCCCTGGAGGTTTTTACACATGGTAATAATGTGGACGCGCATATACGTGTCTATCGCCTGCCTGGTCCTTCTCTGCTGCTGCGTTCGGATTGAATTTGCCCAGAATGGGCCCGCAGACCCCGGCACTCTCCCCTTGACCGTCCCGGTGGGAGCGCCTCTTCATATCGTTTTAACCAGGAAAATTCCCGTTAAGCATGTCGGCATTCCCGTTGAGGGGAAGGTGGTCGAGAATGTCTACGTGTTTGATCACCTGGTAATTCCCGCAGGTAGCCGGGTGACGGGGCAGGTCACCAAGGTGGAAAACGCTCCGCGTAAAGAGCGAGCCCTTGCCATCGCCAATGGCAACTTCACCCCCTTGCGGGAAGCACACATAGATTTCAACACCCTGGTGGAAGCTGACGGGAAGCGCATCCCGTTGGACACTAAAGTGTCGCAGGGTGCCCCCAGCATTGTTCATATGGTTGCGGGCGAAAAAGAAAAGAAAAAGAAAGGGCGCGTGGCGAGCAAGGTGGACGAGGTGCATCAGCAGGTATTGAATCAGGAAGAGGCAGCGATCAACAACGTGACCTCGCCGGGCAAGGTGCAACGACTGAAGGCGGCACTGTCAGCAAGATTGCCCTATCATCGACCGTCTTTGCCGTTGGGTACAAACTTCACCGCTGAACTCAAAACGCCCTTGACCTTTGGTACGGAAATTCCTTCAGCCCACCAGTTGGAGGAGACGGGTGGGCACATCCCGCCAGGAAGCCTCGTTCACGTCCGCTTAATTTCACCCCTGAGTTCAGCCACAGACCACCGGGACACTGCGGTTCGGGCTGTAGTGTCACAACCTCTCTTTTCTTCTGACCATACCCTCATCCTCCCAGAAGGCGCGCGGCTAACCGGAACCATAATGGAAGCCGTTCCTGCCCGTCTTTTCGGTCGGAACGGACAACTCCGCTTTATGTTTCGGGAGTTGGAGCTTACCCCCGGCGCGACTCGCAAGGTTGAAGCCAGCCTGCAAGGAGTCGACGCTGATTCAGGGAGTCACCTGCAGCTCGATGCGGAAGGTGGCGCCCATGCGGTAACGCCCAAGACGAACTACGTCATGCCAGCGATCGACGTCTTCCTGGCGGCCACTTCTCTGGACCTCGACGAAGGGCGCGGAATCCATGGAGGCGCCGTCGGGCACGGTGCGGACTATGGTGGAGCAACCGTAAGGGGTGGAGCAAGTCTGGGGTTCGCGGGCGCCGTGATCAGCCTGCTGGCTCACTCCCGTCCAGTCAGCGCCGGTTTTGCCTTCTATGGCGCGGGATGGTCGGTCTATTCTCACTTTGTGGCGCGTGGCGTAGACGTGGTATTCCCCAAGAACACTCCGATGGAGATCCGCTTCGGGACCCACGATGGCTCCGCACCCGCTCATTCCGGCAACAACTTTGTTTCGCAAGTTGTGAAACCCGACAAGATCTTCTGACCGATTTTTCTTTCGCGCTGCCGTCCCTCAAGTGGAAAGGACTCCGTTACCATTGGGTAGGCGGCGGAGGATTGGAGGATGAATGAGTCTCCAAAACAGATGCCACGTCCCAATTGCGCGGTTAAAATCCGCCCAAGCTACCGTCGGAAACATTCCGACCCA
Organism: Terriglobia bacterium; assembly: GCA_049519635.1. Lineage (GTDB taxonomy): Bacteria > Acidobacteriota > Terriglobia > UBA7540 > UBA7540 > Bog-366. The sequence continues at coordinate 8,075 of JBEKQO010000171.1, read as the reverse complement.
TCCGATATTGTCTACTGCCATTCCGTGTGGCGGCCATGTAGTGTTTCCGAATGCGCCGTCAAATATGGTCAGGCATGCGCACGCGATGCTATTGGCGGCATGCTTGGCGGTGAGCCCTTATGCCTTCGCGGAGGCACCCGATCCTCCGCAAAGCGCGCCGGCATCCAAGCCTACGTCTCAGCCCGTCGCCATCGACGAGGATAGACCGGTCAATTGGAAGTCGCTGGTCCCCAACATTTATCATGATCAGCGAGCCATTTGGACGTTTCCTGCCAAGCTTGCTCACGGCGAAGATTGGAAACCCACCGTTGCGTTTCTTGCCGGCCTGGGAGCGCTGGTGGCGCTTGACCCGCACGACTCCCCTTATTTCCGCAACAACCCCGGCATTTGCAGGATTCAATCATCGATTAAGCGCAAACAATGCGACGCTCGGCACCTTCCTTGTCCCCGCCTCGTTCTACGCTTTGGGATGGGTGCGCAAGGACTCATACAGCACCCACACTTCACTCTTAGCCGCCGAAGCTGTCGCAGATTGTGAGATCACAGCGTGGGTTTTGAAGAATGCCACCGGACGCGAAAGGCCGAATGCCGTCCCCACCGGAGGGAACTACTCGGACACATGGTTTGAACACTATCAGCCGCCCCTATTAAGGGAGGAAAGCTTCCCCTCGGGACACGCCATCGCTGCATTCTCCGTCGCCACCGTGTTCCAGCGACTTTACGGGAATCACCGCTGGGTGCCTTGGGTGGCTTATGGAGCCGCCACCGCGGTGGGCTTCTCTCGCATTACCCTGCAGGCGCATTTCCCCTCCGACGTTTTCGCCGGCGCGGTATTCGGGTACGTCATCAGCCGATTTTTGGTCCTCCGCGGGCGGGATATGGGATTCTAAACCCCTAACGATGCGAGTCAACCGAAAATGAAAATTCATTAGAGCCTTCCCCCAAGGGAACAGGGTATCTGCCACAGGTGAGAGGTAAGAGCCGACACCTTTTCCCACCTTTCCCGCGGCCATAGTCACCGTGATAGGATTTTATTCTCTTGATGTTCCAAATCGCCAGGCGTCCCCATCGCGTGTTGATGGTAGGGTTGGCGGAATGTTGTGGGGTGAATATGCGCGCTGTCTTGTGGATCATTATCGGCCTAACGGCAGTGCCATCGGCCGCTCTCGCGCAAACCGACGAGATCCAGGTCTATGATGCGGAGATCGCGCCGCCGGGTATATTCAATCTCATGGTCCACAGCAACTTCACGCCCGCTGGACGGACTGTCCCCGTCTTCCCTGGGGCCATCATCGCTGATCACTCGTTCAACGGAACTGCCGAATGGGCCTACGGCGTGACGCCCTGGATGGAGCAGGGACTCTATCTTCCCGTGTACACGATTTATTCGATGAACCACGCCACCACCATCAACGGCTTTAAAATCCGCGAGCTGTTTGTCCGGCCCCACGCTCACGATCACACATTCTTTTATGGGCTCAATTATGAGTTCAGCGTCAACGCCCTTTACTGGGAGGACAGACGCATCAGCTCCGAGATCAGGCCGATTGTCGGGCTGCACTTGCATCCCTGGGATTTCATTTACAACCCGATTGTCGACACCGACTTTACGGGAGGTTTCGGCAACCTCCAGTACAACCCGGCCGGGCGAATCGCCTACAACCTGAATGACCGGTGGGCTGTCGCCGCGGAAGAGTACGACGGCTTCGGCCCACTCCGCCGCTTTGTACCCTACGACCAGCAGTTTCACGAAATCTGGGCCGTCATGGATCACTCCAGCAGCAAGTTTCTCGGCCTCGCGGTCGAAGCCGGCATTGGGTTTGGTTTGACTCCAGGCTCCGACAAAATAACGCTCAAGTTGATGCTGTCACGCAACCTGAATGCGCACGCCTGGCGACCCTAAGTTTGCGGGTTAGGGGTTAGCATCCCGTGGTGGAAACGGTCTGATCCGCAGCGGTGAGCAAAGCCCCGATGGAAGCCTCCGCTTGCGAGATGGACGGTTCGACAGATGCACGAGACTCGGCATGCTCTTTGCAGACCTCTGGGAGAGCGCAGATGTCACGCAGCCGCCGCAAAATAGTTAAAAAGAGAAGAGGTCATTTACGCGGCGGATCAGAACAAAGAAGCGTCGCGCCCGGGAAATAACGGAGGGCCGCCTTCGAGAATTTTTAACAGCTACTTCGGCTGCGGCGGAGAAGGCTGTCCAGCCAGTACCGCCGTGACCGAATTGGGAAGCTTGTCCGCATTCGCCAGCATCAGCGAGATCTGCCACATCTGGGTTTCGGACAGGCTCTGATTGAAACTCGGCATTCCCGTCAACCGAATTCCATTCGCCACTTTCCAGAATGTTTCGCCGGGCGGATCGTCGGTGACACCCTTCCCAGGGAATAACTCCGGTGGTTTGGGAAACTCTCCGCGGGCGATCGCAGTTTTCGCTTTTCCCGGAACCCCATGGCACACAGCGCTATTTGTTAGATACTCACGCGCCCCAGCAAGATAATTGGCTTCATTGGCCTCAATCGGAACCGCCTTCGGCATTTCCTTCTGCAATCTTGCATGCAGTGCCAAATTCGCCAGCTTCTTTTCAAATGGCATCGGGCTCGATGTGGTAGCCACGGGCGCGAAGCCTCCGGCGAAGTAGGCGTACCCTCCCCCGATGATACAAATAAGGGTTACGATTACGCCTGCCGCGAATTTTTTCATCTTCGGCCTCCTATTTGGACTTGCCGTAAAAGCTGCGTTCACCCCTTGTGCTCGGAACACGGCCCGGATGCCTCTCAAAAAGCGATGCTGGCTCGCGATTCTTCTATCGCCATTGTTAGCATGGGCCACCCAAAACGGAAGAAGATGGCGCCAGATCTTCACATAGAATGCCAGGTCAGGTCGATGCGTACCGGCATTTCGTTCTTGACGGGCATCGTTAGGAGCGACGGCGGGTCGATCTTGAAGTCGGTTAGTTTTGCCGGAATTGTTCCCGTAATCCGGGTCTCGCTTCCTTGAACCACCCGTTGGAATGGAACCTGCTTGTACTGGACGGTCTGGCCGGCGAACTGAACTTCCATATCCAGATTAATCGTTGCGGATGCGGAGGCGGATTTGGGCACGCGGGTGCGCACGGTCACGATAGGAAATTGGGCGCCGCGCGTTACTTGAAGCATGTGAAGATCGCGGTTGCTGTCCCCCGAATCGAACGACTTCACCGCCACTGCAATCAAGAAGTCGCATTGCCCATCGTGGCAAATGCCCTTGCCTTTCGCCGCATGGCTGATGCCTTCGACCTGATGCAAGGGGTGAGACACATGATAGGAAAGAGTGCTTTGCTCAAGCACCCATTGGCTATCCGCTCCGGCAAGAGCGGGAAGTGACAGCAGCCAGAAGCCTACCAACAGTTTTCCAAGCATAAACCCTCTTTAGAATTTAAGAGATACGGATGCTACAGCCAATCCAAACGCTCCCGCCGTCACGATGGCGACAGGCCCATGCAACGAAGCGATCCCGTGAACTTTTTCCCCACGGCTCTTTTGATCGAAAGCTATCTCCCCCAATATGGGCGTCAGCACCATCCCCGGAGCATGAATCCAAGCCAAAGTCTTGTGCAAGCGGATCGGCCCGCGAGCCTTCGTGCCGGGTATCCTGGGCGCCCGAATAGCAAAATAAGCCGTCGTAAAATACAGGTCCGTCGTCACCGAACCCAGAAGGACATGCAGGTCACGGTCGGTGCTGCTGGTCTTTTTTCCACCGGCATTCGCGGAAAGGATAAGCGTGGCGGCGAATGGAGCAATCGTAATCAAACCGAGCCGTTGATGGATCTTAAGCATGTGCGTCCGCCTGTCAAGGAGAGCCTGCGCCTTGGCATCGCCCTTGGCCTGAGCAGGAGTGATGCCGAGATCCTCCAGCGAGGGCTCCTGTGGGTTGGTGGAAGGGCTTGGCGCTTGCTTCTGGGCCGGCGCAGCAGTGGTATTGTTTTGGGCCTGCGCCTCGGCCTCGAGCTCGCAATTCCTGACGACCGTCCAGGGCGCATTGACTTCTGCGGCAGGAAATTCGACCGGTTTGTAACCGGTGGACTCGACCGTCATCCGGTAGTTGCCGGGCCGCAGAATAAGCCTATAAGTACCGTTGGTCCCAGTGGCGGCAGGAAGCACCTGGCCAGTCTCTAAGCTCGTGGTCGTAACCGTGGCAAATGCTAACGGCGCACCCGTTAGATCGGTCACCGTGCCTGTCAATTCTCCCATCCCCTGTGCGATCAGCAACGGGGCCGAAAGAACGAATAGAAAAGCGCCGGCGAGCCCGGCGATACAATAGCGGCTGCGGTGTGGGATATTCGTTAGCATTCCAACCTCCTTCTTAGTCTAGAGCCCAATGGGAAAACCCTCGCCTGCGCCCATAACTCGAACCTCTGGCAGGCACCTCCTTCGCGAATTAAGAGTTAGGATAGCGCAACTTTTCTCAACCTTTCCGGCATTTTGCCAATATGAATAAATTGTAATTCTCTGGACATCCGTTGTTCATGTTCCGCGTGTAGGGTAAGGATGCGGAGGCAGCATTTTCCCAATGGCTAACACTATTCTTATGGCGGCAGCTTAGACGTTCCTTGGCATTAGTGAGGATCGCTGGATGATCAGACAATTGCTGAGGGGCATGGGCGAGGGGTTGGTGCGGTTGGTCGGGGTGGTGGTGGTGCTGATTCTTATGAGTGCCCTGTTAATCCTGCCGTTGACTTGGCTTGAACGCTACCATCGTGGAGTTTTTTGGGCAATTGTGATTTTGACCGTGTGGTTGAGTATTTCATTCGTTTGGAGACTAGCCAGCAGGTCGGGAGAACAGATATGCCCCCAGTGTGGAAAGAACTTCTTTAGTGCTGAAATGCATTAGAATTTTGGAAGGGCAAATAGCAGCCGATAGGGTCTTGGATGGACACTCAGGCGGGGGTCATCTCACCCACTGGCAGGGACAACTTGACTGAAGCCCCTCCATTCGGGCGGCCGGAAATTCTTATGGTTCCGCCATGGGCCTGGGCTACGGCGTCAACAAAGGCCAGCCCAAGCCCGCTTCCGGGCGAGTGCTTTCCTTTCACAAACCGCTCAAATATGCGGGTGCCAATCTCGGGAGGAAAACCCGGCCCATTATCCTCGATGACCAGTTCGGCATAGCCTTGGTACGATCGAAGCCTGAGATCAATCTGGCAGCCGGTGGGGAGGTGTACGAGTTCATTTTCCAGCAGATTGCTCAGGGCGCGATTGATGAGCCCGAGGTCAGCCTCCACGATGAGACCGCTTTGCAGGTCAGTGCTTACCAGATGATGTCTGTCGGTCATGGCTGGCAGGTACAGATGGACCAATTGGGCCACCACATCGGAAAGGTCCACCGCCACGCGATCCATGGAAAGGGCACCGGCTTTGGCCTCGGCGACATCCAGCGTCGTGTTGAGCAGAGCAGACATGCGGTCCAGGCCTTCGATCGCCTGCGCCACCGAATCTCGCCACTGGTCGCCGTTTTCAGCCAATAGTGCCGATTCGAGAGTTCCCCGGATCGATGTCACGGGACTTTTCAAGTCGTGAGCGATCGCATCGGTTACGGATCGCAATTGTTTCACCGATGCCTGAACCCTTTCCAACATCCCATTGAAGGTCTTTGCCAGCCGGGAGATCTCGTCTGAACCAGCAGGCTCCGGCAACCGCTCGTCTAGTCCCTCGCTGCCGATTCGCGCGACGGTCTCTGTAATCCGTTCCACCCGCCGCAATGTTCGTCGCGTACTGAGGTAGGAAATCAGGAACCCGAGAAAAACGGTTCCTGTCCACACCCACAAGAAGCGCTTCGTGAGTGTGTGGAGGATGTGCCTGGCGCCGCGCTCCGAAAGGCCCAAATAGATCGGACTCCCCCTCTCATCCATTTGCGTCACGACTCTGAAAGGGGGTTGCCATCCCTCCACTCTTATCGACTGCGGAATCCCTTCCACAAAATGTGCCTGCTTGATGGCGCGCCAGAATGCGTCTTTCGATCCAGGACCCACAAACAGTATGTCTCCGCTTGGTGTGGGGTTGACCCACAGGAAAAAAACATAATTCAATCGCTCGCCTCGGGAACTGCGCTCGTCTGGGACCTCCTGCATCGCCAATTCGGCTACTTCCCCCACGATCTTGTTGTACAGACTGTCTTGCGGAGTATTCCTCGCAACCTGCGCCAGCACCCGGGCCTCTCCGGTGAGCCAAGCGTCGGAGCGAGCCCATATCTCCTTCGCCATGATCAGATAGACGATGAAGAAGGCTACGAACGTTCCTACGGAGAACGCCAGCGTGGTCCACAAGGCGATGCGCCACGCGGCGGTTGCGAGTCGATTTTCAGGCATGCTTCAGCACGTACCCCACGCCGCGGATGGTGTGAATCAAGGGTTTGCAATTATCGTGGTCAACCTTGCTGCGTAATCGATAAATGTGAACATCCACCACGTTGGTGGCTGGATCAATACGCATATGCCAAACATGGTCGAGGATCATGGTGCGAGTGACAACACGGCCCGCGTTCCGAGAAAGGTACTCCAGCAGAGAGAACTCCTGCGGGGTCAGTTGGAGAACTCGATCACCCCGCTTCGCTTCGCGCCCAATCAGATCAAGCTGGAGATCGGCAACCTCCAACCGCAACGGTTCCTTTTGCGACGTCGAGGATCTGCGCAGTAAATTTCGTACCCTGGCCAGCAGTTCCGCAATCGCAAACGGCTTGGTGAGATAGTCATCCCCACCTTGCTCCAGGCCCTTTACCCGTTCATTGACCGAGCGCCGGGCCGACAGGATCAAGACTGGAGCGGTGCTGCCCTGAGCTCGGCAGCGCGCAATCAAATCAAGCCCATCCATGTCGGGCAGGCCTAAATCAATGATGAACGCGTCGTGAACCCCTTCTAAAGAGAGGGCCTCGGCACTCTTTGCGTCAGCGGCAGCATCTACCCGGTAACCCGCTTCGAGCAGCGCCCTCTCCACAAAACGCTGTATAGGCAAGTCGTCTTCCACAAGCAGTAGTCGCATAGGCACTGTCAACTCACGAGAAAGATGTTATTCCCGTGGGTATACGATGCACTGCGACGCAAGAAAGTTGACCGCACTTCGCCTGAGCGGAACCCTGAAATGCACTTACGGTCGGTGCGCCCAACGCCTGGCCCTGCCTGTGAGGAACCGTTGGGCCAAATGAAACAAGTATTCAACCCGTACGCCCAAGCGCTACTGGTATGACAAAATGCCCCTCGCACAGGATCACCGGCGCTTTCAGTTTATCCAACGCAGCCCGGGCCTCTTCGCACGTGTCCGCGTAAAGCAGATGCCAGCCGTTCCGGTTGCATATTCCGGCCAGCAATCGACGGTCCTCATTGCTGGCCACAAGTCCAATAATGGCAAGGGGGCCCATCGATGAACGGCTTGCGGGCGACGACGACGCCCAGATGGTAATGCCGCTCTTCCTGCGGAGAAAGTCAGCGACCCTGGCGAAGAGGGAGTTGATTCCTTGCCGAATGACTACCTTAGGAGGGCCACTTGCGGTTGAGTGCGTGACAGATCCCTCTGGAATGGCTCTTTTGTTCGACGGAATGCACGGTGGCTGGTTCGTAAGCACTTGAAGGCGCTCCTCCCACAGAATTGTCTTGTCGAGCGTATCCTCAAAACGATCTTCCCTACGCCGACCTTCCTCAGCGTACCAGCCGAATCCCATCGAAAGGAATACCCGACCGACGGTATTGCGAGGGCAAAAAGCCGGTAGCTACTCCGACGATGATCTCAATGTTGTCGGTAGCACCCCCATATCAGCGCCCCACGGTCGGGCCAAGCTCCACGGGCTTCTGGAGAGGTTGCGTAGGATGGGCGGGTCCCAGGATGTCCCACTACCAGCCAGGCTGGACCCGAGCTACTAGGGTTCTCAGTTGAAATTAGCAATCAGTTGGTATGGTTTCAGCCGTTCCTTTGCATTAAGGTCGCAGTGGGGGTTCGTTCTTGTTGGCCCGAAACCACGTCACGTTCAGCCGGCAGGCCGAACAATGGGCACTAAAGGAGGAACCGAAGATGGGAGCCATGAGTGAGGTTGTTGGATACCCCTAT
>JBEKQO010000170.1:0-16210 GCA_049519635.1 Terriglobia bacterium | reverse complement strand
AAGAGCACAAACCTTAAGGAGAAACCATGGATTCCGTAGATCGACGCGACTTCATCAAAACCGTAGCGGGAACCGCCGCCTTCGCCTCTTGGGAGGGCAGAGCGGCATCGCCGCCCGATGCCGGGCCGATTTTCCTGTCCACTTGGGAACACGGCAAGCCCGCCAATGAACGCGCGGCGGAAGTTTTCAAGAGCGGCGGGAGCCTGTTGGACGCCATTGAGAAAGGCATCAACGTGCCGGAAAGCGATCCCAACGTGACGAGTGTCGGCTATGGCGGGATACCCAACGCGGAGGGAGTGGTGGAGCTTGACGCGGCGATCATGGACGGCTCCCGCCATCGCGCCGGCTCCGTTTGCAGCCTGCACATGATCAAGAATCCCATTTCGGTGGCCCGCCTGGTGATGGAGAAAACTCGCCACACCACGCTCGCCGGTGAAGGAGCGTTTCGATTCGCACTGAAAATGGGGTTTGAGCCGCAAACCCTACTCACCCCCAAGAGTCTGCAAAAATGGCAGGAATGGAAAGACAATCCCCACCACCAAACGTTTTGGCTGTCGCCGGAAAACCACGACACCATCGGCATGGTAGGGACGGATGGGAAAGGACACGTGGTCTCCGGTTGCTCGACCTCCGGCTTGGCGTTCAAGATTCCCGGCCGCGTGGGAGATTCGCCGCTCGTGGGCTGCGGAGTCTATGCTGACGACAACGTGGGCGCCGCCTCCGCGACGGGCGACGGCGACCTGATGACCAATTACTGCACCAGTGCTTCGATTGTCCACCTCATGGCGCATGGCGCGTCGCCTCAAGACGCTTGTATGGAATTGTTGAAACACATGGTGAAAACGGACCCGCAGAATAAAGAGGCACAGGTGGCGGTGATTGCCATCAATACGCGTGGAGAAATCGGAGCCGCGTGCATAAATGATACCTTCCGCCTCAAGTACGCCCTGTGGCGGAACGACGAGAGTCAGCTCCTGGAATCCGTCAAACTGATTTAGCCGCAGGCGGGGAATAATACAGCGCGACATAGCTTGTGCGGCGCTCGAAGCCTGCCCTGACGCGGGAAGGGAGCGCCTGCCGGCGGTCATAGACCAGGCTAGTCCAAATTAGGCATGATCGGGCGGGTGCTGACCAGCGGCTTTGCCGCCCCGCTTTAGCGAAAATGCTCCCCTCCTGATTCAGGAGGGGTGGCGCGCCGAGCGCCGGGGTGGTTATCCTATGGGCCGAAAACATAAAGCCGCAATCAGCACCGCCCCCTACCCCCTCCTCAACTGAGGAGGGGAGCACTTTCATGACAGCGGGCAGCGGAGCCGCGTTGGCCTCTCGAAGACGCCGCCAATTTGGACAGCCGGTGGGCAATAGACCGCCGATACAAGCTTGCGGCGTTCTCCGGCTGCCCGTAGGATAGTTACCTCGAAACGACCTGGCTATGGCCGGAGAAGACACCATTGTCGCGATTTCCACTCCTTCCGGCCGAGGCGGGTTGGGAGTGGTGCGGCTATCGGGGGGGCGCGCTGTTGAGATCGCCACCCGCCTGATTAAATTGCCCAAACTGCCGCTGGAAACTCAACGCTCGACGCGCGGCGTCTTCGCGGAAATGGACTCGGGCCGGGTGCTCGATCAGGTGGTTGTGACCTGCTTTCGCGCGCCGCATTCCTACACGGGGGAAGACGTGGTGGAAATTTCCTGCCACGGCGCCCCGGTCATCCTGCGGCATCTTGTGGAGTGCTGCCTTGCCCAGGGCGCGCACGCGGCCGAGCCGGGTGAGTTCACCCTGCGCGCCTTCCTGAACGGACGCATTGACTTGACCCAGGCGGAAGCGGTTCGCGACTTGATCGATTCGCAGACGCTCTACCAAGCCCGTGTCGCTGCGCAACAACTTGAGGGCTCCGTCTCCACGCGTCTGAAACCGCATAAGAAGGTGCTGCTGGATCTCATCGCACGCCTCGAAGCGGGCATCGACTTTGCCGAAGACGACGTGGCGGTGATCGCGGGGCAGGAGATACTCACCCGTCTCGACCGAATCATCGCTGACCTCCAAATGCTTGTGGAGGGCTACGAGTACGGACGCATTGTGCGCGAAGGGCTGACGCTCGCCATTGTGGGGCGGCCCAACGTTGGCAAGTCGAGCCTGTTCAACTGCCTCCTGAATGAAGAGCGCGCCATCGTGACCCCCATCCCCGGAACCACGCGCGACCTGGTGGCCGAGACGGCCAACCTGGGCGGCATCCCGCTGCGCTTTGTGGACACGGCGGGCATCCGCGAAGCCCTGGATGAAGTTGAAAAGATCGGGGTGGAGCGCACTTTTTCCGCCATCGCCGATTCTGATTTGCGCCTGCTGGTGGTGGATGCCTCAGAACCGTGGACGGAGGATGACGCTCGGCTGCTTGAGAAACTGCGCCCGCTGGGCTCCCTGCTCGTTGCCCTGAACAAGTCGGACCTGCCACCGCATCATCCGTTTGCGGAAGCCGCAAAGTTCGTGCAAGGGGATTCGGACGCGGGAGTGACCCAGCCCGAGATCATCCGCACCTCGGCGCTGACGGGGGAGGGAATTCACCAACTCAAAGAAAGGATTCTCGCCCTGGCGGCCCCTACCCGCGACATCGGGCCGGAAGGCGAATTCATCACCAACCTGCGCCACCAGCAGCTCATTCAGAATTCACTCGCCGGTCTCGCCAAGGCCCGCCAAGCTGCCGAGCGGCAAACACCGCACGAAATGCTGCTGCTGGACCTCTACGACGCACTGCGCCCCCTCGACCTCATCACCGGCGCCACCTACGTGGACGACGTCCTCGATATCATCTTTAAAACCTTTTGCGTGGGGAAATAGCCGGAATGCCGAGCGCCACGCCGCTCAGGAAAAGTAGCGCAGTGCCCGCAATCCGGCCCTGCGGCTTTTCCCGTGGCGTGGGCTTTTGCCGCACCGCAATCAAGACAATCTGTTTTAGGCTTTGGCCCCAAACCCAGTGCGGCATCCGCGAATATCCAGGCCGCGACGCTCCATGCGCGTCGCGGCGGAAAAACCGCAAGGCCGGACAGCGGGCCTTGCGCTACAATTCTCCAGCGATGTGGAGTTACTTGAAAGCATTGAGAAATAGAAAACCCTACATTTCACCGCCGCAGCTTGGCGAAGTAGGTGTCCAGCTCCCGCACACGGAACAGTTTTGCCAATAGGGCTGTAACCGCGAATCCCACCGAGCTCGCGATCACCAGAACTGCCAAGGCGTGCCAAGTGGTTTGCCAACCGATGCGTATACGCAGCAACTGGGTCACCTCATAGCACGCGCCGGCGGCAATCACCGAGGCGGCGGTGACCTTTAGGAAGAACCAGACCATTTCGGCGGTTTCTCGATTCTTCGTGCGGCGGTTCAGCAGGATAAAGAGCAGCAACGTGTAGGCGGTGATTCCCACCGTACTCGCCACGGCCAAACCCAAATACTGATAGTGATGGGCCAGCCACCAATAAAGCGGCAGATTCAGAAAAGTGAGCGCCGTTCCGGTAATGGCGGGGGTGAGTGTATCGCGCACCGCGTAAAAGCCGCGCGCCAGGATGTTCTGCGCGCCCCAGGCAAACATGCCCAGGGAAAAAACGGCCAAGGCGGCGGCGATGGCGTGAAGATCGGTGGCCCCCAAACGGGTGTGAGAATATACGAGATAAACAACCGGCGAAGTCTGGGCAATGGTAAGCGTCGAAAGGGGTACGAGCAGCAGGATCATGGCCTTCATCGTGGCGCTCAGGGTGCGGTTCAATTCTTCCAGCTTGCCTTCCGAGTAAAGCTGCGCCAGGAAAGGAAAGGAGGCGACTCCCACCGCCTGGCCCACTACCCCAAGCGGCACCCTCATCAAAGTCTTGGCGTAGTTCAGCCAGGAGATCGAGCCGCGGACCAGATAGGAGCCAAACCAGCGCATAATCCAATCGTCCGTGAACACCAGCGAGAGCGCCAGCATGATGGGGATGGTGAGCTTGACGAACATCCAAAACCCCGGATGACGAATGTCCAGGTTGGGTGAGAAGCGCGCCCCGGCGCGCCTTGCGCCATAAACCTGGAGCAAGAAATTTCCGGCCACGGCTCCGGCAAGAACGCCCACGGCGAACCCGGTGATCCCGATTTTGGGTGAAAGCAGCACGCCTCCAAGGATGATTCCCAGGTTGTAAACCACGGGAGCCAGCGAGGGCACTGCAAACTGTCCTTTGGCATATTGAACAGCGCTCAGGATGCTTCCCAGATAAAAGCAAATTTGCGCCGGTAACATCAAGCGCGTCAGGAAAATGGCGCGAACTTTCTCTGCGGGACTGAAGCCGGGAGCGATTAGTTCCATCAGGTGCGGGGCGTAAATCTCTCCTACCACCACGAGGGCTGTCAACAAAATCCCCATGCAAGTCACCACGGTGGAGAAAACATGCCAGCCTTCATCTTCGCGGTTCTCGGCGGCAAACTTGGTGAAAACCGGAATAAAGGTTGCGCTCAGCGAAGCCCCTGCCACGAGATAGTTCAGGAAGTCGGGCAGGGTGAAAGCGGCGTAAAACGCATCGGTGGTGGCGTTGGAGCCGATCTGGTGGGCGACGGTCCAATCGCGGAAGAAACCCAGAACGCGGCTGGCCAGAACACTTACCATCACAATGCCGGAAGCCTGGGCAATGCGCCGGGTTACGTGGGCAGAGTTCATCCGGGAAGGTGTATCACGACATTCGTGGTTTTGCCTAGGAGCAGGCAAGCTTCAAGACCAGGGTGTTTGATCTCAAGCCTTGCCTTTGGGTCTAACCCGGACTTCTCACCACGTTTGGACGATGCTGGAAGGGCGGGGCTTCAGCCCCGCCGAAATCGCGGCTCCCGCTATCTATTCGCCCCGCACCCCGCGCAGCTTGCTGCTGCAAGCTGCGCGGGGTGCGGAACTTGGAAATAATCAGGACGCCATGCAACGGCGGGGCTAAAGCCCCGCCCTTCCAGAGTCGTGGTGAGAAATCCAGGCTAATGCGGGTATGGAAAACGGCGATCGCACTTCATGCAGCGCGCCATCCTCGGGCGCCTTAGCAATCGCTCATACCATCGACGGTGAGAACGGCGGAAGATCGTACTCCCGCACTTTGGACATAAGCGGTACTCATCAACCTCGTCCGTCGCTTCCGCCAGACCGATCGATGAACTACTTGCCTCAGCCTGATGTTCGCCGGATTGTTGCAAGGAATCAGGAGACATGTTTCCCTCAAGTGTATCCGAAGCTGCGGGCGACTTCCCTGAAGCTTCCGCGATCTTTTGATCAAAATGTTCCTGAAGTTCTTCCATCGTCATATCATCCGGGTGTCGTTGGTTCGGGTCCGCACGCTTGAACAGGCGCCAGCGATTGCAGAATGAGCAGCGGCGCAAGTGGTAGCCCCGGTTCCAAAGCGTGTCGTGAATGAATCCATGCTTGATAGACTCAGTTTTAGTATCTCCGCAATGGGGGCAGGGGCTTGCCATTCACACACCTCTTAACCTCTAAACCTCGGGACCGGCATCACGGTCAATCGACGCATAGGGAAGGGCTTCAGGTAGAATGCCCGACGTCCATTCGTGGTTCGCGGCTGCGTTCCTTTCCCCAACCCAACGCAGGCATACACTTCGTGCCACCGACGGTTAATAATTTAGCACAGGAAGCTACGAATGCCAACTCCGACCACGCCCCTATGGGCAATCAGTATCCCATTGAATTTCATGGGCTTCGACATATGGTGGAAGTTGCGCGTGCGGCACATTTCCCGCGGAGGGAAACATTGCTGCCACGACACCCGGCCGACGAAGGCCCCCTCATATTTCAAAAGAGGTTGCGGCTTGTCCAGCGAAATGGCGAGAAGAAGGACGGGAAGGCTAAAGGCGAGCCAAAGCCAAGCCAGACTATGAGTTGTGTCAGGCTCTACGAGTGATTAAGAATCAATTCTGCATGTCGACATTGAGCTGTTATCCAGAAACGGTCAGGCCATGAAAGGCAGGCTTTTGACGATCTCATCGCTTCCTACTTGGGTGAACTTGACGCCCACTCTATTCACATAGATATCCACGGTGGAAGCCTTATCATCGTCGAATTGGAAGTATTGAAGTTTGGCATGGCTTTCTTGGGCGAACTTTTCCAGATAGGTTTTGAGTCTGCTCCAAATCGAAGCGGCACTAGTTCGCCAGACATCTAATGCGCCTGCAACGTAGATCCCGCCCAGGGTTTTGCTCTCAACATTCACGTTGAAAGCCCTTTTCTGAGTTATGGTGGCTGCCTTTACGTAGGCTTGTTGCTTTAGAACGTGTAAATAAGTATCCAGGTAAGCGGTGTCGATCATTTTCGAATCTGCGCTCCCCTTGCCGCCTTCTTCTCCGGCTCCCATAAACAGGCCCAGGTGCAACCCCGCCAGGCCTCTTCCTCCATATGCCGTCACGGTGGTGCAGGTATTAACTCCCGGATAGACAACCTCCGCCATATCAAACCCGAAGGGTGTGGCATTCATCGGTATTTGACGGCCCTGTTCTACGATGGACACCATGGTTCCACCTCCTCTTTAGTAAGGATTTCCATTTTCAAGCTCCGGACCATATTATACTACAGCCCATTGGCTCACGGGTAAACACGGTTTTGTAGTGACTCACTTTGACTTGCTACAGCCATCCTGGCCGTGCCTCTTCACGGGCGGGACGCCCGTGGCGCCTCAAAATGAGTCACTACCCACAATCTTGCAGCCCGGAGCCCAGCGCGTCATCCGGCAGCCAACAGCGCGCCTTGAGAATGCAACTGGCCATGAGTTGCATGGCACGATTTTTCGGCAACCTGTTTGACCTTCAAAGGCCAAGGCGAACGGCGATTCCCGCTGGGGCGTGGATCAATTAGGCTTGGAACGCTTGGCGCCGGGCGGAGAGGCGATGGCATCCTGTGGAGGAGCGCCCGCGTCGGGTGATGATGGGTTGGTTGAAGGCGGGGTCTTGCCCGAGTTCCCTCCTGGAGGCTGCGTCTCCTCCGGAGGTTGTGGCGTGGCCTCTTCCTCTTCTTCTCTCACCTCATGCTCCGGGGCGCGACCCGTCAGCACCGTCCACTTGAGGGGGTAAACGTCGGGGTCGAAGATTACAAAATAGAAGTGCCAGATCAAGATGGAGAACGTCGCCAGGATGGCCTCGTAGAAGTGCACGGCCGTGGTCACTTCCAAGACCGCCAAGGCGTGCGGCAGGTCAGCCAAAACCGCGTCGTGCGCCCATAGCAGGATGCCGGTAGCGGCCATGAGGATGGTGCCCCATACTAACGCCAGATATTCGGCCTTTTCCATGTAGTTGAAGCGTGCGTAGCGCGGCGGGGCGGGGCGATATCCCAGGTTATAGCCCACAGTTTGCACGGCATCCTGCACGTCGCGAACTTTGGGAAACATGGCCTTCATCCAGAGGCGGCCATCGCGTTTGGTGAACAAGTAGATCAGGTGGTAAACGGAAGCGCCAATCAGCACGACTCCGGCGAGGCGGTGAAGCCAGCCACGCAGGGGAAAGTTCTTCTCCCACTGCACAATCGGCTCCGCCCAAAATGCGTGGGGATATTTCAACGCGAAGCCGGTGACGACCAGGGCGATGAAACTTACCAGCAGCGCCACGTGTTGTATTCGCTCGTTCAGCGTCAGGCGTACTTGCCCGTGGCCCGCGCGGTATTGCGCCAGAGTGCGCCGCGCCTTGCGCCACCAATCCAAAAGGTTGTGCAGGACCATGAACCCGAGAATGATGGGGATGGCCAGCAGGTAGAAGGCTTTCACGAGGTCCAATGCCCGTCCGCCCGCCGTGGCGGTGGGTAGCGTATGCACCAGCCCGATGGCGAATCGCTGCCCGGCGTCGGGATGGCATTTGCCACAGGTCTTGCCCAGATTTGCTTTGTTTACGGTCGAACGCGGATCGCTGGAGGCAAAAATGTCGTGCACGCCGTGGCAACTGGCGCAATTCGCTACGGTCTGCCGGCCGGAACTCGAAGCCAGGCCATGGTAGCTGTCCTCGTAAGTGGGGACGCGTGAGGCCGGCACGTTGAAGCGCGCCATCAACTGCGTATTGGCGTGGCAGCGGGAGCAGGTGACCTGCGAAACATTGGCGAGATAAACCGTCGATTCGGGATTTCCGGGCGCCAGGATGCGATGCTCGCCGTGGCAGTCCGTGCAGGTAGCGGCATCCGTAACCCCTGCTGCCACCGCCTGTCCGTGGATGCTTGCCCGATAAATGTCGTAAACATTTTTGTGGCACTGCGCGCAGGTGGAGGCCACGTTCTGCTTCCAAATCTTCGAGTGCGGATCGGAGGAGGGAAGGATGTCATGCACGCCGTGGCAGTCATTGCAGGACGCGGCGTTGAGGTTGCCCTGCTGGA
This sequence comes from Terriglobia bacterium, assembly GCA_049519635.1. GTDB lineage: Bacteria > Acidobacteriota > Terriglobia > UBA7540 > UBA7540 > Bog-366. The sequence goes on along the minus strand of JBEKQO010000170.1, from coordinate 7,864 downwards.
TGGCGCGACCATGCACGCTCTGCTTGTAGGCCTCCACCGGCAGCGCCACCGTAAACATGTACTTGGCGGCAAGCGCCGGGTTGGAATGGCACTTGCCGCAGGTGTCGGGCAGATTCGCTTTGCTCACCGGCGACTTTGCGTCGCTTGACGCCACCACTTGGTGTGCCGGGCCGTGGCAACTCTGGCAGGTCGGTGCGTCACCGTTCAATTTGGCGCGCGCCCGGCCGTGAATGCTCAAGTTGTATTGACTCACTTCCGTGGCGTGGCAGGTGGCGCAGAACTGGGGACCGCGCGTGGCGGGGTTGACCACATCATGCGTTCCGTGGCAGGCAATGCAAGTTGAGCTGTCCTTGGGGTCGCCCAACATGGCGTGGGCGCTGGCGCTGAGCTTCACCGCCACATCGTCATGGCAGGTCAAGCAGGAAGCCGACGCCGTTTTTGCCGTGTGCCCGCTCTTGGCAGCCCCGGCATGGCAGTCCACACAGCCCAGGTCCTTGTGAACGCTGTGCGCCAGGGAGGCGGGTTTCACCGTAATGGCTTTTCCCTGGGAATTCACCATCCCGGTCCCCGGCCCATGGCAGGAAAGGCAGTCATCCGCCGCAAGGAGCGATGTCGCTGTGACCGCGAAGGCCAGAACAAGGCCCAATGCAACATAGAATCCGTTGACGTTCCGCCCAGCTAGGTTCTGGTGGATTGAGCCTTGCAGCGGCTGCACATTGCCTTGTGAGTTTGACATTGTTCTCTTCGCGGGGGCAGATTGGGGAAAAATGCGCATGTTCTGGACCGACAAGAGGGAGTTTGAGACTTCTCGTCAGTTTCTTGCTGCCTCCGCTGACTTTATTGCAGTTCTAGTGCCGCAAAATTCAACAACTGCAACGGTCGCCGATTGACAAAAATCCCATACCCTGGCCGATGCGGAAAGAATACTTCCTGTCAGGGGCTCACATGGTTTTACCCGGGTGGCGGAGTTAGAGTACGCCGTCGCGGTATTGACTACCCTCCATTGCCTACTTTCTCGTTCCTCAATTTTCTCGTAACCCTTACTGCGTGACTTGGAAGCTGAAAACCGCATCCGGTCCGATCCTGCTTCCGGAGGGCGGGGATTGCGTGAGGATAATTCCTTGGGAGCCTCCGTCCGTGGGCACCGGGGTTATTTGCCCAATCTTGAATCCGTTCCTCTCCACGACGCGGCGAACTTCGGCGATGGCCTGTCCGATGAATCGAGGACAGAGATATGCCGGAGGTTCTTCGCCGCCCGAGACCAAGAGGTTCACCGTCGGCGTGCGTACCTCCGCCGTGGCGGGAGGGGGGTCTTGCGCCACCACCTGGTCCCGGTCGCCCAGCCAGGGGACTACGGCAATATCTCCCACCGTCAGTCTTCGCTGAAGGGCAGTGATGCGGGCCGCACGCACGCTATCTCCCACCAGGTTGGGTACCGTCACTTGCGGAAGTCCCAGGCTGACCAATACATGCACGTGCTGCCCCATCTTCAGCGGCGTGCCCGGAGGCGGCATTTGTTGCGCTATCTCATTGGCCGCGTATTGCGTGCTGTAGATCTTGTCTTCAACTTTAAGCTCCAGGCCGAGGTCGTAGGTGATGCGCTGAGCGGACTCTAGGGAAACTCCCTCGAGCTTGGGCATGTTCTCCTGCCGGCCATGAATGGTGAGCCGTATGGTAGTGATGGCGCTGAGCAGCGCCACGGCTACCAAAACCGTGAGGAGAAGGAAAAGCCGAAATAGACTCCGAAGGCGATCGCGCACACCCATGGTAGGGGAATTCTATCACGACCAAGCGGGCAAGAAAGGCAAGTCGTAAGCACACGCGTTAGAGAATCTCGGTTCGGCATCAGGTGGTCTTCGCAATTCCTCAATTTCCTCCCCTCTGGCTTTTGGCGTATAATCGCATTTGCGCTTGGGACCATGACGTACTGCGTGGCGGCTACTCCCTATGGCATTGTTTGGTACATCTGCGACCCTGAAGGTCGGTGACCCCGCGCCTGATTTTTCGCTGTCCGATCAAAATGGCCAGCTCGTGAAGCTTGCCGATTTTCGCGGCAAGAAGGCCGTCGTCCTGGCGTTTTACCCACGCGCTTCTACGTCGGGTTGCACGAGAGAGGTCAAGGCGTATCAGGGTGATATCGCCAAGTTCGTGGCCGCGGGCGCGCAGGTGCTGGGGATCAGCCTCGACAGTCAGGAAAGGAATCGAAAGTTTGCCGAGCAGACCGGCGCGAGTTTCCCCCTGCTGTGCGACACCGAGAAGCAAGTGGCCAAGGCTTATAGCGTCCTCAATTTCACCCATCTCTTTGCCAACCGCGTCACCTTTGTGATCGATAAAGAAGGCATCATCCGCCGCATCGACAAAGGCATCGCGGCCCTTCACCCCTCGAACGCCTTTCAGGCTTGTTCGCTGCCCGGGAAACAGTAGGCAGTAGGCGGTAGGCAGCGTTCGTCTTCATTCCCGCGCCCTTCGGCTGCCGCAACCGGCGCACCCTCCCGCTTTGCGCAGCCCAGGTTTCTCGGCCGTGCCAAGAGCCCACTTCTTCGGGTGCCGCGACTATCACCCCTTCGTCTCTGTGACCTCCCTGCTCAGGCCTGCTTCAACACCGAGGTCACTGAGATACTCTGTGTGCTCTGCTCCGAAAATTCCCGACAGGACCCCTCACCTGTCTCGCTCCGCTCACCACCCTCTACCCGGGGAGAGGGCCGGGTTCCTCGATTTTTTGCTTCCCTCTCCCTCGGGGAGAGGGTGCCCGACGGAGGAGGGCGGGTGAGGGGGACGAAAGGGGGAGCTCGAATCCAGTAGCTTACGCCATGGGCTACATTATGCCGCCCCTGACGAGGCTTTGGAAATTCCGCTTCCACTACAGCGAATTCTGCGACGAACTCCCGACGCCGGGCCTTAGAGTTCCGCCACGACCTTATCATCCTTCACAGCGGGTATTTCAATGACTACCGTCAGGCCGCCCAGGCGCGCGCGGTGCACGACTCCTGCGGCGAAGATGAGCACTCCTCCCTTCGCAAGCTGCACGCGCTCGACGGGGGAATTCGTGTCGATTCGGTATTCCGCTTCCAGCGGATGTTCGGAAAAGTAGATTTCCAAATGATGCGGGTGATAGTGAGCGTCCTGCTCGGCTTTTTCGTTGCCGAAGCAGAGCGCGAAGGGGCCACATGCTTCTTCGGCAAGGCCGCCGGCAAATTCACACGATTCACACAGCGCATTCGGAGCGTCGCTCGCCGCGTGCCGCCACCCGACTCCTTCCAGCGATTGCTCCGGTTTCAGCACTCTGCCCGCAGCCTTGAGCTTGGCGATTAACTCGGCCGCAAGGATTTCCGGCGCCACGATTTTGACATCTTGCCGTGAGTTCCGCGCGAAATGCTCGAAGACTTCTTCCCGCGGGATGGCCAGAACCTTTTTCATCCGCTCCTCACGCGAACGCCTCGAGTGCACGGTCCAGGGGGACGGCTTGCCGTATCTCTACAAACCCGCGCCGCTTGTTACCGCCCGCCCGGTGGTGATAATCGCCACTAGGGGCGGTTCGCGAACCGCCCCTACGCCTTATCACGGGACGAGCCGCGGACCTACAAAACAGGTCCGCGCTACACCCGTTTTCTGCCTACTGCATGCTGCCTTCTACCTACTTCTGCTTCGCCGCCAGCTCATTCAGCACCTCGCCGAGCTTCTTGATTTCGTCTCCATACCCCGCCCAATCACCGTTGCGCTGAAGTTGCAGGGCGCGATCGTAGTGCTGACTGGCCTCGTGGATAAGCGCCTGAGTGTCAAGCACGGCCGCGGCAGGCCTGGCGGCCGAAGCCCCGGGGCTTGCGGATGGTTGTCCGGGTGTCGAAGCAGGCTGCGCCTCCGTGGTGGTCACGGTGCCGCCGAAGATCTTGGTCAGGGCGGCGTCCAGGGTGGGTTCCATCACCACGTGGTCCGAATAGGCTACTAGCACGCGCTGCAATTGCGGCAACGCGCCGCCCGTTTCGGCGGCGAGATACAGAGGTTCGACGTAGAGCACGGAATTGAGCACGGGGGTCACCAGCAGCGTGCCGCGAATCACTTTTGAGCCGCCCTGTCCCCACAGGGTGAGTTGTTGCGAAATGGCCGGATCCTGGTCGATACGCGATTCTATTTGCTGGGGGCCGTAGATGAGCTTCTCTTTGGGAAACGTAAATACCAGAACCTTGCCGTAATTGGGATCGTCGCAGCGCGCCGCAATCCAGGCAATCATGTTGTCTTTGCGCGCGGGCGTGAACGGCGCCATGAGGATGAACTCCTCGCGCTTGCCCACTTCCGCCAGTTTCATGATGTTGTAGTAGGGGGTCATGGCCGTGCCCGGGCCCCCCGCCGCGCTCTGGGCGATGCGCCACAAATCCTCCTTGTTATAGAACACCTGCGGGTCGGTCATGTGGAACAAGGCGTACATGTTCGCCTGCACGGAGAAAAACTCCTCCGGATAGCGGATGTGGGCGCGCAAATCCTGCGGCATTTCCGCCAGCGGATGGAAGACTCCCGGGAACAAGCGCGCATAGGTCTGGATGAAGGGGTCTTCCGGGTCGCTGATATAAAACCGCACCTCGCCGGAATAGGCGTTAATGGTGGCCTTGACGGAGTTGCGGATGTAGTTTTCGCCATCGGGGGCGGGTTCCGAGTAGGGATACCGCGTGGAGAGGGTGTAGCCGTCCAGCATCCAGAAAAGCGCGCCGTTGTCAGCAATGACCATGTAGGGATCGTGGTCGTAGTGAATGAAAGGCGTCAGGCGCTCGGCTCGCTCCAGGACTTGGCGGTAAATCATCAGGCGGCTGTCCGCTTGAATGTCCGAGGAAAATAGGATGTTCTTTTCCCCAAAAGCCAGCGCGAACAGAATGCGCCGCCAAAAGCTCTCAACCGGAATGCCTCCGGAGCCCTGGTAGCTGGTGTATACGTCCTTGTCGCCTCGGGGGTAATCGAATTCCTGGGCGTGCGTTTTGACAAAGCAATAATCGTTGCCGAGTTCGCCAAAGTAAATTTCCGGCCGCGTCACCTTCAAAGAAACGCTGGAAGCCGGCGGCAAATCCTTGATGAAAAGCACCGGCAACCCTTCACTGGTGAATTCATTCACCGGCCCCAGGCATAAGCCATAGCCATGGGTGTAGGTAAGATACTCGTTGATCCAATTCCGCTCCGGCAGGCTCGCCGGATTCAGTTCCCGGGGCGAAAGCGAGACCTGGCGGTAGACCCCGTTGATCCAGTAGCGGTCATTGTCAATGTGCACGAAATCGTAATAGGTGCGGATTTCCTGCAATTGGGCAAAGGTGGTGAGCAGCGGCTTGTGGTCCCACAGGCGGACGTTGCGGAAGGTGGACTCATTTTGGCGAATGTCGTCGAGCGTCAAGTCTTCCACGGCCGAGAAGTTGCGCTCCTCAAAGCGATCCAGCCCGTAGGCCTTGCGAGTGAAGGCAATGGTGTTGGCGATGTAGGGCCGCTCCTTATCGATCTCATTGGGTGCCACCACAAATCGCTGCACGATCTCCGGGTAAAATGATCCCCCCACGATTCCCACCGCCAGGAGGGCGCCAATGGCGAAGAGCGGCGTACGGAGGTCCCCCTTGCCGGCGCGCCAGAAGAAAATGCCGGCCGTCAAAACCGAGGTCACCAGCAGCGCCCACAGGACGGGCAGTGTGGCGTGAACATCCGTGTAGCCCGCCCCGAACACCATGCCCCGCGGTGAATAGAGAAGATCGTACATGCCGAGACGAATGCGGTAAGCAATCAGGAGGAAGAGAATGCCGCCCAATGACATCAAGTGCGCGCGAGCCGCTCGGGATACCACCGGGCCGCGCTGCGTTATCCACACGCCGCCCTCTACCAAATACAAGAAGGCGCCGCTCAGCAGGCAGCAAATGATGGTTATCAGCGCCAGGTGGTAAAGAAACCACGTGTAGGGCAATTGAAAAAGATAGAAGCCCAGGTCACGGCCGAAGAGCGGGTCCGCGAGGCCCATCACCGGCACCTGCCGCGCGCGCATATACGTCAGCCAATGGCCCATACCCCATTGGCTCACCACGTAACCCGCAAAGAGCACGCCCCCCCAGATCAGCCAAAGGAAAAGGGCGCCGAACCGTTCCAGGGGCGGGAAATCAATTTGCTCTTCGTAAATCCTGCGCCCTTGCCGATGCGCGAGGGTGTGGACGATGAAGAGGTTTAATCCCGTAACAACAAGGAAGCCCACGCCCGCGATTCCACTCAGGTTAATCTGGGCTTTCAGAATGGTGAGGTAGATCAAGCGGTAACCTTCCTGCCTAAACCACAACCAATCCACGAGCAAACTCACGCCGTTGGTGAGGAGGGGCAGGAAAACCAGGACGAACAAAATGAACGCTACGATGATTCGAGCACCACGATTTTTAGCCATAGGAATTCTCCGGCGCTATCTTCACACAGCAGCACGCCACTGTCAAAAAGCATCGGCCCATCGGGAAATCTGGCCATCGGGCCATTGACGATCGGGTGATTTGCGATTTGTGATTTTCGATGTCGCCATTTTGATTCATCCTCTAACCTGAAATCGCCGATAGCCGATACGGGGTAGTGTGTCACGCAGAAGTTGGGTTGTCGGCACCGCCGTCCATGCTGTCATCCTGAGCAGCCGCGAAGGATCTCGCTCTGCCCATCTTTCCACCTTGGGACCTTGCCCGTCCATCGTCCCTTGTCACTGCTTTTGTAATAGGGCCATGGGCGATTGACGACTTTCGGATGCCGCCCGCTGTGCTGGCATTCCGAGCATTGACAGCCTTGCGGCTGCCCAGGATGGGCAGAAACTCGGGCCGAGGAAGGGCAGCGCGGACCTGTTTTTTTAGGTCCGCGGCTTTTCCTTGTCCATCGGGGACGTGCCGCGGACCTAAAAAGCAGGTCCGCGCTACGCCTGCTGAATTCCAAGGACTTACGCGTCGAGTTTCGGCAGAGTGCCCGCCCGCTCTGGGCGGGTCCATAGTTGGCAGAAACTTCAGCGTCGCTCTACGCAGAATCAACAACTTGCGTGAAGTTTCTGGAGAGCAGCCGCGAAGGATCTCGCCCTGGTCCGTACTTCCCGCCTCCGGCATGCATGTTATATGGAGAACAGACTCCATAATGCAGACTTCGCAATTCAGAATTCATGCTTTCCACGCCCTATCTCCCTTCCTTTCAATAACTCATCGTGAAAACACGATAACTCGTTTATTTTCATCAACTCATCCAGAGCAATTTTTTTGTCCCTTTGTTTTCAATAACTCATCCAGGGGACTCTTCATTTTTAACATCTTTTGTTGTTGGGTGATTTCGCGGCCAGGTTCGTGATTTTGGGAAATTTTCGTGGGGGGCCGTGCTGCGCCTAACCTTCATCGCATACTAGCCTATAACCATTGACTCATTTCGTCAAGGGACAAATTGTCCCGGAGGTTGTTTGCCGCAAGCAAAGGCGGGGGTGTCGCCTCCCTCCAAGGCCACGTAGGCAGCACCCGTGAAGACACCCCTCACCCGCATAGGTGCTAGACTAAGCAGTTTCCGGTCCGGCCCCGAAGGGGCCAACCGTGGGTAGCCGCAGGTTTTAACCTGCGGATCGCAGAACCCCATGGCCCCTTCAACCCCGACGGGGTTGACCGTGGGAAAGGTCGGCCCCTTCAGGGCCGGATTCCTTCCTCTCCTTCGGTTTCCGTAGGTTTCACCTACGGCTACTCATGGTGTCCCGCTTCGCGGGAAGGAAGGCGGCGAATCATCGGGTGGCTTATTCTAGTGTGGTGTCCCGGATAAGATTTGACAATGGCATGTTGCAAGGACCCCCTCACCCCCGGGCCCCTCGGTCGCCACGGCCACCGAGGGGAGGATGGATTTTATTGCCCTCGCCCCT
>JBEKQO010000169.1:0-16487 GCA_049519635.1 Terriglobia bacterium | reverse complement strand
TTTTAGGTCCGCGGCACGTCCCCGATGGACAAGGAAAAGCCGCGGACCTAAAAAACAGGTCCGCGCTACCCTTCCTCGGCCCGAGTTTCTGCCCTTCCTGGGCAGCCGCAAGGCTGTCAATGCTCAGAATGACAGTGCCGGCGGATTTTTCCGCAGCCTGTTCAGCCCCGCGAAATCGCGGCCCCGCCCTTCCAGATCCGTGGTGAGAAATCCAGGCTGGTTATTTGACGTTCCCGGTTCCCTCCAGGCGCACGGTGACGATCTGAAACGGCTTGACGGAAAAGCGGAAGCCGTGCGCAGAGGTTTCCAGTGCGGCTTGTTTTCTTTCCAGTGCGTCACTGCTCCACGCCGACTTCACATCCAGGCGGGGAGTTTGCACCTCCACGGTGTTTGCCTGGCCGCCGATTTCCAGAAAGCGCAGAACCGTTCCGTCGCCGTCCTCGGCCACTTTCCAAGTCACCAGAGCCACGTTGGGTTGGTCCACTTGTACGAAGCTTCCTTGGGCCGCATCCAGCGCCCGCGGGGTATTCAGGGATTTATCCTGCGAGGTGATCTGGTCGACTTCTGCCGGCGTCATTTCTTCCCACCCGAGGCGGCTCAGGGCGGCAGGCGGCAAGTGATCGCCGCTGGTCAGCACGTAGCGGAAGGTGAAATCCCCTCCCTGTCCTGCGGCATAATTGGTGTCCCAGTAATTGTTCATCACGTAGGAGAAAATCGTTCCCGGGCGCTGGCCGAACTTTTCCGGCCAGGCGCCGCGAAAGATATCTCCCAGGGCGACCAATGCAGCATCCATCGGCACCAGCGCCACGGACACTCCGCCTTCCTCCGCCGCAACCCAGTGCTGCACCGAGAACCATTCCTTTCCCGCCCCCGGCATCTGGTCGCGGCTCGGGGCCACAAAGCCGTTTTGAATCTCATAGCGGAATTCCGGGTGTTCCATGGCGAAGGGGAAGGCGAAGTAAACGGATTCCTTGGTATACACCTCCGTCTTGTGCACGCGGTTAATGAATTCGATTTTCTTCTGCCCATTGAACAGAACCACTTCGGTCTCGATCTTGGGCGTGTTGATCCCCTGACTTTCCAGGCGCGCGACGATGCCAAAGGGTTGTGGGGTCACAGACACCAAGCGCCCACTGCCCGCGCCGTGGATGGAGAACTCAGGCATCGGCACGGCGGGGCTATATTGCAGCGCCCGGTTCGGAGCCTGGTCTGCTCCGGTGACGTAGAGATATTGATTGAAGCGGTAGGGGCTGGAAGTGTTGACCAGTTCCTTGTTCAGTTCCTTGTCGAAGATACTTTTTACCGCTCCACTTTCGGGGTCCAGCACCACCCGGTAGTACTGATTTTCTACCGTCGCCTCGGAAGTTGATGGCGGCGCCGGCGCCGGCTGTTGCGTCGGCCTCATCGCATATGCCTTGTAACCTACCGAGGGCACGTCTTGCGCCATGAAACGGATGTGCCGGTAGGCAGGCCCGGAAGAGAGAACCTCGTAAGGAACGCTTTGTTGGGTAGTGAGGTCGACAAGTTCCAGCCCCTTGTCCAAATCAATTTCCACCAGGCTGGAGCGCTGCCAACTTAGGGGATTGAAGACCAGCAGCGTGTCGTGGGGATCGGAGATGTCGTCCGCCAATGCTGCCAGGCTGCGCCAGAGAAGATCATTAACGCGGTTCTTCGCGTCGCTGGCGAAGTCCTCTTTAATGGCCTGCTGTTGCTTGGCCTCCTGGCTCTGAGGATTGGACACGCTGCGGTTATCTCCCCACGTGTGCTCGTCATAGAGAACCATGTCATTCCAAAGTTGCTTGAACGCTTGGGCCGCAGGCCGCAGGCGCGGGTTCACCAGACTGCTCACGGTCGAGAATTTCTCCGCCGCCAAGGCGCGCTGCTCGTTCTCGCGCTCCAGCGCCGCGGAGCGGGCGGTGGAAGCGATGCCGTCCTCCCAGTAGGGCCCGCCGTCGGCTTTCACCACGGGAATGGAATCGCCGAATTGCCCGGCAATGTAACCGATCGCCTCGGCAAAGCCCGAGTATTTCAGGTGGGGGAAGCCGTAAATCTTGTTCCACTCACCCACCAGGGTCGCTTGTTGCGGGAACAGGTCCGTGTTCTCCACCTGCGTGCCGTAAATGATGGTGGCGTCGGATTTGTAGTCAGGCCGGGAATAAATCTGGAGGTAGAGGGGCAAAGAATCGTGCCCGCCCGCAAGGGTTGGCGGCAATCCGAACAAGCTCCGCATTTGGTGATAGTGGCGGGAGTACCACATCAGGATTCGGCCGCCATCGGGTCCTTCCCACCAGAACGGAGCCTTCTCCTGAAGGCGTCCTTGCAGCAGAATGGGCGCGCGATAGTTATCGCTGCCGGCGGCGAAATATTTCAGGCCCGCGGCCGCCAACACCGAGGCATACGACCAGGAGTAAGAGGGCACGTCCGTGATATCAGCGTAGTTCGGGTCCCCCCCGTATTTCTGGTTAAACTCGAAGGCCGGATAGAGCGAACGGATCAGCGTCTCGAGGGAAGGGAAGCCGGTGAGCAAACTTGCCTCGACCGTCGGCACAAAGATCTTCTTGTTCTTCACGGCTTGGAAAAGTAGCTGCTTCTGTTCGTCGGTCCGTTCCGCCAGGAACTGCCGCACGCACCAATAACCGTCCGGGCTGAAACGAAAATCCGGGTGGTCGTGAATCAACTGCATGGCTTCGTCGAGGCTGCGACTTTGAGCTTCCGCCACCTTGGCCTGATAGTCGGTGTAACCCACATCCAGGTGAGTGTGCGGCACAAGGAAGAAATTCCACTTTTTGGCGGGATCCAGGGTTACGGGGAAACGTCGCGAGCGGTTCCCCAGGCTGATGGCTACTTCACCCTTCGTGCCGGTGAGGAATTCCGGAACTGCAAACTCCACCATCTGCTCCCCGAAGTCCCAGCCGGCAGCGAGCTTGGCGGAGTATTTCGCTTTGCCCAGCGTCAAGACGGCCTGCCCTCCCGGGGAAGGCGCATTGTGGCGGACGTAGACATCCACCAACTCCGCCAGCCCGTTGTCCTTCTGCTTATAGAAGATCGTGGGCAGAGCCTGAACCGCAATTTCGTTGGGTGAAAACTTCGCCTCGGCGTCTTGATCGAGCTCGAGGGCGTCATAATAGAGCCCTGATTCCGTGGAGTCGTCGCGCTCGGTGGGATCGTCATTCGCGGTCAACACCAGTTCGTTGGTTCCCTGCCGCAAGAACTTGGTCGGCAGTTCGGCAGTGATTGTGTCGGCGGAGTAATTCGGCAGGAAGACGCTGGTCACGTCGCCCCCCGAATAGTCGAGTAGGGGATGCTGGAAGTACAGCGCGCGATGGCCGTTGATCTCCACTTCCAGGCGCGCCACGCGAGGGCTTTCCACCAGCAACGCCACCTTCAGCGTGTACAACCCCTGCGGACTCGACGGCAGATCGAATTGGATGGCGTAAGGATGGCGCCGGTAGCCTGCGATCCCATTGGATGAGCCCGGCTGGAACCCGGGCCAGTCGGTTTCCGCTTTGCTCTTACCGATCACGTAAACCAAGTCGTTTTGCGCTGGCGCGGCCCCAGGCTTTGGCGCCGGCGCTTCGCGCCGGGTGAATTCCATAGACGCTCGATCAAATTTGCCGATTTGCCAGACCACCTGGGACGCGGCAGCAGCCTCCAGGCAAAATCCCATGGTGGCTGCCAACACCAATAGCGCCCGCAGGATTTTTGTGAATGCGAATTTCTTCATGGTTTCACCCCGTTTGGAATGGTTGGGTCCGTCAAGACTCGTCTGCGTGGGGGATGGCCCGCCGTCAATCGGGGAGGACGATCAATCCAAAGTGACATTCTGGCCGCGCCCAAGGCGGCAATTGCCCGGAATTTCCGTTTTGGCGTTATCGCGGGCGAGAATATACACACCCCCGGAGCTTTCCCAGCACGTTGCCAGCATACGAATGACCAGACCGGGGGGTGGAAATTCCCGCCCGCGCCGACGCACATGAGCCATCGGCTCGACAAAAGAGATGAAAGTGCTCCGGTAACTCCCCTCCTGATTCAGGAGGGGATGGGGCACCGGGCGCCGGGGTGGTTATCTTATGAAGGGGAAAACATAAAGTCGCCATCCGCTATCGGCTTTTTCCAGCGGATGGCCGTCAACCTGCTAGCCTATTAAGTGGAGCTGGGCGTCCAGGCGAATACACCCACCCCTGACGGGCAGTAGCATCGCCCGGCGAAGAGGAGCAATGACCGATGAGCATTGACGAGAGACAGGCAACGTCTGGAGGTAGAGAGGCGGCCGGCGCGGCGCGGAGGACTTGCAGGGAGGAGTTAAGCCTGCGTCAGGTGTGGCAAGTGGCCAAATTGTCGATGAAAATCGACCCGAAGCGCGCTCCGGCAAAAATATCGAAAATGAAGGTCGACTCCGATAAGTTATTGAAAATAAACAGGGAAATAAGTGACAAAAAGTACGAAGCCGATGAGTTATTGAAAATACAGGACTTAAAAAATATGCCGATGAGTTGTTGATAATAAAAGAGATCGGACGATTTACCACCCACCAAATCACCAAAAAGGCACTCAAATCCCCTCTAGGCCGATAATTCATAGAAAACAAATGCCTTGCGTCTGCAAGATCCGTGCAATGCCGATGAGTTTATGAAAATAAATGACTTAACTGAAAGGTGCCAGGCGTCAGGTGTCAGGTGTCAACACCTTACACTATAGGGTAGTGTCCTAATTTGCGACGTAGCGCCGGGCTTTAGCCCGGCATGTGCCGCCTAAATTCAAAATAGGACACTACCCACAATAGCGATTTCTGCGACGGACTTCTGACTCAGGACGCTAGTCCTAATGGCATGAACATGCACGACTATTTATGGCTCCCGGAAGGGCGGATCTTCAGGGGTTGCGGGAAAAACCTCCAATGCTGTAATCCTGAGCCCATTCATTGTCATACTGAGCATTGACAGCCGTTCGGCTGCCCATGATCGGCAGAAACATGACGGGAAGAACCCATCACCCAACCTGTCATCCTGAGTAGCAGCGAAGGACCCTGGCAGTCTGCTGGGTTTCATGAACCGGGCAAACTACGGGGGTTCTTCGCCCAACAGGCGGGCTCAGAATGACAGTGCTAGCGATGGTGGATCTAAATGACATGCGCATTGAGATTCTGCAGAGCGCAGCGAAGAATCTCGCACTTAGTATTTTCCAGGCAGTGCGAGATTCTTCGTCGCCTGCGGCTCCTCAGAATGACAGTGTCTGCGACTTTTTCCGCAGCCTCTGAAGGGCCGCCTCTTCAAACCCGTGGTGAGATCGGTGGGCTAGCGGTTCATACCCTTCGATTCAGAATTCATAATTCAGCATTCATAATTTCCTATTCGTAGCGCAGCGCCTCGACGGGATGGAGGTGGGAGGCGCGGAGGGCGGGGAACAGTCCGCTCAGGAGGCCAACGATCAGGAGGATGACGGTGGAGATGCCGATGGTGCTCAGGGAAATGTAGAGGTGGATGTCGCCTTTGCCGGAGGTGTCTTCATAGAGTGGACCGTAAAGTGGCAGCGTGCCGATGGCGGCGGACAGGCCGTAGGCCAGCAGGATGCCCAGGACGCCGCCCAGGAGGGTCAGCACCAGCGCTTCCGCCATGAATTGCGCCTGGATGTGCCGCCGCCGCGCCCCCAGCGCGCGCCGCAGCCCGATTTCCCGGATGCGCTCGTCAACGGCCACCAGCATGATGTTCATCAGGCCGACGCCGCCGATTCCCAGCGTCAACGCTCCCACGAAGGTAAAGAGAGCCTCGAAGCCGATGGTGATGCCGTCGATGATGGGGCGGAACTGCTCGCGGCCGAACATCTGGATGGCCCGCTCGTCGGTGGGGGAAAAGCGCTGGCGCTTGGCCACCGCGGCGCGCACCTGCTCCATGGACGGCTTCTCAAACTGCGGAGCGATGGGCTCGTAAACCAGCACCGAGGCGTAGCGCGTATCCCAGAGGTCGCCGGCCGTGGAGTAGGGGATCCAGGCGCACTCGTCGTCGGAGTTGAAGTAATTGCTGTCTTGAATCTTGAGGTCCATGGTTCCGATGACGGTGAAGCGCATGCCGCTGATGCGCACCGTCTCACCGATCGACGGCCTGCCGGCAAAAAGCTTTTCGCGCAAGCGATAGCCGATAAAGACCACGCGCCGGCGCTCAAGTTCGTCTTCCGGGCTCAGCCAGCGGCCCTGGCTGGGAACCTCATTGCGCATTTCGCCATACTCGGGGCAGACGGCGCGAATGGCGGTGGAGGCCATGCGGTCGCCGTAAGAAAGAGGCAGCCAGCGGACGCTTTCCATGCAGACCGTCTTCACCAGCGGGGCTTCCTGACGGATGTCCTCAACGTCCGCCTTCTCGAACACCACATGCTTGCCGGCCCTCTCGCCCCCCGCTTGCTCGCTGGTTTGTGCGGGCCAGCAAATTACCGCACCCTTGCCGAAAGCGTCGAAGGAGGCAACCACCACGGAACGCAGGCTCCTGCCATAGGCAAGCAGCAAGGCCACCGCCGCAATCCCCCACACAATGCCCAGCATGGTGAGGAAACTGCGCGTGGGCTGGCGCTTGAGTGAACTCCAAGCTTGCTTGAGGACTTCGGTCAGCATGTTGATATTCTCATCTGGTAGCGCAGGACCTGCTTTTCGGTCCTGCGGCCCTTGCGGCCCGCCCAAAAAGCAAGTCAAAATGCAAAGTGCAAAACGCAAAAGTCAAAAGTAAAAGGCCACGCAGCATCGCCCTTTGCCTTTTGCCTTGCTCTTCCTGCCTTTCAACCTTTGGCGGAAGAACCGCAGGGCCGGAAAGCGGGCCCTGCGCTACCGGAAACAGCCAAAAGCTACCCCCCTGCTTCAAACCGCAGCGCCTCAATGGGGTCCACTCGGGCGGCTCGCGTGGCGGGGTAGAGGGCGGAGAGCACCGCGACCGTGCCCAGCACCGCAAACGACAGCGTCCCGGATTGCCATGTCGGAAGCATGCCCGCGAAGAAAGGTGGCATGGGGATCAAATTGACGAGCGCGCAGAGGCCGTAAGCAAGGCCCATTCCTGTCCCGCCGCTGAGGAAAACAATGATGACCGTCTCGACGAAAAACTGCTGAAGGATGGCGTGGGAACTGGCTCCCACCGCCTTACGCACGCCGATTTCGCGGGTGCGTTCGCGCACTGCCACCAGCATGACATTCATCACCCCGATGCCACCCAGCAGCAAGGTGGTGATGCCGATGGCGCCCAGGAAATACTTCATCGCGTCCATAAGCTTCTCAAAGGCCTTGGCATTCTCCACCGTGTCCCAGACGGGCGAGGCTTCTTTGTCCAGTGGATCAAAGTTGTGCAGGCGCCCCAGCGCGCGCTTCACCTGCGCCTTGCAGGTTTCGTGGTCATCGAGTGATTGGGGAACCACCAGCAATTGGTCGAGGGCCGTGGGCAGAGCCGGAGGCTTGCCGGGAAAGTCGTTGATCATGGCGCTGAAGGGGACAAAAATCTTATCCACATCCCAGCCGTCATAGCTCGAGTTCTGGTCCTTGGCCGTCATGACTCCGATGACCGTATAGGGAATGTCATTGAGGTTGATCGTCTCGCCCACGGCCGAGCGGCTGGAGAAAAGCTGCTTCTTAATGTTGCTGCCGAGAAACGCCACGCGGCGGCCTGCCTGCTCATCCCCCCAGTCGTAGAATCTGCCTGTCTCCGCCTTCACCGAGCGAACCTCGGCAAAGGGGGGATAGGAGCCGGTGACAAGGGGCGAGGCGTTGTTGTAAAGGCTGCGTACTTTCAGGCCGCCACGCTCAAGCTCCGGCAACACATAGCGGCAGGCGGTGGCTTCCTCCTGCGCGGGGGCAACATCGCCAATTTGCCAGTTCACCGCGCGGCCCGCGCGCAGACCGCCCGCCTGCATGCTTGTCCGCCCATTGAAGAAGATCATCAAGTCCTTGGCAAAAGTTTCCTGCTGGCGCTGCTGGCCGACGCGCAAGCCTTCCCCAGCCGCCACCATAAGAGTGATGGAGATGATGCCCCAGGCAATTCCAAACATGGTCAGGAAGGTGCGCAGCTTGTGCGCCCACAAGGTGCGGAGAGTGTCGAGGAGTAAGTCACTGAATACCATTTGCCGCTCGTCCGTAATCGTTTATTGGTGATTGGCGATAGGTGATTGGTGATTGACAAATTCCAATCGTCCATCCCCTCAATCATCAATCACTTCAATCGACCGTCGTCCACCGACAATTCTTTCAATCACCAATCACAAATGACAAATCACCAATGCCAGCCTCATTGCAGCACCACCTGCTGCCCTTCCTTCAATCCGCTGACGAGCTCGGTCTTAACGCCATTGGAGATCCCAAGCGTCACGGGGAGCTTCTGCTTGCCGGTCTTGACGCCGGGAGCAGGGATTTCCACAAAGGTGTGGCGGTCTTTGTCGTAGACAACCGCCGCTTCGGGAAGTTGCAGCACGTTTTGCTTTTCTTCCAGGATGATCTCGGCGTTGGCGGTCATGTTGGCCTTCAGTTCACCGGTGGAGTTTTGAATGGAGACCTTGACCTCAAAGGTGGTGACGTTTTCCTTTTCCACGCCCATGGGCGAAATCTTGGTAACTTTGCCCTCAAATTTCTTGTCCTTAAGGGATTCCACCACGATGCGCGCACGTTGGCCCATATAAACCTTGCTGATGTCGGCCTCGTCCACTTTCCCTTTGACGTAGACCTCGCTCACGTCACCCAGCGTCATAACCAGCGTAGCCTGGGAGCCGAGAATCAGGATGGAGCTGACCGCGTCTCCCACCTCCACATCGCGCGAGAGCACCAAGCCGTCCATGGGGCTGACGATGGTTGAATTGCGCAGGTCCTCGTCGGCGCTATCCAAAGCCGCTTGCATTTGGGCCACCTGGGCCTTGTTGCGGGCAATCTCCGCCCGGCTGACGGCCAAGTAGCGCTGCGCGGACATCTGCTTGTTCAAGCCCATTTGGTAAGCTTTTTCGCCGTCGTCCATAATCGAGGCGGACACCAGTCCGTCCGCCGCCAGCTTGCGGTTGCGCTCGACGGTGGATTTCAGAAAGGGGAGGTCCGGACCCTCCGCATCAACCTTGTTGCGCTCATAGGTGGCTTGGGCGGATTCCACCGCGGCTTGGGCCGCCTGAAGGTTGGCCCGGGCTTCCGCCACTCGCGCCTGCAACTGCTCCTTGTCAAGCTCCACCAACACTTGGCCGGCCTTCACCTGGTCGCCATAGTCCGCGAGAATCTTTTCCACAATACCGCTCGCTTTGGACTTGACCTCCACTTTGACGAGCGGCTCGATCTTGCCCGTCGCTACCACCGAACGGGCCAGGTCCCCCCGCGTGACGTTGGCCAGTTTCGAAGGGTCAATCGTATTATTAGGACGCAAGGCCGCGGCAATGCCAAAGCCACCGCCCACCACGATGAC
Source organism: Terriglobia bacterium (assembly GCA_049519635.1). Taxonomy (GTDB): domain Bacteria; phylum Acidobacteriota; class Terriglobia; order UBA7540; family UBA7540; genus Bog-366. Next base: position 7,086 of record JBEKQO010000169.1, on the reverse strand, counting down.
ACCGGCAATAGCCAGCAGGTACCATTTCTTCCGCTTGCTCTGATGATTATTCGCCATTTCTGTCTCCGTGCTACCAAGGCCACAACATTCTTCTAGACATCCATACGTGTCCGACCACGAAAATGTTCCCTATGTTTCCCAGCTCACCGGAGAGGGTGGGCTTGCATCGCAGGGGGAAACGCCGGAAATGCCTCTTCACCTTAGACGCGAGTTTTATGAAGTCGTACCCAGCAAGGGAAGGAATTCATACGGAAGACGACCTTGGGTGGGGGGTTCTCGCTCGTGCGGGGAAAGGCGGGGCTTGTCACCGCCGAGGCGCGGAGATTTGAAAACGTCAGGCCCTTCTCGCCGTTCAGCGCTTCAGCGGTAAAGATAGTTATTCTTACCAGTTCTTCGTGAAGTGTCGGGATCGACCTCAAGGCTTGGGGGCAGGGGCCGTATTCTGCGGGGACGAGGTGGCGGCGGTTACACCACCCTTGAGCATCCTTTCTGCAGCGTCGCGGGCAGCGGGGGCGTATTGCCCGTTCGGTTCGATGCGCAAATAGGTTTGAAATTCCGCCAAAGCCTTGTCGTAGGCCTCGGTCCTCATATATGCGGTACCGAGCTTGATGTGAAACTTCGCGGCCATCTCCGGGTGGAGGGACTGCGCCAGGAGATAGTCCTGAACGGACTCCGGGTATTTTTGCATTCCATAGTGAGCTTGTCCCATCTCATAGTGGAAAAGCCAAGCTCGCGGCGAGAGTCGCAGCCCCTGGTTCAGAATGCTCTCGCTCTCCCCAAACTTCTTTTCCAAGATGTAGATCTGGGCAAGTTCGGAAAAGGAATCCAGAAAGCTTCCGTCGCATTGAATGGCCTTCTGGAAGCAGGCCTCGGCACTATCCGCTTTGCCGTCGTGAAGGTCGACTTGCGCGAGAAGAGCTTGCGCCCGCGCGTAGCAGGGGTATTCCGCCACCGCTCTTTCCAGATAGCGGCGGGCCTCCGGCATCTTGTTCGCCTCCAAGGCGTGTTTCCCCTTCGCAAATTCTTTGCGGGCGGTTCTTGGCGCCGCCTCATCCGTGAGTGCCGGTGCGACCTTGACCACGGTTTTATTGGCGGGAGTGAGGTATACATTGACCGTGTACGAGACCTGGCGGAAGTCGAGGTCCACGTCTTGCTGGTAGACCTGGAATTTGTCAGCCGTCACCGTCATGTGATACCTCCCGGCAGGGATCCCCTCGTAGATATAGTTGCCGAATGCATCCGCGGGACGGCTTCCCATCATTCCCCCGTCTTCTGTCTCCAGAGAAACCGTGGCGCCGGAAGGAATGACCTGCCCATCCTTAGTCAATATCTGGCCTTTGAGGGTAACGCTCTGGTCGGCAAAACTCGGCAAGGGATGGGCAAACGCCACCGAGAGAAGTACCGTCGCGGAGGCAATGATAGCCCAAGGCGAAGAATGGGGAGTGGCCATGGCCCGGCTCCTTGCGGGTATATGGATGGAGAACCCTGTCTCGCCTAGCCACCCTAGCACGAGCCACGGCACAAATCAACGACGGTGACGGAGGTGTCCTTATTTCAGGTGTAGCGCCGGGCTTCACAGGCTGCGGAAAAATTCGTCGGCACTGCCAATCTGAGCATTGACAGCCTTGCGGCTGCCCAGGAAGGGCAGAAACTCGGGCCGAGGAAGGGTAGCGCGGACCTGTTTTTTAGGTCCGCGGCTTTTCCTTGTCCATCGGGGACGAGCCGCGGACCTAAAAATCAGGTCCGCGCTACACCTGCTTTTTCAGCATGTACACACCGTCCGAGAAAGCCGCAATGATCCTCAAGATGTTCGTGGAAGGTGTAAGCGTGCGGAGTATCGAGCGGCTTACCGGTATTCACCGGGATACGATACTTAACTTGCTGGTTCTGTCTGGCGAGCATTGCGAGCGGTTGCTGGAAGACCGTATCTGGCAGCATCCGGTGAGCGATGTTCAATGCGATGAAATCTGGGGATTTGTCGGATGCAAGGAACGGAACAATGCCAGCGGTGACCCGACACGCGGGGATGCTTACTGCTTCGTGGCCATTGAGCGGAATACGAAGTTGGTCATTACTTGGCATCTCGGGCGGCGAACGGCTCGGGATACGATGGCCTTTACGGAGAAGATCAACGAAGCGACTCGCGGTCAATTCCAGATCACCACGGACGGATTCAAGCCCTATGTGGACGCCGTGCATACAAGTTTGGGTACTCGCGTTGACTTCGCGCAACTCATCAAGGTGTACGCGGCATCGTCCGATGGGGAACATCGTTACTCCCCCTCGGAAGTAGTGGACGCGGTGCCTCTCCCACAATGGGGAGAACCAAACCTTAACAGGATTTGCACGTCACACGTTGAGCGCCAGAACCTTTCGATCCGCATGGGCATGAGGCGCATGACGAGGCTTACCAATGCATTCAGCAAAAAGTGGGAGAACCTCAAAGCGGCGTATGCTTTGTGGTTCGCGTTCTATAATTTCTGCCGGGTACATCAAACGCTTCGCGTAACTCCCGCAATGGAAGCTGGGATCACGGATCATATCTGGGGAATCGCGGAGATGCTGGAAGTACCTTTGAGTTAAGCAGTGACCGTAGCGGAGGTGGATGCGGTGCCTGACGAACGTATTGCAGATTTCATGTCCCTAATCCCTGAATCCCCAGCTAAGCAAGTTTATGCATATTGTCTCAATGATATGGGTTTGTCGCTGGAGGATGCACACCGATGCCTCCTCTCTGGGCGTCAGCTCGCAGGGGCCATACAAACACTTATGATAGGTGGGGACTTTCCCATCAGAGAGACTGAGACATAACAAGGGTTAATATGCTCTGGATGTCTCGGGCAACTTGCTCTAATTTGCCATCAAGCTTTTTGACCAGTGTTTCGATTTCATGAAGCTTTGTCATGACCTCCTGGTTGGTTGCATCTTGCATGTTTGCACCATCCTTTATTGTCCACGTTGCAAATATTGAAACTCCAGCAGTACCCTCCAGTTGGAGCAAGTGATTACCATACGGCCTCTACTGCTCCTGTAGGTCCGCCATGAATTCCTTTTCAATGTGCCTTTTCACCTCGCGGGCTCCCCAGTCGATAAGCTTGAACACAAATTGCAACCGCTTCTTCCGCTCATCCCTTGGCTTGGAATCGAAATCTCCGCCGAGGCTGTAGATGACCGCCAATATGCGTTGCCTGTCCATATTAAAGGTGTGGCAACAGTCTCCGTCAGCGGGATTGCATCGGATGTCAAAAGCTCGATTTTCCCCTTCAGGTTCAAAAGGGGAGTCTGTAACCATCCCCGAAGCGACTGAGGCCGAACCGTGCTTTAAGATCCGATTCTCATTGCGCACGCGATTCCAGTTCATTTTTCCGCTCATCTGTTCCTCAAGGAGTGAAGTTTTACGAGCTTATCCCGTGAATGGGGCACATTGTATCCTGATAAATTTTTGACGGCAACACAGATTTAGGACACTACCGGAACTTATCCCAGGGCCACGTCAAAGTCTAATGGGGTTGAAAGGGACTCCTCACCTGCCCTCCTCCGTCGGGCACCCTCTCCCCTGGGAGAAGGGTGTGATTTTAATTTCTCTCCCTCTCCCTTGGGGAGAGGGGGGACCGCAAGGCGGGGGGTGAGGGGTCTCTTCGCGGGTGATGCATTCATGGCCGCGGAGGTATCTGGCACCCGCGACTTTGACGGAACCCTGGAACTTATCCTCATTGCCCTTTATCCACGATCCATCGGCAAACACTTCCAAGTCAACCCTCCGGAAGTTGGGGTAGTGGTGTCATTTGCTGTGGCACGGCCATCTTGGCCGTGACCGTTCACGGGCGGGACACCCGTGCCACTTCCAAAAGACACCACTACCGAAGTTGGGCCATACGATCAGCAGCGCCGGTCTTTTAGCGGTTGAGTTAGCTGGTCACAAGGGCTGTTAGCAACCGTTGTGGAGAGCACGTCAGGCTTCAATCCCTCCCATCCGCACTTTGCCGACAAACGGATTGCCCCGCACGCAGACCACCTGGCAGTTTGGGGATAAAAGCCGGCGAGACGGACGCGCTGGAAGCCTGTTGCTGCTGGCTCGAAAATTGAAAACGGAAATCCCGCTTGAATCGAAATGGCAGAGCGGATACGATTCCGTATTATTGCAGAATAAGAACCCGAAATCACAGTGGAGGCTTGCAGTAAGATCAGCGCTCCACCGAGGAAACCATGATCAAGCTCAAAGTCAATGGTGTTCAACGCTCATACGAAGGCAATCCGGAGATGCCGCTGCTGTGGTATTTGCGTGACATTCTCGGTCTGACCGGCACCAAGTTTGGCTGCGGGATGGCGCTGTGCGGCTGCTGCACGGTGCACGTGAACGGCGAGGCGGTCCGTTCTTGTGTCACCACGGTGCAATCGGCCGCGGGCAAATTGGTATTGACCATCGAGGGCCTGGGCGCACAGGGACTGCATCCCGTGCAGAAGGCCTGGATGGAGGCGAACGTGCCGCAATGCGGCTATTGCCAGCCGGGCCAGATCATGCAGGCCGCGGCGCTGCTCAAATCGAAACCTCATCCCACCGACTCGGACATTGACGACGCGATGTCGGGCAACATCTGCCGCTGCGGAACCTATCAACGCATCCGTGCCGCCATCAAGGCCGCGGCGAAGGAGGTAGCATGAGCAGTGTCCAGAACTTCAGCCGTCGCGAATTTGTGAAAGGAATGTTTTCCGCAGGCGCTTTTGTGTTGTGTGGACAAATCGCTCCGATAAGATTGTGGGCAGGCTCCCCTGACCCTTTCCCCGATCTCGCGGCGGCCGCGCCGTTTCATCCCAGCATCTGGCTGGGCATGGAGCCCGACGGCTCGGTCATTATCGTCGCCTCGCGTTCCGAGATGGGCAGCGGCAGCCGCACGGGCCCCGCCATCGTCCTGGCGGACGAACTGGAAGCAGATTGGAAGCGCGTGCGCATCGAGCAGGCCCTTGGCGACGCGAAATATGGCGGGCAGGATACTGACGGCTCGCACTCCATTCGCGACCTTTTTGACGTGATGCGCGAGGCCGGGGCCGCCGCGCGCACCATGCTGGAACAGGCCGCCGCGCAGCAGTGGAAGGTTCCCACCTCCGAGTGCAAGGCGAATCTGCACACGGTTACCCACCCGCCGACCGGCCGTGCCCTGGGCTATGGCGAACTGGTCGCGGTTGCCGCCACGCTTCCCGTTCCGGCGAAGGAATCTCTGAAGTTCAAGCCCCGCACTGCCTGGAGATACATTGGCAAGGATACCAGCCTGATTGACCTCCGCGATATCACCACAGGTAAGGCCGTCTATGGCATGGATGCCCGCATGGAAGGCATGCTCTACGCCTCCATCGAGCATCCGCCGGTGCTGGGCGGCAGACTGAGGTCTTGCGATGACAAAGAAACGCTGAAGGTTCCCGGCGTTAAAATGACTGCGACGATCGAACCTTTCAAGCCGCCGCATGTTTTCCAGCCTTTGGGCGGAGTCGCCGTGCTCGCGGACAATACGTGGGCGGCGTTCCAGGGGCGAGAGAAACTGAAGATCGAATGGGACAAAGGGCCTAATGCCGCGTACAACTCGGGGGAATATCGCAAAGAGTTGGAAGCGACGGCGCAGAAGCCCGGCAAGCTGGTTCGCAACGTCGGAGACGTGGACGCGGAATTCGCCAAAGGCGGCAAGATTATCGATGCTGCCTACTACACGCCGCACCTCGCGCACGCTTCCATGGAGCCGCCCGTCGCCGTGGCGGACTATCGCGACGGCAAGGTGGTTCTTTGGACCTGCACGCAAAACCCGCAGGAATGCCAGAACACCGTGGCAAACGTTCTGGGCATCAAGGCGGCGGACGTGACCTGCCACGTTACGCTGCTGGGCGGAGGATTCGGGCGGAAGTCGAAACCCGACTACGTGGCGGAAGCGGCGGTGCTCTCAAAAAAGGCCGGCAGGCCCGTAAAGGTGGTCTGGAGGCGTGAAGACGATATCAAGTTTGACTACTATCACTCGGTCGCCGCGCTGTACGTGAAGGCCGCGGTAGGCGCCGACGGATTGCCCACCGCATGGCTCCAGCGTTCGGTGTTCCCGCCGATCGGGTCCACGTTCGCCCTCAACACCACTTATGGTGATCCCGGCGAGATGGGCCTCGGCTGGTCGGACCTGCCGTTTGCTATTCCCAACCACCGCGCCGAGAATGGCCCCGCCGCGGCGCACGTGCGCATCGGATGGCTTCGTTCGGTCGCGAATGTCTACCACGCCTTCGCGATTCATTCGTTTGTCGATGAACTGGCGCACGCCGCGGGCCGGGACTCGCTCGAGTATCTGCTGGCGCTGCTCGGGCCGGATCGCATCGTGGATCGCAAATCTCTGCCGGAGAATTTCCCCAACTACGACGGGTCCTACGAGCAGTATCCGATCGACACCGCCCGGTTCCGGCAGGTGGCGCAACTGGCGGCGCAAAAGGCCGGCTGGGGAAAGCGCTCAATGGGCAAGGGTGAGGGCATGGGGATCGCCATGCATCGCAGCTTCCTGACCTACGTCGCCACCGTCGTGCGCGTCGAGGTCAGCGGCGAGGGGAAGTTGCGCATTCGCCAGGTCGATACCGCGCTCGACGCCGGCACCATCGTTAATCGTGAACATTCACATCGTCGAAAGCGACGCGCCGCCGGCAGGCGTGGGCGAACCCGGCCTGCCGCCGTTCGCTCCCGCCCTATGCAACGCGATCTTTGCGGCCACCGGCAATCGCGTGCGCGAATTGCCTTTGTCAAAAGGGAAACTGATGAGTTAGAGCGGAATTCCACCTAACAGTCCCTGAGGTAAGCCACTGGTTTGACCCGTGCGACGCGAAGAGGTTTGACCGTTGCCCGGTTCCCCGCAAGGGGAACACCGTGAGTAGCCGTAGGTGAAACCTACGGAAACGAGACCCCCAAATTAGGCGCCGGCCCTGAAGGGGCCGAACGTTCGACCCCTTCAGGGTCGGGAAGATTTCGAAACGCGATCCGTGGGCGGCGGGCACAAGAAGCGTGCCCTTGCCCACGGCTACTCAAGGTTAACCCCTTCGGGGTTCCGACGGCAGCGGGCACGGCGGCAAAGC
>JBEKQO010000168.1:0-16726 GCA_049519635.1 Terriglobia bacterium | reverse complement strand
ATGGCAGCGGGTTCGTTCAAGGTACATTGCCTTGCGGTCATGGACGAGGTTCAGGCCAAGAGGCAGACCGTCGTAATCACTAAACACGGCAGGCCCGTGGCGAAGCTTGTCCCCGCCGACAAAGGTACAGACGAGATCTACAACTTCCTCCGTGGCAAGGGTGCGGTTATAGGCGACGTCATCTCTCCCGCTATCGAAGACTGGGGAAACCTCAAGTGATTCTCGTGGACACACACGTAGTCGTCTGGCTGGCGTTTGATCCAAGCCGGCTCTCCAAGAAGGCAAGAACCGCAATCGACAATGCGCGTGAGAAGGGAGATGGCTTGGCCATCTCCGATATCACTCTCTTGGAATTGACCACCCTCGCGAGTAAGGGACGCATCCACCTCGACATCAGCCTGGAATCCTCGTGCCTGCGTGCGCGCCCTTGGACTCCCAGCGGCTTATCCCAAGGATCCGGCGGATCGAATGATCGGGGCTACCGCGCTGGCTGAGGCCCTACCTCTGGTTACGGCCGATCGTGATATCCGTCGGTCGAAGGCGCTTCACACGATCTGGTGAGATTAACCGGGCTTACCGAATTTCGCATTCAAAGAACGCAGGTAACCCTTCATTCAAGGCCGATCCGCACCGTTTCACCGAATGGCGCCATTCGCGGGAATCGGTCACCCATAGCACGGGATATTCCGGGGTCTCCGGAAACGAATCGCAGCACAAGTCGGTGAGATAGATAAGGCAGATCGGCGCGAAATCATTCTCAGCGACCCACTCGAACGCCGGGCGGAAGTCTGTTCCGCCACCTCCCTTGGGTTCGAATGGCACCGGCTCTGCAGGTCCGAACTGTTGAATGGACTGAACCGCTGCGTCGCAGTAAGCCACATGGATGGCTTCCGGCTGTGTCTCCTCGGAAATCGCCGAGATTTCAGCCGCGAATTGTTCAAGCTCGCGCTTTCCGATCGAACCCGACGTGTCAACCGCAATCACTTCGGGCATCAGCCTTTGCGCATTCTCAAGATAAGGAATGCCTATTTTTAAGTCGTCCACGGAAAGATAAAATTCCCCAAGTTGATGATTGGCCTCGAAACTGTCGGGATGGTCCCGAAGGGCCTTTTGCAGTTCGTGCTCCTCTTCCGCAACGCCTGGGCTTCCCGGCTTTCGGGCGGGGATATTAGCAGCGCTGCCGGTGAGACTGGGGCCCTCACTTACGCTATCGTATGCGAACGTGTTGAGCCGCCGGGCCTTGCGCGATCCGCGATTGCACATGAAAACTTCCGGGCGCTGAAGAGCAGCCGTTGAAAACAAAGGTGTTCGCCAATGCGACCAGAACATCGCATTTGCGACCGGAGCGGGGTAGCGCAGACTCTCGGGTTGTGAGAGTCTGCGGCTTTTAACATGGCAGACGCTTACAGCCCATTGATGCACAAGATGAAAAGCCGCAGAGTTCCTGGACCGCGAAACTCTGCGCTTGCCTGTGGGAGTCTGCGTTGTCGTTTCTGATCTCACCTTCAAAATTCAAGATCAGGCGACATTCAGAAGCAAGATTCGGAATTCAACGGAAAGGCCGCGGCAAGGGACGACGGGCAGACTCAAAATTCCAGATTCAAGATAAATGAAGATTTAAATAACAGGGGGCGGCCACGATGCGGTTCAATCAAAGTGACATCATCGAGGACATTCTGAAGCACATCCGGCAGTGCGGAGGAGAATGCTGCGAGTGGTGCGTGGGGACGGCGAAGGATGCGCACGGGCCGTTTTTCCTGCGGCCCGCGGCAGCGGACTTCGGTGCCGGCCTGATCTACCGCGAGGGCTACACCCCCTATGCCGCCGCCGAAGTTGTGGACCGCTTGCAGGCCTGCGGCCGATTTATCACCAGTTAGAAAACGGCGTCGAAGCCCACATCCTGGTGGCCTTCCTCGCCTACGCGCTCTCCGTCACGCTGAAGCAAAGACTGCAAGCCCTGGCCCCGGGCCTCACTCCACGGGCGGTGCTGGAAAAGCTGGCAACCCTCCAGATGCTGGATGTCTGTCTGCCTACCACCGACGGCCGGTGGCTGATCATGCCACGCTACACCCAGCCGGAACCCGATCAAGCCCTGATGCTCCACCAGCTCAAGCTGTCATTGCCTTGCCCAACCCCCACCTCGCATCAAGGCCCAGGAGGAACACGCACAGACCGTGCAGCCCATACTGAAAATGTAGTGCCGACCTTTGAGAACCCTTCATTAAAAACACACCACTTACCCCTCTCTTACTCCCTCACCGGCGAAAGCTGGGCTAAAAACAAACCACTTACTGCTCGCCTACCCCCTCAACTGCGAAAGTTGGGCTAAAAGGGGCAAGACAAGGGAAGGTATGAAATGACCCAACAGGTCTGGCGTTTGCGAGGCTGACAAATTCCCGTTTGTCACTTCCACCCGGAAGTCTCCTGGTAGAATCGACTTCCCAGCCGCATTTCCCGCCCTAAAGAGGCCGAAAACTTCCGGTTCTGCCCATTTGGCTTTAGGCCACCAATCGTGCGGAAATTTACTCTAGCGTATCGTGCGCAGGATGAGTCCCTGGATCCGGCGAGGCTAATCGGTTCACCAGGTTTAAGTTGTTCCGGACAGAAGTAATTCACATCCCTCAGATAGACCGCCGTTTGCTTCGTACGATACCGAGGCCGGAACACGAACCTTTGGCAGACGGCGGTGAAGAGACGCCGGATGATTAGAAGAATATCACCGACGAGCGTTCATGTTTAGCCGCATCCGTCCGATATCAGCACTGTACAGGATGCTATGGCATCACCCAAATGGCGACCAATCACGATTCAGGAGGGCTATGCCGCAGTCCAATCACGGCCCTCGGGTTCGTCCTAGCAAATTTCCCCTGTTCAACATCTCTCGATTCATCGTGGGCTTTTTAGCAACAGAAACGCCTGGGGGTAAGTCCGAGTGGTCGGATTATGCTCGCGGCGTCAGCACGTTTTTCGGACACGACAGATGCCCTAGGCAAGCGCCGGGCGAGATACCTCAAAAGGAGAATGCATCATGGGAACTTTAGCGACACCTCCAGGAAAGACATCTGGTTTTGTGAATAAGTCGAACGGCGGAGTTAGTGCGGATCATTTGCCGCAACTTCATCAACCGGAGAAGGAAGCGGGCCCAGGCGCGTCCGTCGATTCGAAGCGCGCGAGCAAGAGCCTGGCGGACCAAAGAAACAAGGCACGGACCAGCGCCAAGCGCCAGCAGGCGGCCGAACGGATCGCTGCGGCTACGGACCAGCTCGCAAGCGGTGTGACCGAATGCAAAGGGGCGGCTGAACAGCTCGCGCTGGCGATGGAACAAATCGCTTCGGGCGCAACACAAGCCAGTTCCGGGGCTGAGCAGAGCCAACACGCGGCGGTGGAAATCTCCAAGAGCAGCCAGAGCAATGCGGCGGCCGTTACCCAATCTTTGCGCAAGGTTGACGTTCTGCAGGGGTTGGTGCGGACGACATCAGAAGACATCATTAAGATCGCTGATTCCGTGAACAATGCCGCGGAAAAGAACGTGCAGTCGGCCAAGGTCATCGGAGAGCTGGAGCGCCAGGCGGAGGAGATCGGCCAGGTGGTAAAGACCGTTGCCGGAATTGCTGACCAAACGAATCTGCTGGCCCTGAACGCGGCAATCGAAGCCGCGCGGGCTGGTGAGCACGGCCGCGGATTCGCGGTGGTGGCCGATGAGGTCCGGAATCTGGCGGAGGGCGCGGAGAAATCGGCGCGCGAGATCCGGGAACTGATCGGTAACATCCAGGGTGACGTCAAGGCAGTAGCCCAGGATACCGAGAAAGCCGGAGTGACCGCCAAGGAAGAGGTAAAGCGCGGCCAAGCGATTGTGAACCAACTCCTGGAGATCGAAACCGGCATGAAAGCGGTGCAGGAGGGCGCGAAGGTTATCAACGACCAAAGTGCCGAACTCGGAGCAGCGGCTGAGCAGTTTCACAAAGGAACGCAGGCCGTCGCCGCCGGCGCCGAGGAAGCAGCGGCCGCATCCGCGGAAGCTCGCAACACGACCCAGGAACAGACTAAGGCGCTGGAGCAGATCGACCAGGCTACCGCCGATCTCGCGCAGATGGCAGAAACTCTGAAGACCAACACGGACTCGGAGAAAGGTGGCGAGGAAGTTGCCGCATCGGCGGAAGAACTCTCGGCTACGATCACCGAAGCGAACACCGCGTCCCAAGAGGTCCTGAAGGCGATCGACCAAATTTCCAAGGCTTCCGAGCAGCAATCGAGTGCCACCACCGAATCCGCCAGTGCCATCCAGCAGATCGTCAAGAACCTGGAAAACATCCGCGGCAAGGCTATTACATCCCTGGAGAAGGTAGGCGCGCTGCAAAAGCTGGTGAGTGAAAGTAAGTCGGGGGTTGACAAGTTGATTTCAGGCGTCAGCACGGCGGCGGATGCCAGCAAAACATCGGCCAAAAATGTATCGGACCTGGAGCAGCGGATCAAACAAATCGACCGCATCGTGGATGCCATTTCCAATGTCGCCTTGAAGACCGACATGCTGGCCATCAGCGGTGGGATCGAGGCTGGCCGGGCAGGTGAGTTCGGCAAAGGGTTCGCTGTCGTAGCGTCTGACATCCGGTCGCTTGCGGCAGACTCGGCTGACAACGCGCAAAAGATCAAAGACCTGGTAAGGAACATCCAGGAAAAAATTGCCGTCGTTGCCAAGGATATCCTGCAGGTCGGCATGGAAGCAGAGAAGGAAGTCCAGAACGCCAAGAAATCGACTACCAATTTGCAGACCATCGAGACTGACATGGGTGAAGTTCAGAACGGAGTTTCCAGTGTCCAGTCGAATTCTGAGGGAGCGGCAACAGCATCTGAGCAGGCCAAGAAGGGTGTCGACATGATTGCCGCAGCATCACAGCAGGCCTCGCGCGCGGCGGAAGAAGCGGCGGCATCGGCCCAACAACAATCCCGAGGCATACAGGAGCTGACCCAGGCCATCGAAGAGATCGCGGCTTTGGCAGACGACCTTCAGCACTAGGCAGTAGCGGCTGGTGGGATCAGGTTCGGAGAATGTCATTCGGAGGGAGGCGGGGAATTTGCTCTCCTCCCTTTCCGGACGCCGTACTACTCAGGATAGCCCGCGACGAGTCACAGGGACAGCCTGGGGGGAGTTGCTGAACAGACCGGTAGACGATACTTTTCATTCAAGGGAGATTCATATGGCGGTTACAGGACAAGAAGCTACGAGCACGGAGCAATTGGTTGTCTTCAAACTCGGGCAGGAGGAACTGGCGGTTCCGATCCATGTAGTACAGGAGATTGTGCGTACGCCAGAACTGACGGCGGTTCCGAACGCCCCGTGTTACATGGAAGGAATTGGCAATCTTCGCGGCAACATTCTGCCCGTGGCCAATTTGAGAAGGCGACTGGGGATGAAGGCCAAGGAAAAAGACGAAAACACTCGTGTTGTGGTCCTTAACGCGGGCGGCGCGACTACCGGGCTGGTGGTGGATAGTGTTTCCGGGGTTATCTCCGTGGAAAAAAGCGCCTTGGAGTCGCCCCCTTCGACGGCATCCGGGGTCAACGGACAATTTCTCAAGGCGATTGCCAAGCTCAACGAAGGCAAAAGACTGGTGTTGATCTTGGAGGACGGGAAAATCCTGCCCACCCACGAGTCAGGCAGGTCCAAGGCCGCAGTCACGCAAGAGACCACCGGGGACGCCGCGCGACATGAAGCATCGCAAGCCGTCGCTAAGAAGGAAGAAGAAGAGCAACTGGTGACCTTCCGCGTCGGCCAGGCGGAATTTGCCATTGAGATCGAACGTGTGCAGGAGATCATTCGGACAACCGAAATTACGCCCGTTCCGCAAGCACCCAGTTACGTGTTAGGGGTGCTTTCGTTGCGTAACCGTTTGCTCCCCGTTATCGATCTTCGCGGCCGTTTCGGCTTGGCAGGATCCCAACAGGAACGCAAGCAGGCCGACGGAAGTGAAGCTGCCGGGAACGGCGCCCCTGCTGACTCAAAGATCGTTGTGGTCAACCTGGACGGCGTGGTAACCGGTATCCGGGTGGACTCGGTCTCCGAGGTACTGCGGGTTCCCAAGAGCAAGGTGGAACCACCTCCGAGGATGGTCGATACCAGTGATGCCGGCTGGCTGAAAGGTGTCGGGAAGCTGAACGAGGGAAAACGCCTGATCATGCTGGTCGACCTTGGCAAGTTACTTTCCGCAGAAGAGAGGGAGCACCTCTCCGATGCTACGGGGAACAAAATGGAAGAGAGTAAAAGCGCTACAAGGGCACAAGATGACGAAGACCAACTCGTCTGTTTTCGACTCGCCCATGAAGAATATGCGATCAGCATCATGAAGGTACAGGAGATCATTCGCCTTGGCCAAATCACAGCGTTGCCCAATGCGCCGGCCCACGTCAGCGGCATCATCAATCTCCGGGGCAGGGTCTTACCCGTAATCGACATGAGGGTCCTGTTCAACATGGCGACGAACGAGAGGACCGAGCAAAACCGGATCGTGGTGGTGGATATCGCCGGCAAGACGACCGGGCTGATTGTGGATTCGGTCAGCGAAGTTCTCCGGGTGGGGAAGAGCCAGATTGAACCCCCCCCCACTGTGATCTCAGATTTAGAGACGCACTATATCGACGGCGTCGCGAAGCTGCAGGACGGAAAGCGCCTCATCACCCTCATTCATGCTGATTCGATCCTGAATAGTGCCAAGGGTGTCGCTCTGCCCGGCGAAAGCGCACCGTCGGCGGAAGTATAGCTCGCTTGGCGGGACGCGCCTCGGATTGGCGGGGCTTTAGATGTTGGGCGATTGGACGAGAGTGATCCGGCTTGGCCTCTGCTCCCCTTGCCCTCTCTGAGGGGGCGAGGGGCGAATTGATCGGGGACTAACCCGGATTTCTCACCACGACTCTGGAAGGGCGGGGCTTTAGCCCCGCCGTTGCTAGGCCCTCCTGATTTTTTCCAAGGCCCGCGCCCCCGCGCAGCTTGCAGCCGCAAGCTGCACGGGGGTGCGGGACGAACAGAGGGCGGGAGACGCGATTTCGGCGGGGCTGAAGCCCCGCCCTTCCAGCATCGTCCAAACGTGGTGAGAAGTCCGGGCTAAAGTCACTGCCCCAGATGGAAGCGCTGAGGTCTTACAGCCCCCGCCGTTTTGGGGGAAGAGGGCGCTCCACGCGGCGGCGGGGAAGGTGCCCGGTTGCTACTTAACTCCCTAGAGGAGATGCACGTACCATGACCAGAGGGAAAGTTCGAGTTTTACTGGCAGACGACTCGGCGTTGATGCGCCGGGAATTGAAAAGACTCATCGAGGGCGATCTACGGCTCGAAGTGGTGGCCACCGCCCGAGACGGGGTCGAGGCGGTGGAGCAAACCAAGGCCATAGACCCCGACGTTGTGGCGCTGGACGTCAACATGCCCAGGATGGACGGCATGACGGCGTTGCAGCATATTATGGCGGAATCTCCCCGTCCGGTGGTGATGGTCAGCTCCCTGACGCAGAAGGGCGCCCTGGCCGCCTACGAGGCACTCGAGCTGGGGGCGGTGGATTTTGTCGGCAAACCCGACGGCACCGTCTCTAAATTATTGGATCAGATCACATTCGACCTGCGCAACAAGCTCTACAATGCGAGCACAGCGAATCGTGGGAGCCTGGTTCGGGTTAGCCGCATCAAGCGGCCAACCCGGCCACCGAGACCGGATCCTACAACTCAGCTCCGGACTGCTCTTGCCGGGCGGGTGGGCGGGCTCGGCAAAATCGTGGTGATCGGGCAATCGACGGGGGGCCCTGCCACCATCACCGATATCATCTCCAAATTCCCCGCGGACCTGGGCGTGCCCGTCATCATTGTCCAACACATGCCTGGAACCTTCACCCCATCCTTCGCGCAGCGGCTCGGCAACAATTGCAACATACCCTTCTGTGAAGTGAAGACCGGTCAATTAATTGAGCCTGGCCGTGGGTACCTTGCCCCCGGAGATTTTCATCTCGCCCTGGGCTCGCGGCTGGGGGACAAAGGGTTTCTTGCACACATCAGCACCAACCCTCGGGAGGCGCCGTACGTCCCGTCCGTTGATGTCGCCATGGAATCGGTTTTTGCCCGTTACGGCCCCAAAACCATTGGTGTGCTTCTAACCGGGATGGGCGACGACGGAGCTAGGGCCATGACCGCGATTCGAGCGGCGGGGGGACACACCATTGCCGAGTCGGAAGAGACCGCCATTGTGTTCGGAATGCCGAAGGCGGCCATCGAACGCGGGGGAGCAGAGTTTATCCTCCCTGCCTATGCTATCGGGGAAAAGATTGTTGCCCTGGCCCGAAATTGAAGCGACGGTCGGGATTGTATCTGCAGTGGGATATGGGGAGATTGTGAAATGACCACCGGGCGTGACCACTTAATCGAAGAGCTTGCCAGCCTCGACCCTACGGTTCGTCGCTACGCCGCGGAAGACTTGGGAGATCTACACGATCCCGGGGCAGTGCCGGGGCTGGTGGAGGCGCTTAAAGATCCGGAAGTGGCGGTGCGCGAGGCGGCTGTCGACGCCCTCGTAGTCATCGGCGGGCCGGCGGTCTCGAAACACGTCGCGCCACTCTTGGAAATGGAAGATGTCCCGCTTCGGAACTATGGCATCGAGATCTTAGAGCGCGTGGGCCCCGAGTCGATCGACGTTCTGGTCGCAGCATGCACCTCCGCCTCGGCTGATGTCAGGAAATTTGCTCTTGACACTTTGGGCAAGGTGGCTCGGGGATGCGCCGGCAATTGCTTAGAGACGGTGGTAGCGCAGCTTGGCGATGACAATCCTAATGTCGTCGGCTCCGCCGCCGAAGCCCTGGGACACATGGGCGATTCCCGGGCAATTCCCTATCTCGCGAAGCATCTTGGCGACCCGCCCTGGATGCAGTTGTGCGTATTCTCCGCGCTCTCGCAAATCGGCGGGGAAGCCGCCCTGAAAGCGCTCCGTTCGGTCGAGGTTGGCCAGTTGACCCCTTTCACCCAACACTTTTACGACATTGCACTGAAGGTCACTGAGCTCTCAGTGAGAAGGCCGCAGGCACCCCCATGCTCATGACCGACGACGAAGTTATGGGCCGGATCAGGGGCCTGATTGAACTGAACACGGGGATCAGCTTGGGTGCGAAGAAGGACCTGATGCTATCCCACCGGCTCGACAAGAGAATGGCAGCATCCGGATCCCTCAGCCTGAAAGATTACTACTTCCGCCTGGTCGCTGTAGATCGCGGCGAACTAAGAAATCTGATCGATGAGATCACTGTCAATGAGACCTATTTGTTCAGGGATTTTCCGCAGCTTCAGGGATTCGCGGAGAAGGTTCTGCCCCCATATCTCGATGCGAAGCGCCTCAAGCGGGACTACAGCCTGAAGGTATGGTCCGCCGCCTGTTCGACCGGAGAAGAGCCCTATACGCTTTCCATCATCCTTCATGAAATGATCCGGGACTATCCCATGTGGGAGGTGAAGATCGATGCCACGGATATTGACCGTGGCGTCCTGGCCGCCTGTCGGGAAGGGGTCTTTTGTGACCGCTCGATGAAAGATACTCCGATTCCTTATCGCCTGAGTTATTTCAGCAAAGTGGAATCGGGCTGGCGAGTCAACCCTGTGCTCACTCGCTCCATCACCTTCGAGCGCGCCAACCTGATCGATCGCGGCGACATGCGGATGAGGCGAAACTACGATTTTATATTCTGCCGCAACGTGCTCATCTACTTTAACGATGAATCCCAACGCAAAGTGGTCAACGGTTTCTATGACGCGCTGGTTCCAGGCGGATACCTGTTTCTGGGTCACTCGGAATCGGTAGGCCGCCTGACCACCGCGTTCGCTCTGGAGCGGATGGATCGGTTCCTGGCATACCGGAAGCCCTTATGAGTCCTACAATGTCCAAACGAATCCTGATTGTCGATGACTCCCTCGTTGTTTTGGCCATGCACAAATATGCCTTGGAGACTGCCGGCTACCAATGCGCGACGGCCGAGAACGGCTACCTGGCCTTGGAGTTGTTGTTCAAGGAATGCTTCGCGCTTATTGTCGCGGACGTGAACATGCCGCGCATGGACGGCTACGAACTGGCCAGAAGAATCCGCAAGACTTCGGGCTATGAGTTCGTCCCCATCATCCTCATCTCGTCCGGGGAGGGGCCACAAGACAGGGCCAAGGGGATCGCGTCGGGCGCCAATCTTTACATGCGCAAGCCGGTGGAGCCGGCCAAACTGATCGCCAATGCCCATATGCTAGCGGCGCAAAGGGATTAGTCGCGATGGACCGGGAGAGATCACGGCAGTCTCGTTCTGTACGCCGAGCTGCGTGGAGGGTCGTAAAGGCCAGCCTTCCATAGGCTGGGCTTACCGACGGGGTAAGGGTGATTCACGGGTGCTGGTACAGAGATCTTTTGGAGTCTGAGGGGAATTAACGATGTCGAGGGAACTCGGTATTAAAGAAGAGGGAAATCACCTGACGCTATCGGGCGTATTGGCCATCGATCATGGGCAGGAGCTGGGGGAGGTACTCAGCGGGGTCATCGCTCGTAGCCAGCAGGTCTTCGTTTCGCTGGCGGAAGTGGAAGATGTGGACACCGCCAGCCTCCAACTTTTGTATGCAGCCCGGACAGAAGCACTGCATGAAAACAAGGATTTCATTTGGACGGAGATCTCGACGGCTTGCGGCGACAATGCCGCGCTTGCGGGTATGAGTCGCTTCCTGGGGTTTCCGGAACCAACCGACTCTTCGCACCCGGAATAACCACGGTCGGGACAGGATAAGGGTCTCGGTAGAAAGGCGCTTTAAGCAGGTAACCTCAATGAGCACTTCCAGCGAACACGGAGCATCCTATCGCCAAGAGGCGCTTGACTTGCTCGGTGACATCGATGTCGCCACCCTTGAACTCGAAAAGGATGAAACGAACCAGGATCTGGTGAATCGGCTTTTTCGCGCTTTCCACACGATCAAGGGTTCCGGCGCGATGTTCGGATTTAACGAGGTAGCCCGCTTCGCCCATCACGTCGAAACCACTCTCGACTGCGTGCGCAGCGGGCGCGTGGGCGTAACCAATGATCTCATCGATCTAATTCTTGCCGCCCGAGACGCGATCGGGATTTTACTGGTGAAGTCGGAGGCTGAGCAAAACGCCTCTTCGGGGGATCGCGACAAGATCGTGAAGGATCTCGAACGGCTTCAAGGCGTTACCCCCCCGGCTCCCGCGGCAATTTCATCGGAGCCGCAACCCGGCTTGCCCGTGGCCGCTCGTACCACGCCCAACCCGGTGATGACCTACCAGGTCCACTTCGCGCCCGGTCGAGACGTGATGAAACGGGGCGTTGATCCCCTGGCGTTGCTTAAGGAACTCAGCAAGCTGGGAAAAGCAGCCATCACTGCGCAGGTGGACAATGTCCCCAGATTGGGCGAGATGGTCCCCGAGGAATCTTATCTTGCCTGGGATATTACTCTAACTGCCGCCGTGTCCATGGAAACGGTTCGCGAGGTGTTCATTTTCGTTGAAGACGAGTGCGAGCTCGAAATAACGGAATGCCATGACAGCGATGAGAGCGAACCGCAACCCGGTGGCGACAATACTCCCCCATGTGAAATCGACGACGCTGGCGGCCAACTGCTTCGCGAGTTCCAACTGGAAGCGTCTGAACATATCGAGGCATGCGACCGGGCACTGGTCGACTTGGACCAGAAACGCCTGGATCGAGAGGCGATCGGCGTTCTCCTGCGCGGTATCCATTCGATCAAGGGCACGTCGTCATACTTAGGGCTTACCACAATCTCACGACTGAGTCATGCCTTTGAGAGCCTGCTCGAAACAGTTCGCGAAGAGGAACGGAAGGAAGTCCGCGACGACCAACTGGATCTGTTTTCCACGGTCCTCGACACTCTGAAGGTTCTCGTAGCCGATCCTGGGCAAAAACCTGAAGCGAGCGAATGCGCGACGTTACTTGGCCGACTGTTGAGCGAGAATGCCGCACTGGAGCAACGGATCGACAGTAGCGAGAGCGCCGCGGCACCACTTAAGTCCAGTGCCTCCGACAATCGGGTTTTCCTTGATTCTGCCCGGCAATACATCGAATCCATGAGTGATCTGCTTCGCGACGCGACGGAGTCGGGGACCCTCGTTGAACCCAACCTGGGCGCATTGACACGAGTGTGCCGATCTCTCCGGAGCAGCGCGGCCTATATGGGGTATGCCGAGTTAGCCAAGCGCTGCGAGGAAGTTGAAGGCGAACTGGAGCTTAGCCGCAATCAAGGGGCGGACCCGCGGCCAATCGTCGAGGGCATTCAACGCCTATTCGAGGGCATTAAGGCATCCTGTTCGGAAATTGAAGCTGCCGGTAGTGCTGTCGGCGAGATGACCCGCGTGGAGGGTGGGGCCACGATCGAGGCCGAAAGCGTGAAGCTCAGCGCCACAGAGGAACGCCGGTCCACAGGGGATCGCCGGTCCGGTGGCGAGCGCCGGTCCGGAGGGGAAGCCGCTGCCGTCAAGAGCATGCGGATCGACCCGGCGATGCTTGACGTGTTCATGGACCTGGTAGGGGAATTGATTGTTACGCGCAACACCTTCCACCACATCGCCAAGGAGTTGGAGGAGAGCCCATCATGCCGGGCAAACTCTTTGAAGGAACTCCATGAGGCCTCCGCCGCGCTGGATCGCATTTCGGGAGGATTACAGCGCAAGGTGATGGACATGCGCATGGTTCCCGTGCGCGACCTCTTCAAGAGATTCCCCCGCCTCGTACGGGATATCACACGCAAGAACGGCAAGCGGGTGAATTTGGTGCTCGAAGGGGAAGATACGGAGATTGATAAGGGTGTCGCGGAAGACCTGGTCGATCCCCTGGTCCACATTGTTCGTAATTCCCTCGACCATGGCATTGAAAAGCCTTCCGCCCGGCAGGCGGGCAAGAAGGCAGAAACGGGAACCCTTCTCCTGCGAGCTGGGCAGGAAGGCAATGCCGTGTTTATCGAGGTTGTCGATGACGGTAGTGGTATCAATCCGGAACGAGTGCTTAGCAAGGCTATCGAAAAGGGCCTGGTATCGTCTGAAAAAGCGAGAACATTGAGTCCGGAAGAGATCAACAACTTCATTTTCCTTCCTGGGTTTAGTACCGCCAAGGAGGTGACCGACATCTCGGGCCGGGGCGTGGGAATGGACGTTGTCCAGACCAACCTCCGCAAGCTGAAGGGAAATGTCCGGCTCACGTCAGAAATCGGAAAGGGAACCAAGGTTCGGCTGGAAGTGCCTCTGACGCTGGCAATTCTTGACGTCCTGCTCGTGGGTGTGGAGAGCACCACTTACGCCATCCCTCTCCAAGCAGTGACGGAGGTTGTCGAAGGAGGTGTTCGGCGGCTGCAGTCAATTGCCGGAAGAAAGGCCATCACCCTCCGGGGCGAAGTTGTTCCCGTCGAGATGCTCTCCGACCTGTTAAACCTCCGCGCGCGCGACCACGTGCCGCAGGAGCTGGCGAATTTCTCGATCCTGGTGACGCGAGTGGGAAACCAGCGGCGTGGCATCGGGGTGGACGCCCTCTACAAGCGGCAGGAAATCGTGATTAAGCCTTTAGCTGACTACTTGTCCGGATTGCCGGGAATCGCTGGCGCCACCATTCTTGGCGATGGCCGCCCCGTGCTTATTCTCGATCCCATGAGCATGATCAATCGGTCGCTGGAGCGAGACGCATCAACGAGAAGTGTGCTACCTTGCCAGTAACAAGGGAGATCCGACCCCAACCGACCCATCAGGGTTGTCACCCTTGAGATCCCGCCAGCCCACCGAGACTGAGCACCAACGCCAGAATGCTCACCCTGTGGCAGGACAAGTCGCGATGACTCTTGAAACCAGAACGGAAGCTGTTCGCGCTCTGGAAATGGCAACGAGCGAGCTGCTGACGCTTTCCCTCGCTACCACGAGGGAGATTGAATCGGTGGCAAGGACCTTCGCGGGCCTTGCGGGTCATGCTGACGCGATCTTAAATCTGGCCGCAGCCATGGTCAGGCGCGAATCCTGGTGGCCGAGGACAACTTGACCCATCAGGAAGTTGCCACGGCGTTATTGAAGAAACGCGGATACCGCGCCGATCTGGTGGCCAATGGCGTGGAGGTTCTCGAAAATCGCCATCACCGGCATGCGCGTACCCCTCAGAACCCACGCGCCACTTACCTTCCCCGGCATGCTCTCCACGGCGGGGCATTGGGACCAATCGAGATTTGCCATCTTCTCCCCCTCCTTGCATACTAGCTTTTTACCACAGTTCGGAGGAAGGGTCAGGCGCAGGGTGACGGCTCCAAGGCGTTTCGAGCGGCTACCGGCAAGAAACATGGCGCGATCACGTTTCAAAGTGGACCCTTCGCGGCGGTGGTGAGCTGTGCTTCCAACCGGTCACAGAGCGCCATCAATTCATCCACCTTGGCCCTGTTCAGCACCACCCCGTCGCCTGGTCAGCGCCACTACTTTCATTCCCTGTTCAGCACCACCCCGGCGCTCGTCGCGCCACCCCTCCTCATCTGAGGTGGGGAGCTTTTAGCCGGAACTCCCCTCCTGATTCAGGAGGGGTGGCGCGCCGAGCGCCGGGGTGGTTATTCCTTTTAATTCCAGCATCCGGGTGGTTATTCCCATTAACTCCCCTCAACCGGGGGAGTCAGGTAGTCGCTGATCATGTGCAGCACGCCTTCCAGGTTTTCAAACACCAAGCGGTTCTCAAATCGCAGCACGCGTATATTCACTTTTTTCAGGTATTCCGACCGGCGATAGTCATATTCCGACATCATCGAATTGAAATGCCCCTGGCCGTCAAGTTCCACCACCAGGCGACACTCCGGGCAGTAGAAGTCCAGGATGTAACTCCCCACGCTGTGCTGGCGGCGAAACTTCTTGCCGTTCACCTGCGACCTTTGCAAACTATTCCAAAGACTCGCCTCCGCCGGCGTCAATGCGCTTCGCAGTTCTTTGCGCCGGGGTTCCAGGCCTGAATTGTTGTGGATCTGTTGCATGAGTTTTGCCTCACTGCTGCTTCCCCTTTTTGGCAACAGCGCTTTCCCTTAAGCACTACCTTTTCAGCACCACCCCGTCGCTCAGCGCGCCACCCCTCCTCATCTGAGGAGGGGAGCACTTCGGAACTACCCTCCTGATTCAGGAGGGGTGGCGCGCCGAGCGACGGGGTGGTTACAGTACATGTCTTACCCTGCTCCTGCGTAAAGCGCCGATTGGAGTTGGTGGACGGCATTCTGGAAACCGGCAAGATTACCGAACGGCCTGATGAGTTCGAGGGGCGGGCCATCCACAATCACTTCGTCTTCGCCCGGTTCAGGGGGAATAGGTTCTCCATCATCGCCGCTGGGGGGCACGTCATCAGGCGGGGTGATGGGATCATCGTCGTGCGGCTCGTAAATCTGCACTGGTTCCCCATCGAAGTCGGGGTCGGCAAAGTGGTTGGTGGCGCCGCGGAAATCCATGATGGTGAAGTAGAACTTCTTCGTCTCCTCATGGACGCGGGTGCCGCGCCCGACGATCTCAGAGCCGTCGGCGCGCTCGATGGTCTTGGATCTGGTGCTGAGCTTGGCCATTGCCGCGCCGAAGGGCCGGAAATCGTTCACCATGGTCTGGTCAACGAGGACGTTACGGTCGGCAAGGAAAAGAATCCGCTTCTTGCGGCCCGCCTTCCATAATCACCAGATGATTTGAAAGGCGGTGTAGGTCTTGCCGGTGGCGGACCGTGCGGTACTCCGACGGCATCCCAAGGACCTCTTATATCACGATTATAAGGCACGTCGTTCCAACAAAACCGATAGCGTGACCTCGCTCGTCTTTTGATCCGTTTTCCATTTTTGATCCTTCCTCAGCGTAGGCGTGCCGGGCCTCGTGGGGGCCGCCCATGGCCGCAATGTATCACCTGGTGTGCGATTTCGCGCGACCTATGGAAGGCGCTGAGCCTGGATACCTCTGTGGGTAGAGCCACTGCCGAGGAACCATCTTGCAACCTGGGGTTATTTTCTACCTCTAAGAATTGCGGCCATCAGGCGAGGACTGCGCCGTCCGTGCATGACTGCGACAACCCACAAAGGCTTTTCCTCCGGCGCGTAGGCAATCAGGTATTCACGCCCCAGAGTGAAGCGCAGAGGCCGTGAGGTAAGGTCCGGGCGTCGGTGGCCCTGATCAGGAAATGGAACCAATCCGCGAATGGCGTCAAAGATTTCTGTTATGACCCGGTCAGCGGCATCCGGGTTGTCCTGTGCAATGTAACCGCGTATGTCGTCTAGGTCCGCGTAGGCTTCCGGGTGAAGCGCATGCCCGCTCATGCCGGACGGTTGCGCTGCGCTTCGGTTTTCGCTTTCAGACGGGCAAAGGCTTCCTCGCCGTCAATGGGCGTCACCCTGCCGCTTTTCAGGTCGTCATAACGGCTGTTGAGCATGTCCCGCGTCTCAAGCAACTCCTCAACGTATGCCGCCGTGGCGGCCTCCACAAGGTCATCAGTCCTGCGTCCGCTCTGCGCGGAGAGGTCTTTGAGTTTCTTTTCCGTCCCGGGCGTGAAGTGCACTTCCATGCCCTCCAAGATAACGGAAAACCAGTACTTGAGCAACGGCAAAACCGCGGGTTGTCGTTAGTATGTCATCTGTCCGGTTCAATTAGCACGTGATCTGTCCGCTGAAGGCGGCGGGGAGTTGAGGCATCCAAGAGGCCGGAGGCAGGATGCCAAAATACTCAGCGGTCGCCTGG
>JBEKQO010000167.1:0-26818 GCA_049519635.1 Terriglobia bacterium | reverse complement strand
TAGGCGAGACCCCCTCACCCGGCCCGCCCCGGCTGGCGATTACGCCGGATGCGCGCCACCCTCTCCCCCAAAGGGGCGAGGGCAATAAAATCCATCCTCCCCTCGGTGGCCGTGGCGACCGACGGGCCCGGGGGTGAGGGGGTCCTTGCAACATGCCATTGTCAAATCTTATCCGGGACACCACACTAGCAAGCGCCGAAA
Organism: Terriglobia bacterium; assembly: GCA_049519635.1. GTDB lineage: Bacteria > Acidobacteriota > Terriglobia > UBA7540 > UBA7540 > Bog-366. The sequence continues at coordinate 26,617 of JBEKQO010000167.1, read as the reverse complement.
TTCGAAAATCGAAGCTCGAAAATCGCGGTCGGTCTCGAGTTTCGTCTTGCGTCTTTCGCTCGCGGGCTACTAGTCACTATTAGCCGGCATTTCTCACCTCGCTTGAACGGGCCTGCCGGAAGGGCGGGGCTTTACAGGCGACGGAAGAACCCTACAATGCTGTCATCCTGAGCGCAGCGAAGGATCTCGCTCTGAGTATTTTCAAGGCAATGCGAGATTCTTCGTCGCCGCTGCTCCTCAGAATGACAGGGCTATTGATTTTTTCCGCAGCCTGTTCAGCCCCGCCCTTCCAGATCCGTGGTGAGAAATCCGGGTTAGAAGTACTCCAAAAAGTGGTCGGCGACGTCATCGCCGAGGATGTTTTCTGATTCCGCGAGGACCTGGCGAAAAACCGATTCCAACAAGACTTGGCTGTCGGAAATCGAGACCACCCCCAGCGTGGCGCGCTGCCATAAGTCCTGATGGTCAAGCTCCGCCACGGCCACGTTAAAACGCGCCCGTAGGCGGTCCTTCATTTTTCGCAGGACCGCACGCTTTTCTTTAAGTGAATGCGCGTAGGGAATCTGGATTTCCAGGGTTAATACGCCCACCGGCATCGCGTCTGCCCCTCTTGGGGGCTAAGGAATGGCCGATTTTGGATGGACGATTGACGATTGGGCCAATCGACCATCGTCAATCGGCAATCGTCAATCCCTAGCCCCCAGCTTCAGGCCATGGCAGCCTCGGCCACCCTCTCCTTCACGTAGGCTTCAATAACGTCTCCGACCTTGACGTCATTATAGTTTTCCAAGGAAATTCCGCATTCCATTCCCGACTTCACTTCCGCCACATCGTCTTTGAAGCGGCGCAAGGATCGGATTTTGCCCTCGTGAACCACCACGTGGTCGCGCACCAGCCGGATCTGCGAATCCCGTCCGAGCTTGCCGTCCTGGATGACACACCCGGCGACGGTCCCGACTTTGGTAATGCGGAAAGTGTCGCGAACGTTCGCTCGTCCCAGGGACGTTTCTTTGTAAGTGATGGCCAGCAACCCCACCATGGCTTTCTTGATTTCCTCGGTAACGTTGTAAATGATGGTGTGCAAGCGGATATCCACAGACTCAAGATTAGCCAACTCGGTCGCTTTGCGCTCCGGCCGGACGTTAAAGCCGATAATTACGGCGTTGGAAGCCGATGCCAACAGCACATCCGACTGCGTAATGGCGCCGGCGCCCGCGTGGATGACCTTGATCTTCACCCGGTCGTTGCTCAGCTTGATTAGGGTTTCAGAGAGAACCTCGACTGAGCCTTGTACATCCGCCTTGATAATGAGCGGCAGTTCCTTGACATCTCCCGCCGCCAGTTGTAGGTGCAATTGCTCGAGGGTAAGGCGGGCCGACTTGACAAGCGCCGCGTCGCGAAGTTTTCCCTGCCGGTGCAGGGCAATTTGCCGCGCCTTGAGAGTGTCCTCAATCACCTGAAGGCGATCGCCGGCCTGGGGAACATCCTCTAACCCCAGGACCTCCGTGGGGGTTGAAGGGGGAGCCTCCAACACCGGGCGCCCGTGGTCGTCAAACAAGGCTCGGACCTTGCCGTAAATCGCACCCACAATGAAGGAATCGCCGATGCGCAAGGTGCCGTTCTGAATCAACACCGTCGCCACCGGGCCGCGTCCGCGATCGAGTTTAGCTTCCAAAACCGTCCCGGAGGCCAGGCGATTGGGATTGGCTTTCAATGCCTGCAGGTCGGCGACGAGCAAAATCATTTCCAGCAATAAATCAAGATTCTTGTGCTGCTTGGCCGAAACCTCCACCGTCACGGTCTGCCCGCCCCATTCTTCCGGCATCAGGTCATGGTCGGCCAACTGCCGCTTAACGCGTTCCACTTGGGCTTCGGGCTTATCGATCTTGTTAATGGCCACAAGAATCGGGACCTTGGCGGCCCGTGCGTGATTGATGGCTTCCAGCGTTTGAGGCATAACGCCATCATCGGCGGCGACCACCAGCACAACAACGTCGGTCACCCGGGCGCCACGCGCACGCATCAAAGTGAAGGCTTCATGGCCGGGAGTGTCGATAAAAGTTATTTTTCGCCCCTGCCCCACCACTTGATACGCGCCGATGCTTTGGGTAATGCCGCCCGCTTCGTGCGCCGCCACATTGGTCTCGCGCAAAGCATCCAAAAGCGAGGTCTTGCCGTGATCGACATGGCCCATCACGGTGACCACCGGAGCCCGCGGGCGCAAATCTTCCGGGCGATCCGATTCTTCAACTTCCTGAAGGACCTCTTCCTCGTAACTGACAATGGTTGCTTCCGCACCAAAGCTGCGGGCAATTTCCACGGCGGTGGGGCCGTCGAGGGTCTGGTTGATGGTGGCGAAAATGCCTTTGTCCAGAAGCCGCTTGATCACGTCTTTCGCTCGCGCTTCCAGCTTTTCGGAAAGCTCCTTGATGGCGATTCCTTCGCTGATGGTAATCTTTCGCGTAATCGGGACTTCTTCCGGAACCACCGGCCGGGGAGGCCCCATCGAAGGCCCCGGGCCACGCCGCATCATCTGCGGCGCCGGGCGGCCCATCGGCGGGCGACCTTGGGGATATCCTCCCGTTGCCACCCCCCCGCCCGCGGCAGGACGCGCTGAGGTCGGATGCATGGGGCGAGGCTCACCCGGACGCCGGGAAGGAACTGGCCGCGCGGGCGCCGGTTTCGGCAATACCGCATGGGGATAGATGGGCTGGTTGGGACTGGGAGCTCCGGACCGTCCAGGCCGCTGCGGACGCATTCCCCCTCGCGGTTGACCCCCCGGCGGCGGGGGAGGCATCACCGGCGGCCTGCCGGGGATGGATACCTCGTTGGTGCCGGCAGCGCGCGCGACGGGTGCGGTAGGACCTGCTATTCCGCCTTTCACCGGAAAAACCATTGGCCCAGGCCGGGTCGGCAGCAGGCGCCCGCCGGGGGGCGCGGGTGCCAGATTGGGAATCCGTCCTGCGACCAGGGGGCTGGTGGCGGCGACACCGCCGATCAAGGCGGGCGCGGCCGGAGCGGGCCGCTCGGGCGGGTGCTCCACGATGGGTACGGACTTCGGTGCGGCCGGGGTAGTAACCGGTCCAGCGGCAGCCGGGGGAATAACGGCCGGCTTGGGCGGAGGGGGCGGGACCACCACGGCCTTGCGCGCTGTCGCCTTGATGTCCGCAATCGAACGGGTCAGCGGCTGGAGGTCCGAACTGAAGTCGTGCAGCTTCTTAAGGTCCAGCCCTGCCGACAGGTGTGGCGCTTCGACTCCGGGCGCAGGTAATTCGGGCGCGGCGGGAGCCTCCTCCCTTTTTTCTGCGGCGAATTCACCATTGGGACGGAAATGCCCGCGGACTTTGTCGGCGAGGTCATCATCGAGTGCACTGGAGTGCGATTTCTTGTCGGGAATGCCCAATCCCGCCAAGTACTCCAAAACGACATGGCTTTTCACTTCCAGTTCACGCGCTAGTTCATTGATCCTAATCTTCCCCATGCGTAGGTCTCTTTCTCCCTTGCCCTTGCCCAGATGTTGGGCGTTAGAAATCTGCCGGCCGGTTCGATAAAAGCCCTGGCAGCCTTATTTATTTTTCTCCACCTCCTGCTTCAGCCGCGTCAGGCTGACCCGTCTCTCCGGGTTCGCCCTCGCCTGAAGACTCCGTTTTTTCACTTTCCGCAGCCGACGCGTGCACTTCGACCTTTTCCGGCCCGGCAGCATCAGCCGCACCAGCCGGTTGTTCAGGCGCCGCGATCTCTTCTGCGGGAGAACTCGGGGCCGCCGCCTCAGGGGCTGGGGTCTCCGTCTTTTCTGCCGATTCCGTTATCTCGCTCTCGTCTACCTCAATCGGGGCTTCAGCGCCTTCGGGGGCCGCACCTGCGCCCGCTTGGTCGCGCTCAAAGTAATCCGTCACCACGCGGCGGATGCGCTCAACGGTTTTCTCTCCCACGCCCTGAATCTGCATCAGGTCTTCGGGAGTCATTTGCGCCAACTGCTCTACGGATTCGATGCCGTGCTCGCGCAATTTTCCGAGGGTTTTATCGCCCAGCCCCCCCAACTCGGAAATAGGCGCACCGCGCATGGCCATGGCGGCCATCTGCGATTCGATTTCCTGCCGCTTTTCTTCCTCGCTCTTGATGTCGATGTGCCACACCAAAAGCTTGGCCGCCAGTCGCACGTTTTGGCCCTTCTTGCCGATGGCGAGCGACAACTGGGAATCGTCGACGATGACTTCCAGATGTTTCTCCCCCACGTCGATGACGGAAACGTGATTTATTTTCGCCGGGCTCAGCGCGTTGGCGGCGAAGACCAGCGGATCGTCGTTGTACTCGATGATATCGATTTTCTCCCCGCGCAGTTCGCGGATGATCGACTGCACGCGCATGCCCTTCATGCCCACGCACGCACCCACGCAGTCGACGTCCGGATCTTTGGAATAAACCGCCACCTTGGTCCGTTCTCCCGCCTCGCGAGCGATCGCCTTGATCACCACCGTGGTGTCGTAAATCTCGGGGACTTCCATCTCGAAAAGCTTTTGCACCAGCAGGGCGTCAGCCCGTGAAACAACCACCTGCGGCCCGCGCGCGGCGCGATCGACCTCTTTGATCACGGCGCGAATACGGTCGCCAATCTGGTAAGTTTCCAGGCGCGATTGCTCCTTGCGCGGCATGCGCGCTTCCGTGCGTCCCAAATCCACAATGACGTCCGGGCCCTCCATGCGCTTTACGGTGCAGTTCACCAGTTCGCCCACGCGCTGGTTGTATTCCGCGTAGACGGTATCGCGTTCGGCCTCCCGCACCTTCTGAAAGATCACTTGCTTGGCAGCCTGCGCGGCGATGCGACCGAGCACGTCCGTGGGCTTGGGAATTCTCACCTCGCCCTCGATTGCCACCTCGGCGTTATATTTCTGCGCATCCTTAAGGCTGATTTCGCGATCAGGGTCCAGGACGTCCTCGACCACCTTCTTCACCGCGTGGACTTCCACGAGACCGGTATCTTTATTGAAATGCGACTGAAGGTCCTCAGAAGTCTTGTAATACTTCCGTGCAGCCACCAGAATGGCATCTTCCACAGCAGAGATGATAATCTGCGCGTCAATGCCCTTCTCCCGGCTCAACTGATCAATCGTCTGAAACAAAAGACTTGTCGTCACAAGCTTTCCCTCAATTGGCTGACAGCCCACAGCTCACAGTTGTCAGTCACTTTCAGCAATTAGCTGTTGGCTGTCAGCGGCGTCATCTACAGCTCAACAACCAACTGTGCTTTCCGAATGTTGGCAAGATCAAGTTCTTGCAGGCCGTGCTCACCCAGGTCCAATCGAACCCGGCCATCTTCGAACCCCGCCAGGCGCCCTTCCATGACCTTCTGCTCGCCAATCGCTTCCTTCAGCACCACGCGGGCCCGGCGCCCGACAAAATAAGTGAAGTCACTCGGTTTGGTAAGCTTCCGATCCAGCCCCGGGGAAGAAACTTCCAATACATACCTTCCCGGGAAAAGGTCCTCCACATCAAGCATGGCGCTTAGTTGCTCGCTGACCAATTGGCAGTCGGCGTGTGAGACTCCCGCCGCCTTGTCGATATAAACTCGCAACAGGGCGTTCGAGTTGCTCCCCTTGAGCTCGACGTCCACCAGGTGCAAACCCTCGGAAGCCGCGACCCGCCGCACCATCTCCCGGATTTTTTCCAGATCCACCATCAAGCCCGGCAATTGCGCAATCCACACCGGTGGCGAGTCCGCACTCAGGCGAACCCGACCCGCAGCCTAACAAAAAAGTGGGCTTTCGCCCACTTTGTGCGTTCGCCAAATAGAGTATAGCCCCTGCCTGCTAATAATTGCAAGAAGTTCGGGACATTGGCCATTTTGGCGCAGGCGGGGCTCAAACAAACCCACTCTTGGCGACAGTGCGCGAAGGCCTTTCCCCTCGACGGGAATATCGCCCCGACCGGCACTTACCCTACCACGACCTGCCGCCGCGCAGGACTTTCATGTTATATTGGAGCTTCGGTAGGGCTTGCCTTTGCTGGCTTTTGGACACTTATTCAGCAAGGCAGCGGTCCTTATAAAGCCAACAACTGATCCCATACGTGAGGGGCCCCCGGGGAGTCCACGCGCCCCGAGCTCCCCCGTATCGGAAGCAGGAACAAACCACAAGGAGTTCGCGTCTTGAGTGAACATAAACCCCTGGAAGCGGCAAGCGGCGACGATCGCCGTCAATATGTGAATTTCGGATTCTACAAAGTCGATCCCGCCTGGCGGAGGCTGCCACCCGAGGATCGCAAGCGGGGCAAATGCCAGTTTATCGACGTGGTCAACAGCTACGATCAAGATGTGATGACCATTGCCTACTCGATGATCGGCGTTCGGGGCGATTGCGATTTTATGCTTTGGCGTATCGGGTTCGACCTGCTGAAGTTTCAGGAAATGATGGCAAAGTTGCTCGAGACCGAATTGGGAAACTACGTGACCACGCCCTATTCGTTCTTGTCCATGACGAAGCGCTCCGTTTATGTGGACAAACACACCCACGCCGGACAGGAAGGCACGCGGCTGAAGCTGATTCCTGGACAGTTCCGGTATCTCTTCGTTTACCCCTTTGTCAAAAGTAAGGCGTGGTATCGTCTGACCAAGCATGCGCGGCAAGGTATGATGGACGAGCACATTGAGATCGGCCACCGCTACCCCACGGTGCGCTTGAATACCACCTACTCATTCGGCTTGGACGACCAGGAATTCGTGGTGGCCTTCGAGAGCGATAAGCCCGAACACTTCGTCGATCTGGTCATGGAACTGCGCCACAGCGAGGCCACCAGTTATACCGTTCGCGACACTCCCACGCTCACCTGCATCCACCGCGAACTGAATGAGGTGCTGGACTTGCTGGGCGGGTGAAATTCATTTTAGATTTTAGATTTTGGATTGACGACCTCATCCGCCTGGTCGCCGGTTCTACAATGATCCACCATGCCAACCAAATTCAAGTCTTCTAAACTCGCAGGAAAAACAAAGCCAAAATCGGAAAGCCAAAATCGAAAATCCTACACCTCGCCGGCCCGCTTGCAGAAGATTTTCGCGGCGCTCGACGGACTCTTCCCGCAAGCCGAATGCGCGCTAAAGCACGAGAACGCCTTCCAACTTCTTGTCGCCACCATTCTCTCTGCCCAGTGCACCGACGAACGGGTGAACAAAGTCACGCCAGAACTTTTTCGCAAATTCCCTGCCCCCCGGGACTTCGTAGGATTGCCGCAAGACGAATTGGAACGGGAGATTCATTCCACGGGCTTTTTCCGCAACAAGGCGAAAAGCATCATCGGCGCCGCCACCAAGATCGTGCAAGAATTCGGCGGCCATGTTCCGCAAACGATGGAGGAGTTGCTCACCCTTCCCGGCGTGGCGCGTAAAACCGCCAACGTGGTTCTGGGAACGGCCTTCGGCATCGCCGGCGGACTGGTGGTGGACACACATGTTTTCCGCATTACTCATCGCCTGAAACTTACCCAGCAAACGACGCCGGAAAAGGTGGAACAGGATTTGATGAAGCTTGTGCCCCAAACCCGATGGGTTTCGTTCAGCCATCAAGTGATTTGGTTCGGCAGAAAAATCTGCGTCGCGCGCAAGCCCCTGTGCATCGAGTGCCCACTGGTATCCATCTGCGACGCTCCGGATAAAACCGTCTGACAAGAAAGAGAGCCGGAATCATTCCCCAGCCCACCGTGCTGTCATCCTGAGCCTTGCGAAGGATCTCGCCCTGCCCATCCTTTCCCCTTGCAACATCAGGAGTCTCGCGTCACACCGAACCTCGAACTTTGGACCTCTTCTCGCCATCGCCCCTATATAATCTGAAACAAAAAGTAATTGACAACTCGACCGGCTGCATGTTTAATTTCGGCGTTCCGGAACAGCATGTTTGCTCTAAAAACTGGTTTGTCGGATTTTGCGGATGCACTGCAACGCGGCCAGGGCCTTATCCCTGACCCCATCCGCGTAAGTGCCGTGTCAGTCTAACGGAAACCCTGCTGCCGCGCGGCTGACTTCCGATAACGAGTGTGACCCTACTCGTGAGGGGGAGGTGGACCATGTTTGGCTCTTCTATAATCGACATTTCTATCGGGATCGTATTCATCTTTTTGCTGCTCAGCCTGATCGCCTCCACGATCAATGAGATGATCCTGTCTTTCGTAAATATGAGAGGCAAGGAGCTTTTACGAGGCTTGCAAACCCTTCTGAATGACGAGAAAGCAGAAGGGATAGTCAAGGACGTGTATAACCACGGGCTTGTTTATGGGCTGTTTCGAGGGGAATTCAATCCCCAGAATGGGGGCAACCTTCCGTCTTATATCCCACCCCAGAACTTCGCCGCCGCACTAATTGATGTGGTCGCGCCCAGCGCCGCCGTGCAGCAGGATGAAAAGGCAATGCTGAATTCTTTGCGGGCCGCTGCGCAGAAGTTAGCGACCGACCAGATGACGGCGAAGGTTGGAAAGCCGCTGATTGCCATGATCGACGCCGCGGGCGGAAGTGCCGACAAATTAAGGAAAAGCGTTGAAGCTTGGTACAACAGCGCCATGGACAGGGTGTCCGGATGGTATAAATATCGCACTCAGTGCATTTTATTTGTAATCGGGATCGTGCTCGCTTTCGGGCTCAATGTGGACACGGTGGTTGTGGCGCGTCACCTTTCCAACGATGCCGCTCTGCGCCAGTCATTGGTCGCGGCGGCTCAGGCAGAAGCCAAACAGCCGAACCCGGACCAACAAGGAAATCAGAAATCCACAGATGGCAAAGATGCCGGCATCAGCGCCATTGAGGACAACATAAACCACCTCCAGACTCTCGGATTGCCGATCGGTTGGCTGAGTGCGGCCCAGGTTAAAAGTTATCCGGACGGCAGCCTGGACAACCCGGACAGTCGAGTTTGGCCCCGGGTCGGCAAATGGCCGACATGCATAAGTGCCAGCTTTCACCAATGGCCAGGTATTATCCGGATCCACTTTTGGGGATGGCTGCTCACCGCTGTTGCTGTGTCCCTGGGGGCGCCGTTCTGGTTCGACACACTGAACAAGATTATGGTGGTTCGCTCAACCGTCAAGCCCCGTGAAAAGAGCCAGGAGGAGCAGTCTAAAGACAAAGACAAGAGTTAGCAGCGGCTCCGACTTCCCGGTAGACCGCAAGCGCCAATGACCCAATTCAAGGGGGGCCCCCTTTTGGCTCCAGATGCGCCTCGTAACCCGGATTTCTTAATACAGGTCTGCAAGGGCGGGGCTTCAAAGACTGCGGAATGGATCGTTGGCGCTGTCATTATCAGCGGCCCCTCTTTATCCCCTTTTCAGCACCACCCCGGCGCGCCCCCCCTCCTCATCTGACGAGGGGGGGTGAGGAACCCCCCTCCTGATTCAGGAGGGGGTGGCGCCTTGGGGGCCGGGGTGGTTGTCCCCGAAGGGGAGTTTTTCCGCAGCCTGTTCAGCCCCGCCCTTCCGGCAACCCAGTTATACTATCCGAGCGTGGTGAGAAATCCGCGCAAGAGGAAATCCCGACCACATCGGGCACTGCAACTTGCAAGTGCCCGCGAGGTCCGATGGAGCATCGAAGTATGATTTGGCGTTATCTCGTTGAAGGACCGTGGATCATCTTTGTCGTATACTGGGCGGCGGGCGCTCTGAAGACGCGCAGGACCGTCAGCCAGGAATCCATCGCGTCGCGTTACGGCACCCTTTTTTTGGAAATTCTCGGCTTTGTACTCCTCTTCAGCGACGCCGCGGGGATCGGTGTTCTTGGCCATCGCGTTGTCCATCGGACATACGCCCTTGCCGTCGTGGGCGTCGCACTCACCTGGATCGGCATCGCTATCGCTCTGTGGGCCCGCTGGCACCTGGGACAGTATTGGAGCGCCCGAGTCACCCTCAAAGAGGACCACAAGCTCATCAGCACTGGTCCCTATACTTATTTCCGGCATCCCATATACTCCGGAATCGATCTGGCCGCAGCCGGCGGAGCTTTGGCACTCGACCAATGGCGATGTATCGGCGGAGTTGGCTTGATCGTTCTGGGCTATTGGATCAAAGCACGGAAAGAAGAATCCATGCTGGCCAACCAATTCGGGGAAGCCTTTACAGAACACTGCCGGAGCACAGGATTCCTGATTCCGAAGTTTTGGTAAGAGCCGAAAGGTCTCCCCCAAAGGGGCGAGGGCAATAAAATCCATCCTCCCCTCGGTGGCCGTGGCGACCGAGGGGCCCGGGGGTGAGGGGGTCCTTGCAACATGCCATTGTCAAATCTTATCCGGGACACCATAGTAGCTAATGGTTAAGAATCGAAGCAAGCCGGTATTGGGTAGTAGCTCAATTCGAGTCTTGACTTCTCCCTGCTTACTGCCCATTGTTTACTGCCAACTGGCTGCTGCCGACTGCCAACCGCTCTCTCACCCCAGGCTGCCGGCATAGGCCAGGGCGGCAAAGCCCAGAATCAGGAAGAAAATGCTTCCCAGCATGGTGTTCAGAGCCTTGCTGCCGGATCCTTTCCATTCGCCGGTGGCCATCCCCCAAACATTCGAGGCAACGATGATGGCCGACATGAACAGGGGCCAGCCGAGAATCGGTCCCATATCTCCCAGGCGCCCACTGACGGCGCCGTAAATGACCGTGCTGCCAAACCAGAGTGCCCCCATGATGGCTCCGAAGACCCAATTGAGCCCCGTCCCCGGGGCGCCGAACAGGCCCGCGGTATGGTTCTTTTTCCAAAGATAGATGCAGTAAATAATGTAGGGAATAAACGCCGCGGAGTTTACCGGCGCCCAGATCACATTGGCCTGACTGCTGACGCTGACCCCTTGTGCGGCGGCGCGAGCAAGCAGCGGCGCGCCAAAGGCTAATCCGAAATTCGTCAGAGGAGAGCCCAACCCCGCGAGGACGCAAACAATGAGTCCCGCCTTAAAGCTCATCGGAACAGCGGCGGATTCGCGCGGGCGCGGGTCAGCAGCTTCCAGATGCTTGTCCTTTAATTTCCCGGCCACTGAGCACCCTACGATTCCGACCAGAATCAACAACACTCCCAAGAAGAGCATGAGGCCTTGCAGGGTGAATGCCCTTTCCCGGTGGAGGACCAGCAGCGGGACCAACGAGCCCAACACCGTGGATATGCCGATGGCAATGGCAAAGTTCAGTGCCATGCCGATCGCCGCGATCCCCAGTCCGAAAAAGATTTGGGCCAGACCAAATCCCACTCCGAACCCGATCGTTAGCAGGAGCGATTTCGTGGCCACTCCGTAATAAACGTCGGCGGGATTGGGAATAGTCAGGAAAACAACGATCCAAGGGAAAAGCACCATCCCAAAAATCCCGAAGACCGAATAGATATTTTCCCATTTCCAAATCTTGGCATATTTGGTGGGAGCGGCGAAGCTCCCGTTAAGGGTTCCCGCGATAATCGCCAGGACGATTCCGATCGATAAACCCGACATGAACTTACCTCCGCAAGGTGGCTCTAAAATTCCATGGAGGCGGGGACGGCCCCCAACAACGCATGCAAGGCCGCTCAGCCTTCCGGAAGAGTGCTGAAGATTACCACTAGAAAGTTCGTCTGTCACTCCGATGTGTCAAGGAATTTATTGCCCGGCGGGCGGTTGACCGGGCGCGGGGATCCTGGTAGCGCCAAGCCAACGCTCTCTTCGTCTCGATGGCCGTGAGGGCGAACGCTGGGGAAGTTTATGGTGGGAAAATCAGGAAGTACTGGTAAGGCAGGAAATCAAAATCCTGCACCGCATGGAAGCCCGCGGCTTCGGCTTCCTCGATCATATCCTGTTTCTCGATCTTAATGGCAGTCGGGAGGAACGCCGTCAGCGAAAGTACTCGGCTCCGTAAAACCGGCCGGAGGTGCCTTCCGCCGTCCAAATCACTTTACACTTCGTTTCCACGGGAGTCTGATTCTGCGCATAAGGCAGCGTGATATAGACCTCGTCCCCGGTTGAGAAGCGTTGGCTACTAATAAAGCATAGTCCCAATTTAGAAACATCGCGCGTTTGGGCGATATCCACCTTGCCCCAAGAGTTGCGCACACGGAGTTGCATGGTGATCCTCAAGCGGCGCGACCGGCGGACCGTCTCCGTACCCTTGGAAGCAGATTTGTTAGACCGGGCCAGAATCTCCAGGGTTATAGGCTGGTCACTGGGCTTCCAACGGGTGGTTTCGTTGCAGCGTTCGCAGTGGCGCGAGATGAGGCCGGTGGCCAGCAGGACTTCGTACTCGATGCTCGAAAGGGTGCTCTGCGCGGCCGTCTTGCAAGCCGCGCATTCAATCATCACCTTGGGTTGGGAGCTGTCGTCACGGGGGGCAAATTCCACACCCCAGATGCCGCCCTCGGGGTTGATCGCTTCCACGCCCCATTCGCAGCGGCTGCCAAAAACTTGTTGGAACGCGCCGACCACGCGAAACTCTTCCTCCACCTCATTCTCAAGGTTCCTGACCAGCAAAATATCGTCGGGCAGCAGGGAGTGGGTCAAGCTGATGCGGGCCCCCTGTTGATTGAAACTGATGGTCACTGTCTCTTCCGAAAAAGAGACGCCAGATGCGTCGTTCCCGATCACCCGAATCCGAACGGGTGCCAGGATACGTCCAGTGCGGCGTCGCCCCAAGAGGTCCATAAACTCTCAATTGAAAAGCCGGGAGTTGGTGGTGCTGCAACCGCCAACCTCGCTCCGGCAGATTTGGTAAGGATTGACCAGCACGCGGAGGCACTCCCGAACCGTCCTCCAAACCAGCCGCTGCGGGCTTAAGAGTGAAAATAACCTAACCCACTAACTCTGTCAATCATTCGATGGGGTACTTAAACTTCCGCCGCGGGATCGGGACGCTTCTTCCCTTTCCCTTCGCGCTTGCCCGGCTCAGAAGCTGCTCCTGCCGCCGGCCCCGGCTGATTCAGCAAGGCAATCGCCGCGGGCTCACTGTCAGCGATCACAAAGAATTGCGTCAGGTTCACGTCTTTCAGAATCTTACGCACGTGTTGGTTCAAACTGGCCAGCACAATTCCTGCGCCAGCGTTCTGCACTGTCACTCGGGCTCCGGCAAGGAACCCCAGCCCCGTCGAGTCAATGTAAGGCACGTCGGCGAAATCGACGATCAGCTTCCGGGCTCCGGCCTCCATCAAGTCCTTGACCTTCTGCCGCATATAGGGACCGTCACTCCCCGCCAGGAATTTCCCGCTCAGGCTCAAAATTGCCACGTCTTCTTTGAAACGCACCGCAATTCTCACAATATCACCTCGCCGTTGCCACCTACCTGCATCCCTCGCCCTCGCGCCCTGCGCGGAAATCGAAGTGCATTAATGAGGGTTGGATATTTCTTGCCAAAATTCAATGTGGCATCCAGTTCGAATGCTACGAGAGGGAGCGAAGCCGTGTCAAGTGCGACACCAGGAGAATTCCCCCTCGACTTGCCTTGAAAAAGTAACCCGCCCCTTGCCTTCCCGAACCAAGCCCAATGTGCATTCTTACCCCCACTGCCAAAGTGCCGATGAGTCATCACCGCAATCGCTCACCTCGAGAAAGTAAGCGAGATCTGGGGGGCGCACCTGCTCCTCGATCGGGCATCTAAGCGGGCCGAATAGGCTTTGAAACGGGGATAGGAAGCGTAAGGTTAACCCTACAGCCCTCACGGGAGGTCTGTCGTCGGGATTCGCGCATTGCCCCGCCGGTTGCTCGTAGTACGGGTAGTCGGGCCGCACGCACTCACGCCTGCAAGCCGCCAGCCCGCCTCTCTGGGCGCAGCCACCGGCTTCAGATATGTGCTTCAATGCGATTGACAACCGTCTTCAGGGCTTTGATACGAGACCACCATTTCCAGTTCCCCTCGATGATGGTCCAGGGGGCGTAGTCCGTGTCTGTCTTCTCGAACATCTCCTCCAGAGCCTCGATGTAGGCATCCCACTTTTCGCGATTGCGCCAATCCTCTTCCGTCAGCTTCCAGTTCTTCCACGGATCCTTCTCCCGCTTTTTGAAACGGTCGAGCTGCTCTTTCTTGGAAATGTGAATCCAGAACTTGATCAAGACCAACCCGTCGTCCGTCAGTGTTTTCTCAAACTGGTTGATCTCGCCGTAGGCGCGCTGCCATTCTTCCTTCTTGGCGAACTTCTCCACCCGCTCCACCAGCACCCGTCCGTACCAGGTGCGGTCATAAATGCCGATGCGCCCGCGGGGTGGCAAGCGCAACCAGAAACGCCGCAGCCAGTGATGGGCTTTCTCCGCCGGGCTCGGCGCGCCGATCGGATGCACCTCATACCCGCGGGGGTCAAGGGATTCGGTTATACGCTTGATGTTCCCCCCCTTACCCGCAGCGTCGCAACCTTCGTAGGCCACGGCCACGGCAATTCCCTTCTCGATCGTCTTGCGCTGCAGCTTTAGCAGCCTGAACTGATATTCTTGTAAGAGTTCTTCGTATTCGTCCTTCGACTCCAGCTTCTTGTCGAGATCAAGTTTATCGAGGTACCCCATGGATCTACCTCCTGAAGGTCAAGGCACTTTCTACCAGCAAACTTAAAGAAGCACGTCCCGCGTGGTTAAACAAGCCATCGCGTGCTTGTGTTTACTCCTGGTGCGAACGTACAACGCTATCTGGGCGCGGATTCTACCAGAACGCTCCTCCGGGTCGCAAAGGTTTTTCCCATCCCTTGGGCTTGCGATGTCACAATTCTTCACCTACGCCCGTTCCCCATAGGCGCTAGACCAAGCAATCCCCGGTCCGGCCCCGAAGGGGCCAACCGTGGGTAGCCGCAGGTTTTAACCTGCGGCTCGCAGAACCCAATGGCCCCTTCAACCCCTGCGGGGTTGACCGTGGGAAAGGTCGGCCCCTTCAGGGCCGCATACCTTACTCGCCTTCGGTTTCCGTAGGTTTCACCTACGGCTACTCATGGTGTCCCGCTTCGCGGGAAGGAAGGCGGCGAATTATCAGGTGGCTTATTCTAGCGCCTGTGCGCCCGTTCCCCACGGGAAGGATTCCGGCCGCGCTTGAGTTTCGCGGCAAAGATTTCCGTCCAAAAATCAAAGCGCCGGTCCCGCATCGCGAAACCGGCGCCAATCGAAAGCAGTTCAACCTTCCTACAACGGTATCCGTTCTAATGCTTTTCGGGGGAGGGAGGATGGTCTGAATGTTCCGCGTGCTCTCCTTGCCCCCGATGCTCGGCTTGCTCCGGCTTAGCGCCAGTCTTGTCGCGCTGGTCGCGCAGGACGGCTTTGCGGCTCAAGCGCACCTTGTTGCCCTCAACGGAAATGACTTTCACCAATAACTGGTCTCCCATCTTCAACTCGTCACGGATATCTTTAATCCGATGTTCGGCAACTTCACTGATGTGCAGCAAACCGTCCGTGCCGGGGAAAATCTCCACGAAGGCGCCGAAATCTGCCAGCCGTACGACCTTGCCGAGGTAGGTCTTTCCAATCTCGGCTTCCGCCAGCAGGTCACGGATCATCTTCAATGCCTTCGAAGCCGACGGCTCGTCGGTGGCGGCCACATTCACACTGCCATCATCTTCGACGTCAATCTTCACGCCCGTCTGCTCAATGATGCCACGAATGACTTTGCCGCCCGGGCCGATGAGTTCACCAATCCTTGAGGGATTGATCTTCATCGCGTAGATATGCGGTGCATAAGCAGAGATGTTGGTGCGCGGCGTGGCCAGGGTCTCCAGCATTTTGCTGAGGACGTGCAAGCGCGCGGCCTGCGCCTGGGTCAAGGCCTCCGCCATAATCGCCGGAGTAATGCCGGTGATCTTGATGTCCATCTGGAGGGCGGTGATTCCGTCCTTGGTTCCGGCAACTTTAAAATCCATGTCGCCGTAATGATCCTCAGGGCCCGCGATGTCGGTAAGGATGGCGTACTTGTCACCTTCCTTCACCAAACCCATGGCAATTCCCGCCACCGGCGATTTCATTGGAACCCCTGCGTCCATCAAGGCCAGCGTTCCGCCGCAGACCGTAGCCATGGAAGATGAACCGTTCGATTCGAGAATGTCGGACACCAGGCGAACCGTGTAAGGGAAATCTTTCTCTTCCGGAAGCATGCTGATCAGCGCCCGCTCGGCCAAGGCTCCGTGCCCGATCTCGCGCCGGCCGGGGCCCCGCAGGAACCCAACCTCACCCACACTGAAGGGAGGAAAGTTGTAATGGAGCATGAAGCGTTTGAAAGCTTCACCCTCCAGCACATCGAGGCGCTGTTGATCTTCGCCGGTTCCAAGCGTGGTGGTAACCAGCGCCTGCGTTTCACCGCGCGTAAACAGCGCTGAGCCGTGCGTCCGCGGCAGCATCCCGACTTCGGTCGTGATGGCGCGGACCTGATCGAAGGCGCGCTTGTCGGGCCGCTGGCGTTTCAATACGACATCATCGCGGAACAAGCGCTCTTCCACCTCGTCAACAAAGTGAGCCACCAGCTTGCGCTTCGCCGCATCGTCTTCGGGATAGCTTGCCACCAACGCTTTTCGCAGATCGGAGATCTTGCGATGGCTTTCCAGCTTGATGTATTTGGAAGTATCCATGGCCTCGTGGAGAGCTTCCTCGATTTTGCCGCGGACCTCCTGGTACAGCGCTTCATCGCGTACCGGCGCAGTGAACGCGCGCTTCTTCAAGCCCAGCAATTCGAACAGTTCCTTTTGCGCCGCCACGATTCTGCGGATTTCGCCATGCGCGTACTGAATCGCTTCAATAATACTTGCTTCGGAAACTTCCTTCGCACCCGCCTCCACCATAACGATGGCGTCTTCCGTGCCCGCCACAACCAGGTTCAGCACACTGCCCTTGATCTCGCTATAGGTGGGGTTCGTGGTTAAGCGCCCGTCCACCAGTCCCACCCGCACGGCGCCCACGGGCGCAAGAAAAGGAATGTCCGAAAGGTAGAGCGCCGCCGTGCCGGCGACTAATCCGATGACGTCGGGATTGTTCTCAGTATCTGCGGAAAGCACCATGGCGATAACTTGTGTTTCGTCCCTAAAGCCTTCGGCGAAAAGAGGCCGGACGGGCCGGTCAATCAGGCGGCTGGTGAGAATCTCTTTCTCCGTCGGCCGCCCCTCCCGCTTGAAAAAGCCACCGGGAATTCTTCCCGCGGCGTAGGTATATTCTCGATAGTCCACTGTGAGGGGAAAGAAATCAATCCCTTCACGCGGGTTGGTGGAGCAGGCTGTTGCCAGAACCACCGTGTCACCGTAGCGTACGTAGGCGGAGCCATTGGCTTGTTTTGCGACTCTACCACATTCAATCGAAAGGGTATTTGAACCCAGGGTAATGCTAACTTGTTTCATCTAAAATCCTCCCAACAATCCACGCCGAGCACCACAAAGGGGCCACATAGCGGGTCATGGCATGCTCGTTGACGGTCCGGAGTGATAGACCCCACCGTGCCGTCAGGCATGCAGCTTATTCAGGGAGCTGCGAATCGAGGTGGATGTTGAACGGATGGAGGCCCCAAGCCCGGTTTAGGGGCGCCCGAAAAGCAAAAGCGATCCGCGCCGGGAAGCCGGGGGATCGCTTCGACAACACATCTTGTCTTGCCAAAAATCTTGCTACTCTCTCGATATACACCAGGCTACTTGCGGATGCCCAACTTTTCGATGACCTGCTTGTATGCCTCAGGGTCACGCCGTTTTAGGTACTCTAAATGCCGCTTGCGCCTGCCCACCATGTTTAACAACCCACGCCGCGAAGCATGGTCCTTACGGTGGGCACGGAAGTGCTCGTTCAGGTAGCTGATCCGCTCGCTGAGCAGCGCAATTTGAACTTCGGGTGAGCCCGTATCCTTGGGATGGACTCGAAATCGTTCGATCGTGCTGGTTTTGGACTCCCGGGCCAACGGCATCCGCCTCTCTCCTCGCTTCTCATCTCTTCTTATGTACGCAAGAAGATTAGCATGAACTTTTTGTTTTGGCAAAGAGAAATCAGCAGGATTATGTTTGATTGCGCAGGGGAAGCTTTGCTTCCCGCTGGTGTGCAGCTCAGTTTTCCCCGCCGAGAGTCCCTCCGGCGGGCATGAGGAGAATTTCTTCCACGGTCGCGCGCCGAGGCTGCGCCAGCGCGCTCAACACGGCGTCTGCCACATCCTCCGGCTGCAACAAATCCTCAGCGCGCACGGGGAAATCCAACTCATCTTTCATTCGCGTTTTCGTCATTCCGGGTAACACGGCCATCACTCGGATACCCTCCGCGCGGAGCTCGCGGCGCAGTACGCCCGTCAACCCCAATGCCCCGAATTTTGCGGCAGCATATGCGGAACAGTTCGGAAAGGCGACGCGGCTGGAAATGGAAAGGATATTTACCACGTCACCCTGGCTGCGTTTGAGCAGCGGTAACGCCGCCTGGGTAGTCAGGAAAATGGAGGTGAGGTTCGTCTCGATATTGCGCCTCCAATCTTCCCAGGTGGTTTTAGCGAACGGTTTGTAGGTGAAAACCCCGGCGTTGTTGATCAAGACATCGAGCCGGCGGACTTGCTTCTGCACGGCAGCGATGAGGCGCTTCACATCGCCGGGCTTGGTGACATCCGCGGGCATGCTCAGCACTGTGCCGGGAAGCAGCGCCGCAGCACGGGCAAGCGGGCCGTGATTTCGCCCCACCAAAATGAGCTTGGCGCCCTCGCTGTCCAGGGTTCGCGCGATCGCCAGACCGATCCCCCGGCTCGCGCCCGTAATCAGAACCGCCTTGCCGTCAAGCTTTCCCATAGGTCGTCCCATCCGAGGGCTGGGAGTCCACCCTACGAATGAATGTCGGCTCCTAGATCAAACCCGCCTTGTCAAAGTGCGTATGCCTTCGGCGGACCATGACCTGCGGGTCTGCCGCTCGATGTTATGAAAGTACTCCCCTCCTCAGTTGGGGAGGGGGTGGTGATGATTGCGACATTGTGTTTTCGGCCTCAGGAGATAACCACCCCGGCGCTCGGCGCGCCACCCCTCCGGAATCGGGAGAGGAGTTGCCTGGTGCATTTTCATCATTCGTGACGAGCCGAAGGTTCATTGCCCTCGGTGCGGAATGGCTGGGCCTTTCCGTGGCGGGGGACCAACAACTATCCTTGTCCGCGCCGCACCGGACACCAGAATTCCTGACTGATTGGCATCGCCATAATTCAGGCCCGCTCTTTCAGCAACCGCAGGAATTCCGAGCGCGTCCCTTCGCACTCGCGAAAGACCCCGAGCATATGGGATGTCACCGCCAGGGAGTTTTGCTTCTCCACGCCGCGCATGATCATGCAGAGGTGGCGCGCTTCGACAATGACGCCGACTCCTTGCGGCTTGATCTTGTCCATAATCGTCTCAGCTATTTGCACCGTCAGGCGCTCCTGCACCTGGAGCCGCCGCGCAAAGACATCGACGATGCGGGGAATCTTGCTCAGGCCGATCACTCGGCCATTGGGAACGTAAGCTACATGGCAACGCCCGAAAAACGGGAGCAAGTGGTGTTCGCAGAGGCTGAACATCTCAATGTCTTTCACGATCACCATTTCGTCATACGCCACCGAATAAAGCGCACCATTCAACACTTTGTCGATGTCCTGACGGTAGCCGCTGGTCAGGAAGCGCATGGATTTTGCCACGCGCGCCGGAGTTTTAAGAATACCCTCGCGGTCCGGATCCTCTCCAACTTCCGCAATCAGTTTACGGACCGCCTCGACGATCGGGTCGGCAGCGACAGCAGTTTCAATTTCCTCGAGGTGTTCCAGCTCATTTGCTCTCATCAGTATTGTCAACCATTTCCCTTCTTGCGGCCGGCGTGCTCGGGCACATATTCAAATGAATTCAAGCTCGTCTCTTCCAGCCGCACCCGGTCAAGTCGCAGGCCACGCACTGCCCCCGCCTCCTCCAAAGGATCGCGCAGAAGCTTATAGATTTCCCGACAGAGGTTCTCTGTTGTGGGAACTTGCGCGCGAAAGTTCTCCATATCCAGATTCAAATTCCTGTGGTCGAGCTTCTCGATCACGCGCTCAGCCACGATTCCATCCAGTGCCACCAAATCAAATACCATACCGGTAGCGGGATCAATGGGACCTGCCACCGTCACTTCCAAAAGGTAGTTGTGCCCGTGTCCATTGGGGTTGTTGCATTTCCCATAAACACGGCGATTCTCTTCCGCGTTCAAGGCTTCGTTGTGCAGACGATGCCCGGCTGAAAATCGGTAGCGGCGCGTGAGGTAAACCATCATTCTCCGTAATAATCTACGAATAAGTCAGCCGTCTCATACACCCTGATTCGATGCAAGTTGCCGTGGGCAAGTTTCGGCGCCAACAGAATCCAAATCTCCACTGCGATGTTTTCCGTGGTGGGGTTCTTCTCTGCGAAGGCGGGAACTTCCTTGTTCAGGAATTTGTGATCCATCAGTTGGATTACTTCTTGCTCCAGCAGGACCTTTAATTCCTTGAGGTCCATCACCATACCCGTTGTGGGATCAATAGCACCACTCACCGTCACTTCCACTGTGTAGTTGTGGCCATGCCCCAAGGGATTATTGCACTTGCCGAAGATCCGGCGGTTCTCTTCCGCGGTAAAATTCGGATTGTGATAATAGTGCGAGGCGGAAAAATCTGCTCGGCGTGTGACGTAGATCATCCTTTTCCTTTCGTCGCGTAACGACGCCCTTTCCACTCGATCTTTCCCGTAGCCCGGTGGGCGCGGAGTGAACCCAGCACTAAGGCGCCCAGCAGCGCAGCGCCCAGCGGCTGGAAACTCGCCAAGGCCGGATCAAAACCCAAGCGCGCCAGGGCCCGTCCATAGTTCCACTGCCGCACCAGCGCCAGCAAAAACAAGGTCAAAGCCACCAATGTGGCCAGACCGCCGGCGCGAGCTAAGGCCACCCACAGACATGCCCCCATAAAAGCCAATATCGGGAACACGTCCAAAAACCAGAGTGACGCAACCTCCGAAAGCATCTTGGAAAGGTTCCCCCGGTAAAGAAGGTAGAGATTCTTGGTCCAGCCCTGCCACATCTCAGGAAAGCTGTGGTACATGCGCGTCCGAACCCACTGCGCACCCGGCAGGAACAGCAGTTTCCCCCCCTGCAACTTAATCCTCCGCGCCAGTTCCACATCCTCAAGAATCTCTGACTTCACTGCCTCGTGTCCTCCACTCCGGTCATACACGTCCCTGCGCACAAGCATGTACTGCCCATTCGCAGCGGCCGCCGGCGAATGCGGGTCGGAAACCTCCTCGAAGCGAAAGAGAGAGGCCAGTTTCACATACACTAAGGGAATGACGGATTTCTCCCACCACGTCGGTGTCTCCTGCCCTGGCGAAAGAGAAAGCAGGTCGGCACGCTCATCCTCCGCCCGTTGCACCAGTTCCGCCAAGCTTCCCGCCAGGTGTTCAGTGTCGGCATCGGTGAAAAGCAGCCAATCTCCCGTGGCCGCGCGAGCTCCCCTGGCTACCGCGTGCGTCTTCCCCAGCCAACCTTCCGGCAACGAATCCACGCGCAAGGTTCGAAGGAGAGGAATTTCACCTTTCAGCGCGGCCAGAATTTCACCCGTCCGGTCGACCGACTGGTCGTCCACCACCAGGATTTCTCGAATGCCCTGTTGATTCGCCAGTGACCTCACCACTCGCGCGATGTTAACCTCTTCGTTGCGGGCTGGGATGATGACCGAAACCCGTTCCTGGTTGCTCGTACTCATGCGCTGGACGAAACGAGAAGCTAGGAGTTAGTAGTCAGAATCGCGAATGGAAACACGGTCTCCGACTCCTAGCTCTTAACTTCTATCTCCTAACTCGCAAACATTCATTATAATAGACGATTCTGAGATGAGCAAAACCAACGCCATAAAAGTCATTGTTCTGGTTATGATCCTAGGGGTAGCGGCTTACTTTGCCCTGCGCCAACGCCCAGCGCACCCCCTGGCCATCGGCGAAAGTGCACCGGATTTCTCCGTGCCAGTTCTTCCTTCTGGCACGTTGGATCTGAAACCCTACCAAGGGCAGGTCGTCGTGCTGAACCTGTGGGCCACTTGGTGCCCGCCTTGCGTGGAAGAAACACCCAGCCTGGAACAGTTCGCGGAGAAGATGCGGGAACATGGAGTGATTGTACTCAGCATCAGCGTAGACGAGGATCTAAAAGCGCTTCAGGATTTCATCCAGAAGTATCACATCTCCTATCCCGTCGGGCGCGATCCGGAACAATCGCTTTCGGCCCGTTATGGCACATCGCTATTTCCTGAGACCTACATATTGGACCGCCGCGGACTGCTCGCGGAAAAAGTGGTGGGCCCCACCGATTGGGAGGACCCCCGCATCCAGAAATTTGTCCTGGATCTCGCGCAGGCGTCGAACCCCTAGCGCGAGGGTGTTGCCGACGGTCCCCCGGCAGGCCCTAGACGCTGATCTCGGGAACCGATTCCGAATTTAATGCCGCCTTCACCGTTCGCCAGAGGCTGATGACTTCCACCATCACTTCTTCCTCCGGCACGGTGACCTTTGCCTGCCGGTTGAACAGCCTGGCCTGATAGATAATTCCCGTCAGTGTTGCCGCCACCGCAGCGTCAATTTTTTTCGCTGCCGCCGTTGCCTCAGCTTTTTTCGTCATCAGCCGCCTCCTTCATTTTTCCGGATTGCCGCGATTCTAACATAGGGGTGGCACGTTCCGTCAGGGGTGCGTCAAAGTGGCGGGCGTCGCATACCTCCATGGCCATGAATGCATCAACCGCGAAGAGCCCCCCCACCCCCCGCCTTGCGGTCCCCCTTCTCCCCGGGGAGAGGGTGCCTGACGGAGGAGGGCAGGTGAGGGGTCACTTTCAACCCCATTGGACTTTGACGGTGCCCTGCGCATTCCGTAAGCATCCCTTGTCGCCTTGCGCCAAGCTGGCATAATATCGATTTGAGGAATAAAAGTGTGATTGACCCTGTATGCGGCATGGAGGTAACCCCCGAGGACGCCGCGGGCTCCTATCAATACCGGGGCCAGCAATTCTATTTTTGTAACATATCTTGCCTGGACCAGTTCCAGGCCAACCCCAAAGCGTTTCTCGTCCCGCCTTCCCTGCACGCGGCGACGCCGGCAGCAGATCAAAGCGCTTCTTACACTTGCCCGATGCATCCGGAGGTCCGCCAGCGCGGCCCCGGTGCGTGCCCCAAGTGCGGCATGGCCCTCGAACCAGTTATCGTCGCGCGGGAAGAGGAAATTAACCCGGAGCTTCGCCTCATGACGCGGCGATTCTGGATCAGCCTGATGCTGACGGCGCCGCTGATCGCCCTGGAAATGTCAGCCATGCTGGGCGGGCATTCCCTCCGGCAGGTCATAACCCCGCGGCTGCTTGCCTTGATCGAATTGGTTCTTGCAACTCCGGTAGTTCTCTGGGGGGGTTGGCCTTTCTTCCAGCGGGGCTGGGCATCTATCGCCAATCGCAGTCCCAACATGTTCACACTCGTCGCCATGGGTACGGGCACGGCCTACCTCTACAGCATTCTCGCCACCACCTTTCCCCAAATATTCCCGCAATCCTTCCGGCTCTCTTCCGGCGAAGTTCCTGTGTATTTTGAGTCCGCCGCCGCAATCACGACGCTGGTGCTTCTGGGGCAAGTGCTCGAGTTACGCGCGCGCAGTCGCACCAGCAGCGCGTTAAAGGCCTTGTTGGGACTTGCACCGAAAACCGCACGCAGGCTGCTCGCCGACGGCGGCGAAGAGGATGTGCTACTGGGTGAAGTCAATCGCGGTGATCGCCTGCGCGTGCGGCCCGGCGAAAAGATTCCTGTGGACGGGAGCGTGCTTGAAGGCGCGAGCTCCGTGGATGAGTCGATGGTGACGGGCGAATCTATTCCTGTGGAAAAGAAAGCCGGGTCCCGCGTTACGGGCGGCACGGTGAACGGTACGGGAGGGTTCGTGATGCAGGCTGACCGCATCGGCAGTGAAACGCTGCTGGCGCAAATCGTGGCGATGGTCAGCGAAGCACAGCGCACCCGCGCGCCCATCCAGCACCTGGCTGACGTGGTGGCAACGTATTTCGTCCCCGCGGTATTAGGCATCGCCGCGCTGACCTTTGTCGTCTGGTCGATCTTTGGCCCCCAACCGCGCCTCGCCCACGCACTCATTAATGCCGTCGCCGTGATGATCATCGCGTGCCCTTGCGCTTTGGGCTTGGCCACGCCCATATCCATCATGGTTGCGACGGGACGAGGGGCGATGGCAGGCGTGCTGATCCGGAATGCTGAGGCCCTCGAGGTTCTCGCCAAAGTGGATACATTAGTTATCGACAAAACCGGAACGCTAACGGAGGGCAAGCCGCGACTCGCCGCCGTCAAGCCGCAGCCCGACTGGACGGAATCGGAACTCTTGAGCCTTGCCGCAAGCTTGGAGCGCGGTAGCGAACATCCCCTGGCCGCCGCCATTATTGCCGCTGCGGAGGAGAGATCTCTCACCATTTCTCCCGTCAATGACTTTCGCTCTCTCACCGGCCAAGGCGTGACCGGAACTGTGAAGGGCAAGGCCGTAGCACTGGGGAACGCCGCCCTCCTGGAGTCGCTGGCGATTGCCCCCGGCGGCTTGCTGCGGGAGGCGGAGGAACTGCGTCTTGATGGATCAACCGCCATTTTCCTCGCTGTCGGCCTGCAACCCGCGGGAGTGCTCGCAGTGAAAGATCCCATCAAGAGTTCGACGCCCGAAGCCCTTCGGCTTCTCCATCAGGAAGGCCTGCGCATCGTCATGCTGACGGGAGATAGCCGCAGCACCGCGGAAGCCGTGGCGCGCCAACTGGGGATCGATCATTTTGAGGCGGAGGTCCAACCGGCACGCAAGGGTGAAATCGTGAAACACCTACAGTCGGAGGGCCACATTGTGGCCATGGCCGGCGATGGAGTCAATGATGCGCCGGCGCTCGCGCAAGCGAACGTCGGCATCGCCATGGGGACGGGTACAGATGTCGCCATGGAAAGCGCCGGAATTACTTTGGTCAAAGGCGACCTGCGAGGCATCGTCCGGGCGCGCCGGCTGAGCCGGAGCACGCTGCGAAATATCCGGCAGAACCTTTTTTTCGCCTTCGTTTATAATGTGGTGACGGTGCCGGTGGCAGCGGGTGTGCTCTACCCGGTGCTGGGTTGGCGGTTGAGCCCTATGCTTGCTGCGGCAGCCATGACCTTTAGCTCGGTCTCGGTCATCAGCAACGCTCTGCGGTTGCGCCGTGTGGAGATTTGACCATTTTGGATTTTAGATTTGCGATTTTCGATTGGCTAACGAAAGTGGACAGCGGTGGTCGTTAATCCAACATTGAAAGTCCAAAATGCCAATGAGGTGAGGATCAATGACCTTCTTGAAGACTCGGTATAAGTTGAAGAAGGAGCTAACTCCCGGGAATTTTGAGCATCTCTCACGGCTCTCCACGGTTTACGGAATCCGTGGTCTCTCCTTCGAAAGTCAGGACCTGATCGTGGAATATGATGCGTCGCGCATCCACGCAGCGGAGGTGCTGGCGCAAATCCGCGGCGCAGGCATTCCCGTGGAACCCTTGCAACCGATCCCGCCGGGCGGGTTTGACCACACCGGCGAATTCCACGACTTCGCCTGGCCGACGCAAGGCCTCTCCCCGGCGAATCAGAAACTGAAATGAGGAGAGGGAAGCCTGCAGGAAGTGAGACAATTCAAGATTTGCGCGTGCGGAGTCGGATGCCAATACCCCCCTCCCGATTGCCAGTCTCTCCTCGAATCAGCAGCCAAGGGCTATGGCACGGGGTATAATAAACCTCGCACTTAGCAGCTTTTCTCAGGAGATTATTGTGGCGACCAGCTTTCACGGCTTCACCGCCGATTCCTTTCTATTTTTCGAAGAGCTTGCGCATAACAACCAGAAGGCGTGGTTCGACGCCAATCGCGCCCGCTACGACCAGCACGTCGTGGGCGCCTTTCGCGGGCTGCTGCAAACGATCACCCCGGCCCTCTTGCAGCTCAACCCCCACTTCGAAGTTGGAGGCAAGACCAACGGCAACTTTTCCCGCATCAACCGCGACATCCGCTTTAGCAAAGACAAGAGCCCCTACAAATCAAATTACTATCTTTACGCTTATGACGGCCGCCACGACCGCGGCCACGCAGGCCGCTTGTACGTAGGGCTCTCGGCGGATTGCCTGACGGTGGGTTTTTCCATCTACGGCAGTTGGCGGGGACCCAAGGGTGCGCTTGAAACCGTGTTTCGCAAGCGCATTGCGGGGCACCGCAAGACCTTTGAAGCCCTTCTCTCGCACGTCGTTCGAGGCCGCCGGTACGAAACCTATTGGCACCGCGAAGAGAAAGGTGATTGGACGCAACACGCGGGGTTGCCCCGCCGCGAGGAGGATTGGCAAACACTCCACGCCTGGGTGGTACGGAAAGTCTTCCTGCCCAGCGCACGGGGGCTCGCAACTCCCGGCTTTGGCGGAGTGGTTGAGCGCATCTTTGCGGAACTCTACCCTCTGTTCATTTTCACTTCGGTTGTAACCCCCAAATGGGAAGCGGAAATCGACAAGGCGCTCAAGTAAGGAAGGGACCTGGCCAGGGCCCCGTCATTGTCCGGGGTGCCGCACACGTCCACAGCTACGGATGCATCATCTGCGAATAGACCCCTCACCCACCGCCTTGCGGTCCCCCCCCTCCCCCGGGGAGAGGGTTGGGATTTTTAGCCCTCTCCAGGGGGAGAGGGGGGACCGCAAGGCGGTGGGTGAGGGGGTCCCTTT
>JBEKQO010000166.1:0-17987 GCA_049519635.1 Terriglobia bacterium | reverse complement strand
TTTATTGCCCTCGCCCCTTTGGGGGAGAGGGTGGCGCGCATCCGGCGTAATCGCCAGCCGGGGCGGGCCGGGTGAGGGGGTCTCGCCTATTGTCAATTCTTACGTGGGACACCACACTAGGGGTTAGGGGCTGGGGATTGGGGTCGTGTAACCACACCCGTCGCGAACGCGCCGTCCCCCTTCCTTCACTGCGTTCAGGACAAGCTCTGAATCAGGAAGGCTGTAACCACCCCGTCGCTTCGCGCCACCCCTCCTAAATCAGGAGGGGAGTCCGCCCGTCCGCATGCCCTGGCAGCCTGAGGCGCGGAGCATCCGCCGGTTTTCCTCTGTGCCTCCGTGCCTCTGTGGTGAAGGTTGGTCTGGGGGATTGGGTCGGTCGCCCCCTTCGCTTTGCTCAGGGCAGGCTCTTCCGGGCTCGGGGCTGATTTTGCAATGATTGGTGGCTAGGGGTTAGCGGCTAGAAACAACAGGGTCAAGGCATACGGGAGGCGGAGCGCGGGACGCGGGCAATGGAAAATCGCAAATCGACAATGGAAATTGGGCCTAGCGGCAGATTTCGTCCTGCATCGCTTTGCGCAGCAATCCGTTCAGTCTCGACTGGTAGTCTTCTCCCTGGCGCTGGAGCCAAGCCACCACGTCGGCGTCCAACCGCACCGTGAGCTGCTGTTGGGCTCGGCGGCGAAAGGGATTGCGGACAGCGTTTTTCCAGAACTTCTCCGTGAGCGGGGGAATCTCGGAAAAGTCAATCCGCGCATCGGCCTCGGCCGCCACCCGCGCCAGCTTGCGCTTGCGCGCGGGGGTCATGGGGCGGTCAGCCAACGTCCTGTGCACGAGTTTGCTCATAGCGTTTTCGCTCCTGCCGGGTTGCTCGTCGTGCCGAGATCAAGCGGACGATTTCGTCCTCGGCTTCTTCTCCGATCGTGTGGGCTACGAGCACCACGGCCACTTCTCCAATCAGGCCGATGGCGTGCCAGCGCAGCTCCCCGAACTCGTCCGCGCGGTCCAGCTCGAACAGAGCGTGGGGGTCGTCGAAGACGTGCATGGCGTCTTCAAAAGCAATGCCATGTTTCCGCTCGTTGGTCCGCGCCTTCGCGGGATCCCACTCAAACTGGAGCATCGCATCGGTAGTATAGCGCCATTTGAGCGCGGGATGGCGGAGAATGCACCAGATTCTGCCTATCGCGGTCCGCCCTGGCAGCCTGTGGCGCGGAGCGTCCGCCGGTTTCAAAGGCAGTGACGAGTGACATGTGACGTGTGACGCGCGAGAAAGAACAGTGAAGGTTGGTCGGAGGGATTGGGGAGGTCGCCCCTTCAGGGCTCGGGGTTGATGGGGGTTCCGTTGACCCAGGCCGTTGGCCTGGGCTTGGTTAGATCGCCCCTTTGGGGCTCAAAAACCACTTCCGACTTGGCCCGGCTGGGGTTCGTTAGTGTGGTGTCCCGGATAAGATTTGACAATGGCATGTTGCAAGGACCCCCTCACCCCCGGGCCCCTCGGTCGCCACGGCCAGCATGGATTTTATTACCCTCGCCCCTTTGGGGGAGAGGGTGGCGCGCATCCGGCGTAATCGCCAGCCGGGGCGGGCCGGGTGAGGGGGTCTCGCCTATTGTCAATTCTTACGTGGGACACCACATTAGATTGCCTCGTTGGGACTCAAAGAAAACCTGCGCCTCGTTGAAGCGCCCTCCATTCGCTTCGCTCAGGACGGGCTCTTGGGGCTCCAGGACCACGGCGGACTTTGCCCGACGGGGCTTCGTCCGCTCGACGCTTCATTTCCCATTGAAACGCGGCACGAAACCCATTGCAGCTAGGTGCTCAGCAATTCATCTTGCCGGAAAACGGCCAAACCACCCTTGTGCCCGCGGTCGCTGGCGATGCTGTCGTTTTGTCGCCCTCGCCGCCGAACCTCGCAACCCCATTTCCTACCGGCAGGAAATTGACGACGGAGAGGCTATATTTTTCCTACCCGCAGGAAATTCCGCCAGAATCTCCTTGACACTACTTCTTGCCTATGTGCTAGCCTAAAAGGGAGCAGGATAGCCGCCGCGGGAGAGGCGCCGGCGGGGAAAGTTCTCCCTGCTTTGTCACGATGTGCATGAAAACACAGGGACTTCAGAATAATTTGAGGCATTTCCGTGAAATCATATCTCCTTCAATTAAAAGCGTTTATCTTCGAGGTCGAGTCCGAGGGCGGAAAAAAGGGGAATTAAAATATGCGACCTAGTTTCGCGATGTTATTGAAAACACATGTAGGGAAAATGTCGCATTTCCACCTTGCCAGGATGTCGATGAAAGCAAATGCCTTACGCGAGCCTTGCCAGGATGTTTATGAAAAGACAGGAGCTTAGCGCAAACCGCCAGGTAGTTCAAAGCGCGGTGCTCGTCCGTGGCCGCAGCGGCGGCACTGACCCCTCAGCCGGCCCGCGGCGGCTAGGGAGAGCGCTGGCCGCGGTCCACCTTCTCCCCCGGGAGAAGGAAAACATCGTTCTGGGGGGGGGTGCGCCCCAGAATGGACTCTTCAAATTCAGCCTCCGCGGTTGTGGGCCGGGGAGCGGAGGCCGGAGGAAGCAACGGACCGCGTCTGCGCTTAGGGAAAGTGCAGCTCCAGAAACTCGCCGGCGAAACCGGCTTGCGCATTGTGGTGTGTCACTTCCCGCCGGGCGCCAGCAAGGGGAACAAGATCGAGCATCGCCTGTTCAGTTGCATCAGCCAAAACTGGCGCGGCAAGCCGCTCATCAGCTTCGAGCTCATTGTCAATCTCATCGCCGCCACGACCACGGCAAAAGGCTTAAAGGTGCAAGCCGAACTCGATGACCGGCCCTACCCAGCCGGAACCCCTGATCGACGACAAGGAACTCGCGGAGGTCCGCCGGAAGCGGGACAAGTTCCACGGCGAATGGAACTACGAGATCCACCCCCGTATCGCAGAATCTGGAAAGGTTATTTCTTAACGGACTCTAAGACAATAGCCGCGCGCCGTCTTCCCACACACGCTGGCAGAGCACGCCTGCTGGTTGATCTTGCGCAAGCTTGGCCGACTGGCCCGCCCAGAGTTGCATACGGTCAGGATCTCCAGCCTTCTGTGCCGCTTCCCGCATCGCGCGGGTCAACCCCCGCTGAACAGGGTACGGCGCTGGACTTGGCGCATTCGGGGCATTGGCGGCGCGGACGTACGCGGTTGCCACACTGCGTCCGGGCCGTCCACTGAAGGCACGTGTAATCATGGTTCCGTGGGCCTCCGTACGTGCAAGTCTCTCGGCATAAGCAGGATGCAATTTCGCTTCCGGGCAT
Source organism: Terriglobia bacterium (assembly GCA_049519635.1). Lineage (GTDB taxonomy): Bacteria > Acidobacteriota > Terriglobia > UBA7540 > UBA7540 > Bog-366. The sequence goes on along the minus strand of JBEKQO010000166.1, from coordinate 14,698 downwards.
CGCAGGAATCCGGTTCCGATTTGTACGGCGCTCGCACCCAGCACCAGTGCCGCCGCGACTCCCCGACCATCGGCGATTCCGCCTGCAGCGATGACGGGGACGGAGACCGCATCTGTGACTTGCGGCAACAGAGCCATCAGCCCTACCATTTGCCATTCCGCTTCATCTGCATGAAACGTGCCACGGTGCCCTCCAGCTTCCATGCCTTGCGCCACGATGGCGTCGGCGCCCGCCTTTTCAGCGGCTTTTGCCTCAGGAACGGTCGTAGCATTGGCAAACCACAGGATGTCCCGTTCTTTCAGTTCCGACACGAACGCGGGAGGATAAAGTCCCATGATCGAGGAGACAACCTTCGGAGCTATACTCAGGATGGCCTGGCCCTGCGCTTCAAAGTCGGGCAAAGCCGCATCGCCGGCTTCGGGCGGAACAGGTGCTCCCCACATCGCCAGAAACTCCCGTTGTTGTTTCTCCAGATGGAAGTCTCGCACCGGTGGTGGGTCTGGAACCCAAAGGTTGATCTGAAACTGCTCCTTACTGACTCTGCGAAATTCGTCACTCCAAGCTCTGATTTCATCGGGATTCATCATCAAAGCCCCGCACGCTCCGAGTCCGCCGGCGTCGGCTACGGCAATCGAAAGTGACGGAGGGCATGCCCCTGCCATCGGAGCCAGTAGAATTGGCAGACGAATGCCCAGACGATCAACGAACTTCTCAGCCCGAACAAGAGGAGATGTACGCACTTTGCCGACCATGCTACCCCCCGGCCCAACAATGTCTTAGAACGAACAAAGGGAGCGGCTTGCTCATACGGCATCGCCACTCAGCGACCGGTCATCTGCTCAAGCCTTTCCGGATACCGAGCCCCTTGCACCGTGATCTTTGAGGCGGCGCTATCGATCTCACGGAGATCCCCCGGCGTAAGTTCGACTGCGACTGCCCCGATGTTCTCGTCCAGGCGCGCCAGCTTTGTCGTACCTGGGATCGGAACGATCCACGGCTTTTGAGCGAGCAGCCAAGCGAGTGCGATCTGCGCAGATGTCGCCTTCTTTGGTTCTGCGACCTTGCCCAGCAGATCAACCAAGGCCTGATTCGCTTTTCGAGCTTCGGGGGTAAAGCGAGGGACGATGTTGCGGAAATCCGCACTGTCGAACTTCGTATTTTCGTCGATCTTCCCTGTGAGAAAGCCCTTGCCCAAGGGGCTGTACGGGACAAACCCGATTCCAAGCTCCTCAAGGGTGGGCAGCACTTCCGCTTCAGGCTTCCTCCACCATAGCGAGTATTCGCTCTGGACCGCGGTGACCGGTTGGACGGCGTGGGCACGACGAATCGTTTGCACTCCCGGTTCCGAAAGGCCGAAGTGCTTAACCTTGCCTTCCTGAATCAGGTCTTTCACTGCCCCCGCGACGTCTTCAATCGGCACGTCCGGATCGACGCGGTGTTGATAGAGCAGATCGATGGCATCGACCTTCAACCGCCTGAGCGATCCTTCGACGGCTTGCTTGATGTGCTCGGGCCGACTATTCAGGCCTGCCGCTCCCGGCCGATTATCGCTGCCCGTCAGATCGAACCCGAACTTGGTGGCGATCACCACCTGCCCGCGGAAAGGAGCGAGGGCCTCACCCACAAGGTCTTCGTTTACGAACGGGCCGTACACCTCCGCGGTATCGAAGAACGTGATGCCGCGTTCCACGGCCGCCCGGAGAAGAGTGGTCATCTCTTGCTTGTCTTTGGGCGGGCCGTAGGAAAAGCTCATTCCCATGCAGCCGAGGCCGATGGCCGAAAGTTCCAAGTTGCTTTTTCCAAGTTTGCGCTTTTGCATTGTTTCTCCTTCAAGGTATATTCGCAATTGATGAACCAACCGTTTTGGTCAGCCTCAAAATCGCGCCGCTGCCGCTCCTCCGCCTGATGTAGGTGCCCTCCAGAAGAGGATTGCGCCGAAATTCGGCGCCGCAGACAAGGCCGCGAAGTTCCGAGTAGCTTCAAGGGAGGAGTATAGTCTGCTTACACTTCGGGGCTTCGCCTATTTCTCTAAAGTTCTTGCCAGATCCTCCGAAACTGTAGCAAATTTGCGATTCCCGTTCCATGCCGCGCGCCCCCTGTCGGCAAATGTCACGTGTGGGAAACGAATTCTGTCCTTATGGTAGGCCACTCGGAAATGATTATGAAGTGGCCGCAGAAGAGTAAATCCGCTCGTCACGCTGCAAGCCACGGCTGGTCAGGAGTTGTCGATACAGCCTATGCGCTCGGGGCTTGGAAACCCGCCTTGCAGCCGGACGCGTTCCGCAGCTTTCAGGAATCTTGCTTCGTCCCTACGCATGGGCGCTCGATCATTCATGGGGCTCAGCCACTCGGAGATACAAGTACTTATCAGGATTATTTTTAGCGGCGTTTAAATTGAGCAACCTCTCCTGGTTCACTTCCTCTCAGCCAATACGGCACGACATCCACGTTCCGGCGTTTGCAGTCTCTCCTAAGAGCGTCAAACCCGGGACCTTTTGTCTTCGTCCCTGATTGCCCTTTTCCACGGTACACCTTGTGAATCCACCATCCGCGGCGCTGTGCATCCCGTTTCCGTTCCGCTTCGTGAGAATCGGTGTCTCGTTCTGATAAAACTTTGTTCGGAGTGACGGGATCCCGTGTTAGAGTCACGAGGCTGACAATCTTGGCTATCGGGACAACGGTTGGGTGGCAAAGCCAGAGAAATGTCCCATCCCGAATCTGACGGTTCCGGCGGCCACAGGCAGATCAATTGTGCCATTGCCGGTCTAGAGAGCTGGGGCGATTATGCATTTCATCTTGGACGGTTGATGACGTTTAATTGGCGCAACATCGCTCATTTCGCAGAGTGCAGCAATCGGTCCTCAGTCGGGTTTGGCGGCAGACGGCATTTCGTCCGCGCGGCGATCGGCGCCCTCTTGATGATGGCAGGTGTGAGTTTTCTCTGCGCCCAGTCTGACTCAACTGGAGCGTTAGGCGGGACCATCACCTTCTTGAAGAGTGCCGTGCCGGGCGCCACGGTGGTGCTGACGAACAACGCGACGAATCAGAAGCTCACCATGATCTCGGGGGGAGACGGAAGCTATCGCTTCTCGTTGCTTGCCCCAGGCGCCTACCGTGTGAGCTTTTCCGCACCCGGATTCAAGACCTCGCAAGTCCCGTCGCTAGCCATCAACGTTTCAGAAGATCCCACCCTGGACGCAAGCCTGGAACGCGGCGACCCCCGGAAGAGGGTGGCGTGCAACTGCCGCTTGAGCCTGACAGCCTCGTCGTCAGGTACCCTGGTGGATCATAAGACGATCACCGGCGTGCCGTTGACCACCCGCAACTTTGCGCAGCTTCTCTCCATGTCTTCGGGTACTGCCGCGGATGTGAACAATGCCGGAACCCTGGGCAGAGGAACGCAAACGGTCAATGTGAATGGAAGCACGGCGGCAGGCAACTACACCATCGACGGGGCCAATGCCCCCAGCACCGTCCCTAATCCCGACGCCATCGCCGAGTTCAAGATCCAGACCTCCCAGTACGACGCCGGCTATGGCGCGCTTGTGCCCAGCACCAACGTCATCACACGGGGCGGAGAGAGTCTGTTTCACGGCACCGTCTGGGAATTTGTGCGCAACGACATCTTCAATGCCAATGCGTTCTTTCGGAATGCCACAGGGCAACCCAAACCGAATCTGAAACAAAACCAGTTCGGAGTGACGCTGGGCGGTCCGGTCCGCAGGGATAAGTGGTTCTTTTTCGGCTCCTACCAGGGAACGCGGCAGGTGAACGGTTTGGACCCCACCTCCGTGGCCACGGTTATCCTGCCGCCTCTCACCAACGACCGGTCGGCGGCGGCCCTGGCGGCGCAGTTCTGCCCGGCGAATCATCTGCTAACCAGTGGCCCCGACGCAGGCCAGCCGGACCCGAACTACTTGACCTTTGCGGGCGGGAAACAACTGGACTGCGCGAACCGGAATACCACCACGACCGCTCCCATCAATCCGGTGGCACTCAGCATCCTGCAAACCAAGCTGCCCAATGGGACATACCTAATCCCGGTGCCTCAGACGATCCTCCAATCCGGCAGCAGTGCAGGCATGGGTTTTTCCTCCTTCAGTTTCCCGTCCTATTACAATGAGGATCATTTCGTAGCCAACAGCGACTATGTCGTGTCGGCGGCCAACACGTTATCGTGGCGCGGATTTTTTTCCAGGATTAACCAGTACCGATCTCTGGGAGCGCCGGGCGGGGCCACGGTCACGCCGGTGATCCCGGGCGCCGGTTCTCCCCAGGCGCTCCGCGCGCATGACATTGCGCTCTCCTTCAAGCTAACCTCGGAACTGACCGCCCAGGTCGCGAACGAAGCGCGCTTTGCCTACACGCGCACCTTCCAGCCGGCCCATGGGGTTGGCACTCCCTCGGCAGATTCCTTCCGCATCACCCCGGTGGACCCGTTGTTTCCCCAGCCCCCGGAGGTCACCATGCTGGGCCCCATGGGAACCTTCCGCTTTTTCGGCAACGGCGCCAATGACTTCTCGACGCACACGAACACGTTCGCGTGGACGGACAATCTCTCTCTGGTTCACGGAAGGCACCATGCGCGGGTGGGTGGAGTTTTTCTCATGCAGCATAACGACCGGCTGGACACCGGCGCCGCACGCGGAAAAATCTTGTTCGAGACATTCGCGGACTTGCTGGTGGGCCTGAGCGCAGCAGATAATCAAAGCCCTGGCGGCCGCAGCAACATCGAGACGGTGAGAGCCAACGAGGGCGTGGGGCCGAACGGCGAGGCGCAGTATCAATACCGGCACGATTACGGGGCGGCCTTCGCGCAGGACGATTTCAAGGTGACGCCGAAGCTGACGCTCAATGCCGGCCTGCGCTGGGAGTATGTGGGCCCTTCGTTCGACAAGGCAGGCACGATCGGGAATGTCTGGCCGTCTCTTCTGAAGCAGGTGCCGGTTCCGCCGCCCTCGGGAACTCTGATCGGCAATGTGGTTGCGGCGAACTACAACGCGGCCCTGACCAATCCTTACACGGGCGAGCCGTTCGGTCCGCCGCCCACGGGTGTACGGACCGGTCCCACCCGCAGTTTCTATCAGAACAACACGCCGCTCGGGAAGTTCGCCCCCCGGTTTGGTTTTGCCTGGCAGCCGTTCGGAGCCGCCGGGCGCACCGCGGTGCGCGGCGGGTATGGCTGGTTTTACCAGGCGCCGGCTTTCAGCGCCAACGCCGCAAGTGCTCCCCTATTCACCTCGGCGCCGTTTGCCCAGGGATTCACCAATACGGACTCGAGCAATGGCCAGGCGGATCTCCAGAAGCCGTTTCCGACGACCACCCTCGGCTTTGTGGCGCGCACGCCGACTTCCCTGCTTTCTGACCGAATCGCCGGTCCGGAATATAAAATCCCCCACCTCCAGCAATTTAACCTGAGCATCCAGACCAAACTGCCCCGAGCTTTCACCCTGGACATAGGCTATGTGGGGTCGTACGGCGACAACCTGTTGGTCGGCGTGGGCGCGAACCAGCCTTTACTCGCCAGTGCCAATAACCCCGTCAACTGCGGTTACACGGGAGCGCCCGCCGATTGCATCACGACCAACACCGCCGTAAACGCGGCACTGCGCGTTCCGTTTATGGGAGAGACCCCCTCCGCCTTGACCGATAGCCAGTTCACCGGCGAGTCCTGGTATCACGGCCTGCAAGCGACTTTCCGCCGGCAGATCGCTCACGGCCTGAGTTTTCAATCTGCCTATACCCTATCGAAGGCCATGAACGACAGTTCCATCTATAACGACCTGAACTACCTGTCCAGGAATTGGGCGCGCGCGACATTTGACCGCACGCACCGGATCGTTACCAACTTCGATTACCAGTTCCCCGACTCCGTACACGGCACGGGCGCGGCCGGAAAACTTTTGAACGGGTGGTCTACCACCGGGCTGGTTATTGTGCAAAGCGGATTGCCTTTGACCCTGACCGATCCGGACGGAGGCAGCGTCTACGGTGAGGCCTCGCCCTCAACCGTGACGCTCTGCCCGGGTCGAGCGGTCTCCGCCCTGGCCACATCCGGCAGCGTGGAAGCGAGACTCGGCGGCTGGATCAATACTTCGGCTATTTGCTCTGCGCCCGCGATCGGCGCCGATGGCTCAACGGGGTACGGAAATGCCGGCCAGAGCCTCCTCGACGGGCCGCCCCAGGTTAATACCGATTTATCGTTGGGAAAGAGAAACGTGGTGGGAGGCCTCCGGGAAAACGCCGAACTGGCCTTCCGCGTCGAATTCTACAACTCCCTCAATCATCCCCAGTTCAGCAATCCGGGCACTACGCGGGGGACGGCAAACTTCGGGGTGATCACCCAGACCTCGGTGGCCCCTCGCCTGATCCAGTTCGCATTGAAATATCTCTTCTGACGGCGGCGCCCGGCCAGTCCGCCGGTTTACAGGTGCATCCGTCCAAGTGGCCGCACTTCGGTAAACCCCGCAGCGTCAGGAAGGACTTATTCGCCTACTGCTGGTGGGATATCCCCTTATCGATAGCTAACCCGCATTTCTCGCCACAACCGGAAGGGGGCGCCGGAAAGGGCGGGGCTAAACCGGCTGCGGAAAAACTCCCCACGGCGGATAACCACCCCGGCGCTCAGCGCGCCACCCCTCCTGATTCAGGAGGGGAGCGCCTGCAGAACTCCCCTCCTCAGATGAGGAGGGGTGGCGCGCCGAGCGCCGGGGTGGTGCTGACAGGAGGATAAAGGAGTGCGGTTGAGAATGACATCACTATCGAATTTTTCCGCAGCCTGTAAAGCCCCGCCCTTCCAAAATCGTGGTGAGAAATGCGGGTTAAAGGTGTCCACACGGATTTCCAAAGTCATCACAATCCTTAATTAGCGTGGAATTCGGCAGTGGCTTTGGTTAAATTGGCGCCCTCGTTGCGGAAGACCATGTGCACCGTGCCTGAACCGTCTTGAGAGTGGACGGCCCGGCCAACCTTCAGGAATTGCCCATTCTTGAGCCTTTTCAATTGCCCTTGACCCGAATCCCGCCGCTTCTTTGGCCGGAGTTGATGGTTCCCGCCCGTGAGGCATGAGCGATTCTGAACAGACACGCCGCCGCCGAACATGATTAAGTGATGCTTGGGACTTGAGCGTTGGCAACCCAGGCGGCCGTAAGCCGCTCGGTGACCAAGATTGAATTTCCGATTCAAGGCTCGATCTCGCAGGGTTCAGGTTTCGCCGTGGGTCCATCAGCGGTTTTTGCCGCTGGATCTGCCTTAAGGGAGAATCGAATGGTACGCCTTGTCACCGTATTTATGCTTTTTTCACTGTTTTCCGGCACAAGTCAGGCCCCTGCGGCCCGCGCACCTACGGCCGCCATGGCGAGTGCATTTTCTGCCGCGTCCATCAATCGCGCCACCACCACTCGCGTCGGACCGGGAGCGAGCGGCCCCGCGGTTCTCAGGGCGGAAATCCTGCTTGATCGCGCCCACTTCTCGTGTGGCCAGATTGACGGCCGCTATGGCCAAAATCTCAAAAATGCCATCGAGGCTTATCAGTCGGCAAACCAGTTGCCGGTGGACGGCGTCGTGGGCCCTTCCATGTGGCAACTCCTCAATCAAGACTCCGCCGATGCGGTGATCGAACATACGATTTCCGCCGCGGATGTCGCCGGCCCTTTCGACAGCAATATCCCCACTGACATGCTGGCCCGGTCCAAGCTGAAGGGCATGTACTACGCGTCGGCGTTACAGGCATTCACGGGCAAGTACCACGCGAGTGAAGCGCTGCTGAAGCGGCTCAATCCCGGGCAGACATTTGACAGCGCCGGCCCGGAGATACTGGTCCCGAATGTGGAAACCCCGCGTTCGCGGAGGGCGGCATCCGTGGTGGTGACGGGCCTTGACACCAAGGAGCGCATTCGCGCCGCATCGGTTGAAGCGCTTGATTCCGCCGGCAAGGTTCTCTTTTTCGCGACGGCCAATGTGGGCGGTGCCCATGATCCGCTGCCGGTGGGCAAGTGGAAGGTCACGGACATCGTGCACAACCCCTGGTACAATTACAACTCTGATCTCTTCTGGGACCCCGAAAATCCGAATACTAAGGCGAAGATTCCTCCCGGGCCCAACGGTCCGGTGGGACTGGTGTGGATCGGGATCAGCAAGCCGCATTACGGGCTGCATGGCGCCTCCGATCCCGGGTTGATTGGCCGCACATATTCCGACGGGTGCATTCGCATGACGAACTGGGACGCGCTCGAACTGGCTAAACTGGTTGAGGTGGGCACGCCCGTAATCATGCAGGAAGGCCCGGGAAGTCCAGGGGCGCGTGACGCGAAAAATCGCGCCGAAACAGGCGGTGTAAAGTCTACGGCGGATTTGCGAGAGGATCGAAGCGCGGCGAAACGGTCCGGCAACCCGCAGTAGGAGCATCCGAATGAGACGCACCTCACTTCGGCCATTGGCGATAGGAATCGCCGCGGGATGGGCCTTAGTGGGCCTCGTCTTCGCGGCTGCGGTTGATTCTCCGGCTTCATACGATTTCGCCGTGCTCGCGTCCCGAAACCTGGGTATGCCGCTGGCGAAGCTTACGCTCGCCGATTTTCCCCGTGACACCTTCGACGAGGTCCGTGCCAATGGTAAGCCGCATGAGGCGACCGACATCATGGCGCCGCGCGGTACGCCGGTGCTGGCAATCGGCGACGGCACCGTCACCAAGCTGTTCTACAGCCATTTTGGCGGCAACACGGTCTACGAGTTCGATCCCCAACAAATCTACTGCTATTATTACGCCCACCTGGACCGCTACGCACCCGGAACCCGTGAGGGAATGCCGGTTCATAAAGGTGACGTCCTCGGCTATGTGGGCTCGACCGGCGACGCCTCTCCCGATGCGCCTCACCTGCATCTGGCTATCTTTCGCCTTGGTCCGGAGAAGCAGTGGTGGGTGGGAACGGCGATCAATCCCTATCCCTTGCTGATGAAAATCCTGGATGAACAGCGGTGAACCTCGTCACATCCTCGAAACCAAGTCTTCATCGTTTCGCTTCCAACACCAGGAATGGAGTTCGCCGACTTAACAAGGATGACCGAGTGTGTCGGGTGGCGCTTTCCCAAATCTGCGCCCCTTGGCCCGGACTTCTCACCACGTTTGGACAATGCTGGAAGGGCTAGGCTCTACAGGCTGCGGAAAAACCCCTTGGCACTGTCATTCTGAGCATTGACAGCCGTTCGGCTGCCCAGGATGGGCAGAAACTCGGGCCGAGGAGGGGTAGCGCGGACCTGCTTTTTAGGTCCGCGGCACGTCCCCGATGGACAAGGAAAAGCCGCGGACCTAAAAAACAGGTCCGCGCTACCCTTCCTCGGCCCGGCACCGTCAAAGTCTAATGGGGTTGTAAGGGACCCCTCACCTGCCCTCCTCCGTCGGGCACTCTCTCCCCTGGGAGAGGGCTGCGATTCTGATTTCTTGCTCTCTACCTGGGGGAGAGGGGGGACCGCAAGGCGGGGGGTGAGGGGTTTCTTCGCCGGTGATGCATTCATAGCTATGGAGGTATCTGGCCCCTGCGACTTTGACGCAACCCTGCCTTCCTCGGCCCGAGTTTCCGCCTATCATGGGCAGCCCGACGGCTTTCAATGCTCAGAATGACAGCGAACGGGCTCAGGATGACAGCATTGGCGGCTTTTTCCGCAGCCTGTCAAGCCCCGCCCTCCCAAGCGCGGGGCGAGAAATCCGGACTGGCGCGGGAACTCCTCTGGCAACCTTGCCAGTAGCTTGCGCGATGTCGCGCCGCCCGGCAGACTCGCGCCTGCTATTCTTTTGCCCAGGTATTTCTCGTCTGGGCGCCCGTGCTAGAATCTTTCCGGGCTATTCCTACTTCCCGCCAATCGAGGGCTCGGTGATGAGCTGTCGGAAGATTCGGTGGAAGACAAATGACCGCCGGTCTCGTAGCAAGGCGCCGCGTGACATCCGGCACATGGACGGCCCTAAGTTCTTGTAGAAGGCATCCTTCTGTTCCGAGGATCTCATGAAGATACGAGCGAGCTTTTTCCATCTCCTCGTCGTGCTTACCCTCCTCAAAACCGGCTGCCTGGACGCGCAGACCACAGCTCCAACGACGAGGAATAACGCGTTGCAGGGAGCGATGGATCGCGACCTGCTCGAGGTCACCATCCCCCGCTTGGAACAACTGTACCGCAGTCATAAATATACCGTTACCGAGGTCGTGCGCTGGTACATGGCGCGCATCGGGAAGTACAACGGGATCTACCGCGCCGTGCAAAACCTGGACGTGCCTGGAGCTCTCGCCACCGCTATTCGCGAGGACGCGGAAGCAAAAGCGGGTGGCAGCGGTTTTGTGCGCGGTCCCCTGTGGGGCGTTCCGATTGTTACCAAGGCCAACACCAGCGTCAAGGGCCTGATCACTACGGATGGATGGAAAGGCTACATGATCCCCGGCCATGAACTGGTCGCACCCCGGGATGCCACGATTGTCGCCAGGCTGCGGGCGGCAGGAGTCGTCATCCTCGGGCAGACGAACATGCCGGATTTTGCCGCGAGCGATACCAATCGCAGCACGGCCTTCGGACGCACCGGAAACGCCTATGATGTGCGCTTCAGCCCGGGTGGATCGTCGGGAGGCACGGTCACAGCCATCACCTCAAACTATGCCTTGCTCGGCAACGGAACCGACACGGGCAACTCCATCCGCATGCCGGCGGCCACCAGTTCCGTCGTCGGGGTCTTCCCCACTCGCGGCCTGGTGAGTATCGCAGGCATCGCGCCGCTCGACTGGCTGCTCGACAACACCGGACCCATCGCCCGTGACGTTACCGATGCCGCCATGGCGCTTGACGTCATGGCCGGGGAAGATGCCCTGGATCCCCGCACGATCGGTTCTGCTGCCCAAGCCCAGCCCGGCCCCTATACCCGGTACCTGAAGCCGGACGCGCTCAAAGGAAAACGCTTCGGCGTTCCTGCCTTCATTCTTGCCGGAGCCGGCATTCCGTTTCAGGGCATTCCCGCTTCCGCGTCGCCGGCTGAAGTCGCAGCAGACGCGGCCGATGCTCGCCTGCCGCTACGGCCGGAGACGCGCGCGGCCTTTCTAAAAGCGCTGGAAGGACTGCGCGCCGCGGGCGCCGCCGTCATCTTCGACGATTCCATCCTCCCCGACAGCTTTGCCGTGACCGTAGCTCGCGTCAGCACCCTTCCTTACATCCGCGAAGGAACGGAAAAGTTCCTCGCCGAGTTTGGTCCGGCGCAATATCACTCGGCCAACGAATACCAGAAGGCCGTGGGTTCTCCGCTGCCGGCAACCATCATCGGTGGCGTGGATGAGACCGCCCCAAAGAATCAGCCGCCGTTGATCCAATCCCTGTTTGAGAGCGATCCCGAAGCCGATGCCAACGTCCTTGCCCCCCGGCAAAGGGCGCTCGACGCCTACAACGAAGTCCTGGATCGGCTGCACCTCGACGGCCTCGTCTACCCGGCCACCCAAATGCCGCCGCCGGATGAGACCATGCCGCAAGACGGGAAGATCAGTGAAGGTCCCCACAGCGACACGGGATGGGTGAACATGATCGGCGTTCCCGCCATAGTCGTTCCCGGCGGGTTCTATCCCGATGGCCTCCCGTTCGGCTTGGAGCTGTCGGCCCGGCGGTGGAAAGACGGCGACTTACTCGGTTGGGCGTATGCTTATGAGCAGGCCACTCACCACCGCCGGCCGCCGGTACTTGTCGAAAAGGGCCTGCTCCCCCATGCCCGATGACCTGCCTACGCTGCGTTTGCGTGCCGCCAGGGCGAACCGCCCGTCGATGTCATGCGGCGCGAAAAGCGGGTAGCCATGGACAGTGCCGTTCTGTCCGTGGGCTTTTCCTTGTGTGCCCGATCTCCGGTCAATTATGGCTGCAATGGTGGGTCCTTAGAAGGCCCTTGGGAGGGATGGCGCAGAGCGAGCTCAGCTCTGCGTTTTTTGCGGGAGACGGACCTCAGGTAAGGCGGTCCATGTTCAAAACGGAGGAATCGTTCCAATAATAGAACCGGAAGCTTGACCAGGGCCATTGATCGGGCGAGATCACTCCTCTTCTTTACCGGATTGTTGTGCATGTAGTTGAGTTTTTCAATGCACTTCTTCTCCGTAATGAGTCACGACCGATGGAAGGGCGGGGCTTCACAGGCTGCGGAAAAACGCTCCAATACTGTCATCCTGAGCCCATTCGCTGTCATTCTGAGCGCAGCGAAGAATCTCGCTCTGCCCGCTCAGGGTAAACTACGCGAAGGATCTGGCACTGTTATTTTCCAGGCCATGCGAGATTCTTCCTTCGCAAGGCTCAGGACCGCCTGCGGCTCCTCTGCCGAAACTCGAAGCGTAAGTCTTTTCGATTCACCGTCGCTCAAACTGTCATTCTGAGCCCGCCTTTGGGGCAAAGAACCCCCGTAGTTTGCCCGGTTCATGAAACCCCGCAGACTGCCGGGGTCCTTCGCTGCTGCTCAGGATGACAGGTTGGGTGATGGGTTCCCCCAGTCAAGTTTCTACCGATCATGGGCAGCCGGACGGCTTTCAAGGCTCGGCAGAAACTCGACGCGCAAGTCCTTGGAATTCAGCAGGCGTAGCGCGGACCTGGTTTTTAGGTCCGCGGCACGTCCCCGGTGGACAAGGAAAAGCCGCGGACCTAAAAAACAGGTCCGCGCTACCCTTCCTCGGCCCGGCACCGTCAAAGTCTAATGGGGTTGTAAGGGACCCCTCACCTGCCCTCCTCCGTCGGGCACCCTCTCCCCTGGGAGAGGGCTGCGATTCTGATTTCTTGCCCTCTCCCTTGGGGAGAGGGGGGACCGCAAGGCGGGGGGTGAGGGGTTTCTTCGCCGGTGATGCATTCATAGCTATGGAGGTATCTGGCCCCTGCGACCTTGACGGAACCCTGCCTTCCTCGGCCCGAGTTTCCGCCTATCATGGGCAGCCGCAAGGCTGTCGATGCTCAGAATGACAGCGAAGGGCTCGGGTTGGCAGCGCCCCGGCGGCGCTGGGCACCCGGGGCTCTATCGACGATGGCGAGGACAACGACGATGGTGAGGATGGCGGCACTTGCGACCCAGCCCCCCGCGTGACAGACTTACCCGTATCGCTTATCGACAGTGTCAGGTGAGAACATGAACCCATTTGCAGGGCCGGAGTGTTTCCAAAGGCCCGATGCCCCAGTGCCCCCGGTATTTTATATATTGACAAATTGATCCAAATGGTATAAATTAAATACGTAATGAAGATCAAATTCCACGTTTACCCCGCGAAGCTCTTCCACCCTGAAGCGGGCGTCAATGGTTCGGGGGAACGAACTGAGCGTGCGAGAAGTGTTGCGGTTGCCAATTTGTCCGCAATGATCAAAGCGGAAGCCCGCATCCAAAAAAATGCCAAAATGAAGGGCGACCCCGAGGAGCTATTGAAAGCAAAGGGGTGTAAAGTGACAAAAAGTGTCATGGCCGATGGTTCATTGAAAACAAATAACTTATCTTATTTTCCGATGAGTTGTTGAAAATAAAAGAGATAGGCTGATTCAAGCCCCCCGAAACCACGAAAAACCCCTCAAATCCCCGCTAGGCCGATAACTCACAGAAAACAAATAGCTTGCAACATGCGATTCCCACGTAGGCCGATGAGTCTATGAAAGGAAACGACTTATACGAGGTGCCAGTCGCTGGGTGATAGAGGTTGGGGCATAGGCGCTTGACTACGCGATTTCCGGTCCGGCCCCGAAGGGGCCAACCGTGGGTAGCCGCAGGTTTTAACCTGCGGCTCGCAGAACCCCATGGCCCCTTCAATCCCGACGGGGTTGACCGTGGGAAAGGTCGGCCCCTTCAGGGCCACATTTCTTTCTCGCCTTCGGTAGCCGTAGGTTTCACCTACAGCTACTCACGGTGTCCCGCTTCGCGGGAAGGAAGGCGGCGAATCATTGGGTGGCTTATTCTAGCGCCTATAGGGGTTGGGGATTGGGCGCCGGGAGCGGGATTCGGGGTTAGGGGCTGGGGATTAGGAGGTTGGGTTGGCGCCGGTTGCTAGGGGACATCGAAAAGCCTACCAGTGAGGAAGCCGGTCGCTACAACGACTGTCTACCTACGGTTTACAGCCTTCTGCCTAATGCCCGCGCCGACTGCTTACCGCCTCCTGCCTTCGGGCCCTCAGGAGAGCAGGGCCAGTAAAATCGCCTTCTGTATGTGCAGGCGGTTCTCCGATTGCGTGTAGACTACAGACCGGGGAGAATCCATGACCTCGTCGGTCACTTCCTCTCCGCGCCGCGCTGGCTGGCAATGCATGAAAAGGGCTTGCGGACCCGCCGCGCGCATCAGTTGGGGGTTCACCTGGAAGGAGCGAAAGATTTCCTGGCGAGTTTCCGCTTCATCCTCATCGCCCATGCTCGTCCACACATCCGTGTAAACCACGTCCGCACCCCCCACCGCCTCGGCCGGATTGTGCGTCAGCGTCACGTCGCCGCCCTCCCGTTTGGCGTCCGCCACAACGGAGCGGTCCGGCTCGTACCCTGCCGGGGTGGCAATCCGCATTCGAACGCCCAGCCGTGCCGCGCCGTAGATCAGCGAATGTGCTACGTTGTTGCCATCGCCCACCCAGGCAAGGGTGACATTGGCCAGCCTGCCTTTGCACTCGAGTAAAGTCAGGAAATCGCCCAGCGCCTGGCAAGGATGCTCAAAATCGGAAAGGCCGTTGATAACGGGTACGGA
>JBEKQO010000165.1:0-16559 GCA_049519635.1 Terriglobia bacterium | reverse complement strand
AGGCGCCACCACTCCTGAATCAGGAGGGGAGTTGTTGAAAACGCTCCTCTCCTCAGAGGAGGGGTGGCGCGCCGAGCGCCGGGGTGGTGCTGACAGTGCTAGCGCCAAGCACCACAGAGTTTTTCTACAGCCTGTAAAGCCCCGCCCTTCCAGACCCGTGGTGAGAAATCCCGGTTAGCGACGGTCGATGACCGGCGGTTTGGATGATCAATAACCGCGGCGCTCATGGAGCGCCACGGCAAATCGCCACGGCGATTTGTTCCCACCTTCGGAGCTATGGCGGACGAGTTCGAGGAGAGTCCACCGAGCCCCCGAGGGACGAAAGAACCAAACCTAGCGGCGGTTGTTCATCCCCCATCCGGGGCGGCAGTCAAAAAACGATGCTATTGCGCCGATACCTTTGGCCATGATTTCGGTCACCCCTTGCGAGGGTCGGACACGGTGGGGGGGAGCCGATTCCCCCTTGAATTGTTCCGTGGGCTACGGCCTTTCCGCCGCTCGGCAGGCTACAACAATGGGCAAGAAGACGCGGAATAGTTCTTGACAATGAGCAAAGATTAGGCTATCCTCGCAGCGAGGGTTGGCGTCCTGCCGGCGCGATGCGCCTCTCGCATCCCCCCCCGCGAGGGCAAAATACCGAGAGGACTGTGGTGGTCAAGGCCGAAGGGGTGCGTCCCGATCTGCTTGGGCAGGAGATCGACGTGGCGCCTTGGTATCCTGGTGGCGAACGCACGGATTACGCAATAAATCGGGGCGAAGTGGCGCCGGCCTTTAGCGCCTGCCCCCTTTACTTCGTTGAGGGCAAGCTCCAAGCGCATTCGCGTCATTCTGGGGTTAAATTCGCGAAAGGTTGGCACATGCTGAATTAGAGTTCAGCGCTACAAGACAACGTGCCTTTCCACGATGTGGCAGAAACAAAAGGGCTTGGTGTTTAAGGCCAAAATGTCACAGGACCTTATCCCATTCAAATTCAGGAAGTTAGCTTGAAAGTTGGGAGCCGGGGCAAAAGAGAGGGACGCGGCTTTCCACGATGTACCAGAAACAAAAGAGGTTAGCAATGAAATCCGGAAAACCCTGACCAATCTATATTAATGAAACTAAAACAGTTAGTCTATCCTCAGCGCCCAGGGTTACGAAAAAAAAGGGGTTAAAAATAGGCGATAATCTTTCTTTAAGTTATTGAAAACAAGTGGAGAAAAAATATCACTCTTACGCCTTTCCACGATATCGATGAAAACAAAGGAGTTAAACCTCTTCTTCCACGATGTTGATGAAATGAAAGGAGAAAGGCGTTGAGAACGGATTCATCGAGCCATCCGGCAATCGGATGATTTGTGAGTCGTGATTGGCGATTCGAGATTGGGGATTTCAGATTTTCGTGGACTGCATTGAAGGTCAAAAGCGGCAGCCATTCTTTAGCCTTTACACTTTACTCTTTACCCTTCCCCCCCGGTAATCTCGCGTCGTCAGTTGCGTGTATACTAATCGTTTTATGGATCCCGCACCTGCCATTCCTGACCACCCCACGACGGCGACACGGTCTTTGCCGGAAGTGCACCGGAGTGTCCTTGTCCCCGCCGGCGCCGGCTTTTGGCGAAAGCTTCTGGCCTTTTCCGGACCGGGATTTCTGGTGGCGGTGGGATACATGGACCCCGGCAATTGGGCCACCGACATCGCCGGTGGGTCGCGTTTCGCCTATCAACTCATCTCCGTCCTGATGATTTCCAACCTCATCGCGATTCTGGTTCAGGCCCTCGCGGCGCGGCTGGGAATTGCCACGCAGATGGACCTGGCACAGGCTTGCAAGGCCCACTATTCGCGGCGAACAAGCCTCCTCCTTTGGGTGCTGTGCGAAATCGCCATCGCCGCCTGCGACCTGGCGGAAGTCATCGGCTCCGCCATCGCCCTCAACCTGCTTTTTCATATTCCCCTGCTGCTCGGTGTCTGTCTGACGGCGCTCGACGTGCTGGCCATTCTGTATCTCCAGAACAAGGGCTTCCGCTATCTGGAAGCGGTGGTGGTCACGCTGATTGGAGTCATCGGCGGGTGCTACCTGATTGAACTTCTCCTGGTGCGCCCCAACATGGTGGCCATCGCCAAGGGATTTGTGCCCACGCCCCAAATCCTAACGAACCCGGAAATGCTCTACGTTGCCATCAGCATCCTGGGCGCCACCGTGATGCCGCACAATCTTTATCTACATTCCTCCCTGGTGCAAACGCGCGCTATTGATCGTACGCCGGCAGGCATCAAGACGGCCATGCGCTACAATTTCCTGGACTATTTCCTGGCCTTGAACTTTGCCTTTCTGATTAATGCCGCTATTCTGATTATGGCCGCGGGAACGTTTTACCGCGCCGGTTACACCCAGGTGGCGGAAATCCAGGAAGCGTATCACACCCTGACGCCTCTGCTGGGAACGAAAATGGCCGCCCTTCTGTTTGCGGTGGCCTTGCTCTGTTCCGGGCAGAACTCCACCTTGACCGGAACCCTGGCGGGCCAGATCGTGATGGAAGGATTCCTCAACCTGCGGCTGGTTCCCTGGCTGCGCCGGCTGATCACGCGCCTTCTGGCCATCATTCCGGCGGTGATTACGGTGATTTTCTTCGGCGAGGGGGGGACGGCCAAGCTCCTGAACTTCAGCCAGGTCATCCTGAGCCTGCAACTCTCGTTCGCCGTCGTGCCCCTGGTGATGTTTACCAGCAACCGGCGCATGATGGGTGAATTCGTCAACCCGCGATGGCTGAAAATCCTGGCATGGGTCACGGCCGGGATCATCGCGATCCTGAATGCGTATTTTTTGGTAATGATGGTTTGAGACAGGATGCACTGATCGGGTGATCGGGTCATTTGGCCATCGGGTCATTGAATGGACCACGGATCTTGGCATGGGGTTGGTTGCAAGCCCCTGGCCGCTAGGCACTCGTCAATCACTGCTGGTTTTCAATGACCCAATGACCCGATGACCCGATGACCCGATGATTCGATGGCCCGATGATATGAGGCTTGCCATGTTCACGAAAATCCTTGTTGCCCTGGACCACAGCAAGGCCGACTCTTTCCTCTTGCCACGGGTCAAGGAGCTGGCGCGCCTGACCGGCGCCGAACTTGTCGTGCTGCACGTTTCCACCGGATGGGCGGCGCAATGGCAGGAAAACCTGAATCTTTCCGATTCCCAGGAAATAAAAGAGGACCGGGAGTATTTGCAGGCGGTCAGCGCGGAACTCCGCCGCGAGAACTTACAGGTAACGGCGCTCCATGCCAGCGGTGAACCCGCGCGCGCCATTCTGAAAGCCGCGGAGGCCGAGCACTGCGACCTGATCGCCATGACCACGCACGGACACCGATTGATCTCTGATCTCATCCACGGCGCCACCATCACCAAGGTTCGGCACGAAAGTGATATTCCGCTTTTCTTGGTCAAGGCGCATATGGACTGACAAGGCCGAAATTCGAAAACCGAGCCCCGCATATCGCGGCGAGATTCGAATTTCGGGTTTCGATTTTCGTGTTAAAGTAAAACTGGATTTCGGGGGGATCCAACCCATGCTGATGCCGGGCCACGCCACGCCCGAGGGGACGGAGCGCTTTCGCCGCCGCTTTGAAACGAAGTTCCCTGGCCATTTCCGTGAGTTCCAGGGCCTCTGGCTCTCTTCCATCGGGATCGGGACCTATTTGGGCGAACCCACGGCAGCCTATGACGCGCTCTATCGTGAGGCGGTGGCGGAAGCTCTGGAAAGCGGGATCAACGTCGTTGATACCGCGGTGAATTACCGCCACCAGCGCAGCGAGCGCGCGATCGGCCAGGCGCTGACGGTGGTGGTTTCCGCGGGTAAGGTTCAGCGTGACGAGGTGATCATCGCCACCAAAGGCGGCTTCCTGAACTTTGACGGCAGCGAGCCCGACGATCCCTCCGAATATTTCCAGCGGACCCTGATCGATCCCGGCCTCTTTCGCCCGGAAGATGTTGTTGCCGGCTGCCACGTGATGTCGCCGAGGTATCTCGAAAACCAGATCGATGTGAGCCGGCAGAATCTCGGTGTCGATACGCTGGATATTTATTATTTGCATAATCCCGAAACGCAAACCGCACATGTGGCACGCGAGGAATTCCACCGCAGGCTGCACGCGGCATTCTCCGCTCTGGAAAAAGCCGTGAGCGAAGGCAAAATTCGAATGTACGGAACGGCCACGTGGAATGGCTATCGCGTAGGGCAGGAATCGCCCGAAGCCCTTTCGCTCGGAGACCTGTTGCACATCGCGGAGGAGGTGGGTGGCAAGGAGCATCATTTCCGCGCCATCCAACTGCCCTACAACCTCGCCATGCCGGAAGCCCTGTCTGCCCGAACCCAGCGCGTTGACGGCAAGGCCGTCCCGGTTTTGCAGGTGGCGCGCGCCCACGGCATGTTGGTTTTTGCCAGTGCCAGCCTGCTTCAGCAGAAATTGACGGAGAGCCTGCCGGAGGAAACCCACGCCTGGTTCCCCGGACTGCAGAGAGACGCGCAAAGGGCCATCCAGTTTGTACGCTCCACGCCCGGCATCACTTCCGCACTGGTGGGAATGAGCCGGCGCGAGCATGTCAGCGAAAACCTGAGCACGGCGCAAACACCGCCGCTCAACCTGGAACAGTTCCGCGCCATTTTCAACCAATGACCCGGCGAGAGAAAGGACGACACGCGAAAATCGAAAGACGAAAATCGCGCCGATTTTCGAGTTTCGTGCTTCGAGAAGGGTAGAGGAAGGGCGAAACTCGAGATACGAGGATCGCACCGAATTTCGATTTTCGAATTCCGCGGCGCCGAGGGAATGGAAGCGGCTGTGACGAATATTGAACCCGAAGATCGGCTGATGCGCGCCCTTGAGGCGCTGGGACAGGCGGATTTTCCCGCCGCCATCAGCCTGCTGGAAGAATTAGTGGTGGAAGACTCGGCGAACGCCCAGGCCTGGAGTCAGCTCGGCGTGTGCTACCTGGAAACCCAACGGCCTTCCGACGCCATGGAAGCCCTTTCCCGCGCTGTGCAAGCCGCGCCCATGGACGCCCAAGTGCATTATCTTCTCGGCAACGCCTGCGGAAACCTGGGCCAGTTGGACCGGGCCGCCGCTTGCTACCGCCAGGCACTGGAACTTGACCCCCACCACGCCAGGGCGGAAGAATTTCTAATCAAGGTGGAATCACTCATTGAGAGCCGGGAACATTACCGCACCGGCTTGAGCCTGCTCTTCTCGCAGAACCCGTCACCGCAGGACTTGAACCGCTCCCTTCGCGAGTTGATTGTGTCCGTCGCCATTTTTGAGAATTCGCCAGCGCGCGACAACTTGCTGGATTGCGCCCGCCGCTTGCTGGATTTGCAGAGGGAGTGGCCGCTTCCCCTGGAGATTACTCCTGGCCTCCAGCCCTGGGCTGCGGCCTGCGAGCGCGGATTCCAGTGCACGCACTTCAAGAACTGGGTGGGCGCCCAGGCGGCCTATGAGGAAGCCTTGACCTACCGGGTCAGCGATGCCTTCGTCCATCAGGCCCTGGGCTTCAGCTTCATCGAACTCGGGGAGAGCGATAACGCTGTCCACGCCTGGCTGCGCGCCCTGGAACTGGACTCCCAATGCGACTTCACCTGTCTCTCGCGCATTCAGCGCTTGATGTGAAGGGCGAAGGGCCGGAAGAGATCTGCGGGTAGTGGGTCAATTTGATGTTGTAGCGGCGAGTTTACCTCGCCCCATGGCGGCGTGAAGCCGCCTCCGCATCAAACCGACCCACCACCGATTGGCGAGTGTCATTGACAACCCTCACGGGTTTCCGTAACTTTGCCTTAAGCTCGCTCTGGCTGGGGCGAAAAACAGGAGAAGACCTTGGCGCGCAAGCCTATCGTTACCTTGATCACGGATTTTGACACCACCGACCACTTTGTCGGTACGATGAAGGGCGTCATCTACAACATCAACCCGGATGTCCAAATCGTGGACATCACCCACAAAGTGGCCTCCTACGATATTTTCGACGCCGCCTTCACCCTGGCCGAAAGCTATCGCTTTTTTCCTTCCGATACCATTCACCTGGTGGTCGTTGACCCGGGAGTCGGAACAGGGCGCCGCCCCCTGCTGGCAACCAGCATGGCTTACAAATTCGTTGCTCCCGATAACGGTGTGCTTTCGCTAGTCTACGAGCGGGAAGAGAATATGGAGGTCCGCCACATCACCTCTGACCATTACTTCCTTAATCCGGTCAGTGCCACGTTCCAAGGACGTGACATCTTTGCTCCGGTCGTCGGCTGGTTGAGCAGATGGGTGGAAGCCAATAAGTTCGGCGAGCCTATCAGCGATTACACCAAGTTCACGTCGCCCAAACCCAAGCGGGTGGGTGACAACCTCATTATGGGCGCTGTCTTGAAGGTCGACAAGTTCGGGAATATCCTCACCAACCTCCGCCCGGAAGACCTTCCCCAACTGTTCGCGGAGAACCCGCCCCCCTTCAAGATCATCATCAATAAGCAGGAGATTACTCGCCTGAATTTGGCGTATTCGATGGGCAAACACTCAGAGTTGTTCGCGATCGTGGGCAGTTCCGGCTATATCGAAATTTGTACCAACCGGGGTTCGGCCGCGAAAATGCTGAATGTGAACCGGGGCGCGGAAGTGGGGGTGATGCTGGGGGCCCCTTCTCCAGCAATTCCCGAGTCCGCCTGACTGCCCTTCCTCCCGGCGTGAAATCCCGCTAGTTCGCCGCGGTCTCGGCAGCAGGGTTCACCGCGGCCGGGGCCATAGGCAGGGTCTCGATTCGAACCTTGGAAACTCGGCGCCCTTCCACTTCCTGGACGGTGTAGCGGCGGAATTCAAAGACGAAACTCTCCCCGCCTTGCGGAATGAATCCCAGCCGCGCCAGCGCAAAGCCCGCCAGCGTTTCGTACCCGGCCCCGCGCGGCAAAACGATGTCACGCTCGCTGGCCAGATCGCGTAGGCTCATGGAGGCGTCAACTACCAGTACATTTTCCCCCACCTTGCGGATGGCTGCTTCTTCGCGATCATATTCATCCTGAATCTCGCCCACAATCTGTTCCAGCACGTCTTCGATCGTCACCAAGCCCACAAACGTTCCGAATTCGTCCACTACCAGCGCCATTTGCGAATGCCGCCGGCGGGCCTCCTTCAGCATCTGGGTTAACGACATCGACTCGGGAACAATCATCGGCTGGTGAAGGACCGTGCGCAGGTCAAAGCCTGCGTCCCCAGGGGTTGCGACGCGCGCACTTTCCGCCATCACCGCCAGCAAATCTTTGGTGTACAGGACGCCGACGATCTGGTCAGGCAGGCCGTCGTAGATGGGGATGCGGGAGTGTTGGTCTTTTACCACGCGATCAAGCAGCGCCCGCAGATCCTTGGTGACCGCCAGACAGGTGATGCGATTCCAGGGAACCATGATCTCGCGCACGCGGACGCGGTCCAGATCGAAAACGCTGTGAATCATTTCCTCTTGTTCTTCGTCCAGCAGGCCGCGCTTGCGAATCCCGGACACAATCAGTTTCACCTCCTCGGCCGTAGGCAACTGGCCGTGACTTCGACCCGAATGGCGGTGCAGCGAGCGAAGCACCCCGTTGGCCAGGGTGTCCAGCAGGCGGACAGGGTAACGGCTGAGCTTGAGGAAGAGAAACATGGGCGGCGCCACGCCTAATGCAAATCTTTCCGCGTTATCGTAGGCCATGGCTTTGGGGACGAGCTCACCCAACACCATCAGCAGCATGGTAATCAGCAGAAAAGCGATGCCGACGGAAATGGAGTGAGCCACGGCAGCGCGCGCAAAATTGCCGAGGTACCCCTCCAGCGAATGTTCAATGGCGTCGGCCATAAAGGCTTCGCCCATCCAGCCCATCAGCAGGCTGATGACGGTTATGCCCAATTGCGTCCCGGAGAACAGCGCTACCATATTGGAAAGCAACGCGAGCACCAGTTTCGCCCGGGAATTGCCTTCATTGGAAAGCTGCTCCAGGCGGGTGCGCCGAACACTGAGCAGGGCGTACTCCGTGGCGACGAAAAAGGCGTTGAGCGCCACCAAACCGGTAATCAATGCGACTTTTAATATGGCGAACATGGAACACCCGGAAGCAAACTATTGTAGGCGAGGCTCGCCAAAACTCCAAATGCCAGGCGCCCTCCAGAGGCAATCCGAGGAACGTTGCGGTAGGAGTAGCTCGGACCTGTTCGGGATGTCCACGGCCCGCCTCCTCTCTAACTATGGGAGATGGAAGGTGCAATGGAGCGAGCGTCTAGCCCCAGTACCGTTTACATAAGAGATTAGAGGAAATTACTCATCCATATATTCCCGAGAGACCCCCTCACCCACCGCCTTGCGGTCCCCCCTCTCCCGAAGGGAGAGGGTTTTTTGAGTTTTGACTTTTGCCCTCGCCCCCTGGGGGAGAGGGGGGACCGCAAGGCAGTGGGTGAGAGGGTCGAATTGGGAACAGTCAGCTTAAGTGAACAGCATTGGGTCTAGGGCGAGGTCGACAATGGCGGCCGGCGGGAAAGCTCAGGAGGAGGGTCGTCGTGTCCGGGCACGCGCACACCCACAAGGCGTGAATACATTTCGTCATAGTCCCGGACCGCCCGACGCAAGCGGAGGAATTCCGCTTCGTCGTGCAGCGTGAATTGCGGCGGGGAGAGATTGGGGATGATTTTCTCCAACTGTTTTTGCCGATCGACGGTGCGCGGGTGCGTGGCCAGCAAGCCGCCCGGTTCCCCACCGCTATGCTCCTGCTCCGCTTGGAGTCGCTGGAAAAATTGCGCCGCCGCGTTGGGGTCGTAGCCGGCGCGAATCAAGTACTGAGCCGCCAAACGGTCGGCCCGCTCCTCATCTGACCGGCTGGAGCGGGCGCGCGCCACCTGCGTTGCCCAGCCACTTCCAAAAGTCAGGGCGATCCCCGCCGGCCCGCCCAAAAACACTGCGGGAACGAAAGCGATTAGCTCAAAAAGATTACCCTTCCGGGGCGCCGTTCGCCAATCACAAGAGTTTTCATGGGCGATTTCGTGCGACAAAACGGAAGCCAGTTCGGCCTCGCTTTCCGCCAGGCTGATCGCCCCGGAATTAATCACGATGTATCCACCCGGGAAAGCCTGCGCGTTAACCGCGGGGTTGTAGAGAACGTAAAAGGAAAAAACCTGCTGACTCGCGCTGCTGCGCGCCAAGTTCTGTCCTAGTCGGTTAACATATTCATTTAGGGCCCTGTCATTCCATGGCATGCCTGCGGCAATGACCTGCTGGACCATGGCGTTGCCCGCCTGGGTGGCTTCCAGCATGGTTTGGCTGTTACCGCAAACGCCATCCGGCAGCAGTCCATCTCGCGACCGACCCCGTGCCGCCAGCGGCAGAAATACCATCACCAGCACCCATAGGTTCACCCAGCGGCTAATCGGGTGCAGTACCTTCATCGGCATGCCCTCCGACAAACCTATCGGCACCCACCGAGTAAACTTCACTGGGTTTCCGGCCGCGCCGTATCTTTTCGTGAGCGCTGAAGTTGGGTGGCGGACCCAATAGACCGACCGCTGGATACGCCCCCTGTGCCTTTTATTTCATCAAACTCGCACTAGGTCCCGCCACCCGATAGTTCCCGAGAGTTTCATGTTGTCATCTGCCCGTCTTGGAAAGGCTCCGGAGAGATCCACCACCTCGATTCGCTTGTCCATGCCTCAAGCGGTTGACACAGGCCTAACGTAGCCCCTTCCACGTCGCGGCCGGGGTCTTCCGCAGATGTGCTAGAATCGATTTTCCCTCTCATCGGGAAGATCGCGTGGCGCGGAAAATCAAGGATTCAGGCATTGGAATCAACGATTGAGGAAATGTTGAAGTCGTCTGAGCCGCACCTCTGAGGACAAGCTGGCGAGAATTAAAAGGCCATCATCTGCTCGCAACGGGCGGCTGACGGCGGAATACGAATCATAATCTGCATCCTAAACCCTCCCGGAGCTTATGGAAAAATTCTTTCGCAGCGCCATTCGCCGTTACTTTGAAGTTGAGCTGCCGCGCGGCCATGGCCGCCGCAAACGTTGGCCACTGTTGGTGGCTCTGCATGGTTACGAAGGGGATAAAGATTCGATGATGCGGGTAGCGAAACACATCGCGGACAGCAACATGGTAGTGATCTCGCTTCAAGGCCCGTACCAATTCTTTCGCCGCCTCGTCAGAAATCCCCGGAACCGACGGGTAGTCTTTGGCTGGGGAACCACCTACAAGATGGAGGATTCCATCAACCTCCACGAACGTGATTTGGAAACGATCATCCAACATGGCGTGCGGAAATATCACGCCGACCCTAAACAGGTATTCCTGCTGGCTTTTTCGCAGGCCTGCTCCCTGAACTACCGCTATGTGTTTACCCACCCGCAGGCGATTCGCGGCGCCGTCGCCGTATGCGGAGGTGTTCCCGGCGATTGGAAGGAGAATCCGCACTACCGGCCCGCGGCCACGCACTTACTGCACATCGCCGCCCGGCAGGATGAATGGTACTCGCGGGAGAAGAACCTGGAGTTCCGCGGGCAACTGGGGCAGCGCGCCGCCTCGCTTGATTTCCGTTTTTACAGTTCTACTCATAAGTTTCCCCGCCAGTCGCTGCCACACATCCGGCGATGGATTGAGAAACACCTATAGGGCAGAATGAGCGGGGTGTCAGGCGCCAGGTGTCAGGTACCAAGCGCCGGGTTCTGGTCCTTTCCCCGGCGTCGAACACCTTGCGCTGAGTACCGAACTCCCGACACCTGGCACCTGTGGTAGCATAGTCTCGATGTATGACGAAACCGTGGCTGTCATCGAGAATCGCCCCCTGACCGGCGGCCATTACCTTTTGAGCTTGGATGCTCCACGGCAAGCGCCGGCGGCGCGGGCGGGCCAGTTCGCCATGGTGCGCATCCTCGGACGGTCAGACCTGCTGCTGCGCCGGCCCATGAGCATTTTTGATGTCCAGGGGCCAGGAGGCCAGACCGGCTCTCTCCAGCATGGGCCGGCGCGCATCGTCCAGCTTCTTTACAAAATCGTGGGACGCGGTACGCGCTTGATGGCAGAACTTAAGCCCGGTGACGAAGTGGGGCTGCTCGCGCCCCTCGGCCACGGCTTCTTTCAAGAGGATTATCTCCCGCGCGCGCACGAAAGCGACGAAATCCTGCACGTTGCAGGTGGCATAGGCATCGCCGCTCTGCTGCTTCCGGCAAAACAACTTGCTGAGACGGAATTCAAACAACGGCTCTTCTTCGGGGCTCGAACCAAAGAAGACTTGGTGGGCGTGAAGGAATTTAAGCCATTGGTGCACGCCATGCTGCTGGCTACGGAGAATGGCTCGGCGGGATATCGCGGCTATGTGACCCGTCCGCTGGAGCAATATCTGACCAAGCACACCAACCGGAAGTTCTTGCTCATGGTGTGCGGTCCGTGGGCGATGCTGCGCGCCACAGTGGAACTGGCCAAGCGCTTCCGCCATCCTTGCCTGGTTTCCATGGAAAATCGCATGGGCTGCGGGCTGGGCGTCTGCCTGGGTTGCTCGATCCGCGTCCAAGGGACGGGCCACGAAGCCTACCAGCGGGTTTGCACGGAAGGGCCGGTGTTTTGGGCGGAGAAAATCGTTTGGGAAACTGAGAAAACACTCGGGATTCGGGATTAGGGGTTAGGGATTCGGGGTTCGGAAGCAAAGGCTGGCGGTTGGGTGCTTGGGATTAGAGACTTTGGGCCGTTACTAGCGCGATGACCAACGAAGCCAAATTGAAGCAACCTGCGTCTCACCATACTCGTGTGGGCGGGGGGGGAGACGCTGCAGGTGCGGGGGCAATGCCAACGCCGGGCGAAGAGTTTGCCCCACAGATAGAAATCGAAATTGCCGGAGTGCAATTCCAAAACCCGGTCTGGACGGCCAGCGGGACGTTTGGCTACGGGAAAGAATTCGCCCACCTGATCGACCTCAACCAGCTTGGCGCAATCTGTGTGAAAGGCATTTCACCGGAACCCATGGAGGGCAATCCCCCGCCCCGGATTTACGAAACGGACTCGGGGATGTTGAACGCCATCGGCCTTCAGAACGTGGGCGCGAGAAGATTCCTGGGGGAGAAACTCCCCTTTCTACGCACACTCAAAGCGCGCACGGTGGTGAATGTGTTCGCCTATTCCACGGAAGACTACGTGCGATGTATTGAAATCCTGAATGCGGGCGAAGGCATTGCGGCTTACGAATTGAACATTTCCTGTCCCAACACGCGCTGTGGCGGCATCGTGTACGGCAGCGATCCACACCTGACCGAGGAGGTCGTCGCCGCGTCAAAAAAGGCCGCGCGCTATCCGCTCTTCGTCAAGCTCTCGCCCAACGTCACCGACATTGGGCTGTTCGCGCGTGTCGCGGAAGACGCCGGTGCAGACGCGCTCTCCCTGGTCAATACCTTTGTGGGAATGGCTATCGACGTTGAAACGCGCGCGCCGCAGATCTCGAACGTCACGGCAGGACTTTCCGGCCCGGGCATCAAACCCGTGGCGTTGCGCATGGTTTACCAGGCCGCGCGTGCCGTGAAGATCCCTATCATCGGCATCGGCGGTATCGCCAGCGCGGAAGACGCCCTGGAATTCATCATCGCCGGGGCGCGCGCAGTGCAAGTTGGGACAGCAAATTTCTACGACCCCGGGACCTCGGTCCGCATTGTAGAAGGAATCCGTGATTACTGCCGGCGCAAGCGCTTGCACCTCGCGGACCTCATCGGCTCACTAAGAACTCCCGGAAAGTGAGTGGCGGGTCGAGCGCCTTATCGAGACCCATTGAAGTACTCGCTTCAATTGAGCAGATTAGCCCCAGCGGGCCGGAAGCCGTTTTACCGGCCCTCCGGGCACTGACCCCATTACTGTTCAAATAAGAGGTGGGGGGAAATTATTCATTCATATGTTCCCGCGAAACCCCCTCCATGTGTATTGAGAAGTTCCCAGACAGCGCGGGGTACTGTCCTAATTTCAGATGTCGCGCCGGCTTCCAGCCGGCGATAAGCCGCCAAGATGGCGGCGCTCCATTCAAATCAGGACAGCACCCAGCGCGCAGGGCCCCGTCATTGTCCAGGGTGCCGCACAAGTCCAGAGCTACGAATGCATCATCTGCGAATAGGAGCCCTCACCCACCGCCTTGCGGTCCCCCCTCTCCCCCTGGAGAGGGATAAAAATCAAAATCCCAACCCTCTCCCTTGGGGAGAGTGTGACCGCAAGGCGGTGGGTGAGGGCTCCCTTTCAACCCAATCGACTTTGGCGGAACCCTGACCCAGCGCGGCCGCCGCTTGACTTCGCCAGTCCTGCTGGCTACAGTGACCTTTCGGTCCTCCTAATCGCTTCTTAACGATTAACTGACCGGGCCCGATGATCAATGCCATGATTTCAGGGGTTATTAAGCGCTGGGTGCAGGCGGTTCAGGAATTCACCTTTCTACTGGTTGACTCCCTCCGGCACGCTTTCACACGGCCTCGCTACCTTGTCGACACGCTCATGCAGATGGACGTGATCGGTTTCGGCTCTCTGCCCATCGTCCTGCTGATCGGGTTTTTTACGGGTGGCGTCCTGGCCTTGCAGTCCTACCGCACTCTAACCACTTTCGGCGAGGTAGGGTTGATGGGCAAAGTGGTGGCCTTGAGCCTGGTTCTTGAGCTTGGTCCCGTGCTTACCGCATTGATGATGGCGGGCCGCAACAGTACCGGCATTGCCTCTGAAATCGGCTCCATGATCGTCAGCGAGCAGGTTGACGCCATGCGCGCCCTGGGCACGGATCCTCTGCGCAAACTCGTCATCCCACGGCTGCTTGCCTCCGTGGTGACGTTGCCCCTCCTGACCATCCTGGCGGATTTCTGTGGCATGATGGGAGGCTACTTCGTCAGTTTTTTCACGGTTCGCTTGACCACGGAAGAATATTGGACCTCGGCCTACCAGGCGTTGACGTACCGGGATGTTGTCCAGGGGCTCCTCAAGCCTTTTATCTTTGCCATCCTGATATCCTTGGTGGGGTGTTACCAGGGATTGCATACCACAGGCGGTACGGAGGGCGTGGGGCGCGCCACCACCCAAGCCATGGTGGTGGCCTCGGTACTCATCGTGGTGGTCGACTTTTTCATCACCAAGTTTCTGATTGCGATTGGCTTCTACTGATGAGCCCGGTACCAGCCATTGAGCTTCGCAGCGTCTCCCTCTCCTTTGAGAGCAAGCGCGTACTGACGAATGTCTCCTTCCTTCTCGGAGCCGGCGAGACCCTGATCTTGCTGGGCGTGACGGGTTCGGGAAAGTCCGTCCTCCTCAAGCTGATGATGGGTCTCCTCAAGCCCGACGGGGGCCAGGTGCTGATCGATGGGCAGGACTTGGTTCTTCTTTCCGAGGCCGGTCTCCAGCCTCTTCGCCGACGCATGGGAATTGTTTTTCAAGAAGGCGCGCTGTTCGATTCCCTTTCGGTTTTTGAGAATGTCGCTTACCGCTTGCGCGAAGAGCATATGGGCGACGAAGCCGCCATCGAACAGCGCGTGCGCGGGGTTCTGCGCTTCGTGGAAATGGAAGCTGCCATTGAAAAAATGCCCTCCGAGCTCTCCGGAGGAATGCGGCGCCGCGTGGCGATTGCGCGCGCCATTGTCAGCAATCCCTCCATCATGCTTTACGACTCCCCGACCGGTGGGCTCGATCCTGTCACCAGCCACACCATTAACGTGCTGATTGCCAAGCTGCGCGACGTGCAACACGTCACCTCGGTGGTGGTCACGCAGCGCTTACAGGATGCATACGAGCTTGCCAACCATGTCTTTTCCGCGGAAAAGCAAACCTTGGTTGCGGTTCCCCAGGGCAACCCGGCAAATCCTCGACCGCCGACCCGCTTCCTCATGCTGCGCGACGGAGAGGTTTATTTTCACGGGAACGAGCAGGATCTCACCCAATCTCCGGATCCGTACCTGCGCAAGTTCCTTGCCTAGGGACCTGTACGGTGGCGGCCCGCAAAAGCCGGAAGCAGGATAACATGACACAGCGTGAAGGGCATTCCGCCGATCGTCCCCCGCTTGACGCCCCGCCAAAGGGGTCAGCTTGACCTCGCGGTCATCACAGGGTTAAACTACCTCTTGTGTGCGCCTGTAGCTCAGATGGATAGAGCGGTTGCCTCCGGAGCAACAGGTCGGGGGTTCGAATCCCTCCAGGCGTACCAACTATCCCCTTCAAAATCAGCATCTCTTGCTCTTCCATGCTCTCCTCCATTGCCCAAAACGTACTAAAAATGTACTAAAAACCCCTCAATTGGACGTCGCCGTACCAGAATTCGAAGGCCGCTCGTTCGCGGCACGGTCAAGCTTGGTAAGGGCTTCCCTCATCATGTTGAGCTTGGCCTGGCTATACCGCTTAAAGACGCCGGCATCGCCTTGCCTAAGCATCAAGGTAACAAAGTGGTCGGCCACACCGCCCGCGCTTAGCCTCGTCGCGAACGTGTGACGCAACTCATACAGTGAAAAATAGGGCACTTTGGCCCGACGCAGCGTTGTTCGCCAAACCTTTATGACGTTGCAAAGGTAAGGTTTGCTGCCGCGTTCTGTGAGCCGGGGAAACAGGTATTCCGAACTACCGGCGGCTTGCACTTGCTCCTTGAAGGCGGTGTAAGCGAGATCGGTCATGGGCATGTCCCCTATGCCATTTTCTGTTTTTGAATCGGAAACGTGCACAAGCCGATTCTCGAGGTCGACCCGAGACTTCAGCATCGGCAAAAGCTCTCTGTATGGCCTTAGTCCCATCTCGGTCATGATCATAACAATGTGCTTCAGATAGCTGGGGGCGAGAAACTGGACTCGCTCTTGTTCGCTGGCGGTCATGTAGTGTGGTTTTCGAGTCGAATGCTTCACCGAAACGGGGAATTGAACGGCGCAGCATGGATTGACGTGCAGCTTCTTTTGCCGAACGGCCTAATTCAGCATATTCCGCAGAACCCGATATTCCTGATGAACGGTGGCGGGCTTCAACTTCCCACCAATAAGTAAATATCCCCCGGCAAAGCCGGGGGCTTTAAGAAACAGTGAGCCGCTCAAAGCGGCTAGGCGGGGTCGCTAACGCGGCCCCGCGGGGTTTGCGCCACCTTGCGGTGGCTGCTCATCGCCACAAATTCATCTGGTCTAACTGCTTGTCTTCTTCCTCTTGCTTTCGGATGTATTCGCGAATCACGGCTTCATCACGGCCCACCGTGGACACCCAGAACCTACGTGTCCAAAAGTGTTGGCCCACAAAATTCCGCTTCCGCTCTCCGTACACCCGTGCCAGATGAATCGCGCTCTTACCTTTGATCTATCCGATTACCTGCGACACCGCGTACTTGGGCGGTATCGCAATCATCATATGCACATGATCCGGCCGCAAAGGCCCTTCTTCAATCGCACTCTCCTTCTGCTGTGCCAAGCGCCGGAACACTTCCCCCAAATGCCGCCGCAATTCCTGGTACCGAGATTATGCACGGTCGAACCTGCCTGAAGTGAGGTGGATCTGATTAGACCATTTGGGGACCCCCGAAATATGGGGTAAAACAGAATTCCTGCGAAGCGTGCAACTTCGCGGAAAACCC
>JBEKQO010000164.1:0-16614 GCA_049519635.1 Terriglobia bacterium | reverse complement strand
AAGGGGCGAGGGCAATAAAATCCATCCTCCCCTCGGTGGCCGTGGCGACCGAGGGGCCCGGGGGTGAGGGGGTCCTTG
Organism: Terriglobia bacterium; assembly: GCA_049519635.1. GTDB lineage: Bacteria > Acidobacteriota > Terriglobia > UBA7540 > UBA7540 > Bog-366. The sequence continues at coordinate 16,536 of JBEKQO010000164.1, read as the reverse complement.
CAACATGCCATTGTCAAATCTTATCCGGGACACCACACTAGGACACTACCCACTACCGATAAGCTTTGGAGTGTGGCTGATCTTGTGGCACTATGGGAGACTGAAGAACAAGAGGAAGAAAGCGCGGCATGAATAAAGGAGTATTCACAAGATGGAACAGGAAGTGGAAAGATTGCGGCACAGAGTCCACCAATTAAATAGTGATTTAGTTAGAATCACTGAGATACTTGCACTAAATCCCAACTCTATCGCCAAACTGCGTCCGAAGTTAAAGGCTGCCAGTAAAGCTTTAACGGAAGTTCATTCCACACTCGACAAACTTGAGCCGGAAGATTCCCCCACAAGAACCATTCGACATGCCCGGTCAAAGTAGCCCACTACCGGGCACCGCATTTGATTGACAGTTTCTCGCATCGATTCGTATAATGGTTGGTTTGGGAAAACAGGAGAAAAGAAATCTATGTACGCTATCTTTCGGACGGGTGGGAAACAATACAAGGCCTCGCCGGGCGACGTCATTCGCGTCGAGCGCGTGGCGGGCGACCCGGGCTCGACGGTCGAGTTCAACCACGTGTTTGCGGTGCGCAAGGAAAAGCTCACGGTGGGGGCCCCACTGGTTGAGAACGCCAAGGTCACGGGAAAAATTCTTACCAATGACCGCGCCGCCAAAGTGCGAGTTTTGAAATACAAGCGTAAGAAGCAGTATCGGCGCACGATAGGTCATCGCCAGCATTTCAGCCAGATCCTGATCCAGGACATCGTTTCGGCATAGGAGCCAGAGGTTAGAAGCCGCGAAGCCAGAAGCTGGGAACCCACCCTGCAAAGATCGCATCCGCCGGCCTGACACTCGACTTCTAGCTCCTAACTTCTAGCTTCAGATTTCTACAGAGGAAAGGCAACATGGCACATAAGAAAGGTCAAGGAACATCCCGCAACGGCCGCGACTCCAACGCCCAACGCTTGGGCGTGAAGCGCTTTGACGGCCAGACGGTGTCCGGCGGGTCGATTTTGGTTCGGCAGCGCGGCACGCGCCTGAAGGCCGGGGAGAACGTCGGCACCGGCAAAGATGACACGCTCTTCGCCAAAGTTTCCGGCATCGTGCGCTTTGAGGACAAAGGCCGCCTGGGCCGGTACGTCAGCATCCTGGTCCCATCAACGAATTAGGCCATCAGGTTTCAGGTGCCAGGTGTCAGGCCTGCCGCCCGAAGCTTTGTGCCTGAGGCGTCAGCTTTTGACCTTCGCCCTTGACGTCTTAAGCCTTGCGACTGAAACGTGACGCCTGCTACCTAGCCCCTGGCACCTGAAACCTGTCACCTGACACCTGTCACCTACATGTTCATTGATGAAGCCAAAATTCACGTAGCCGCAGGTGGAGGCGGAAACGGCTGTGTGGCGTTTCGGCACGAGAAATTTGTGCCGCGCGGCGGACCCAGCGGTGGCGATGGCGGGCGCGGGGGCGACATCATTTTATTAAGCGACCCCCACATGAACACCCTGCTGAAGTTTCGGTATAACCCCGAGTACCGCGCCGCCCGCGGGGGGCACGGCGAAGGCTCGAACTGTCACGGGAAGGACGGCGCAGATAACACGGTGACGCTCCCCGTGGGCACGGTGGTTTACAACTTGACCACCGGAGAGAAGCTGTGGGATTTTGATACCCCGGGCCTGAAAGTGATCGCCGCCAAAGGCGGACGCGGTGGACGCGGCAATGCGCGCTTTGCCACTTCGACTCACCAGGCGCCGCGCAAAGCCGAACCGGGCACGCCGGGCGTGGCGCTTGATTTGCGCCTGGAACTGAAGTTGCTTGCCGACGTCGGCCTGGTCGGTTTCCCCAACGCGGGAAAATCCACGCTGATTTCGCGGCTCAGCGCGGCACGCCCGCGCATTGCCGACTATCCGTTTACGACGCTGGCGCCCAGCCTGGGAGTGGTGGGACTCGACGGCGACCGGTCCTTTGTCATGGCGGATATCCCGGGGATCATCGCCGGGGCGCACGAAGGCAAAGGCCTGGGCATACGCTTCCTGCGGCACGTGGAGCGGACGCGCTTGCTGCTCCACCTCGTGGATGTGGCGGAGTTTTCCGGCCGCGACCCACTGGAGGATTACGGCGTGATCCTGAATGAGCTCGAAAGCTTCAGCCCCGTGGTCGCCGCCAAGCCCATGCTGCTGGTGGCTTCGCGCATTGACGTCGTGGGCGAAGGCGATCGCCTGATCCGCTTGCGTGAATTATGCGCTGAACGCGGATTGCCGCTGCACGAAATTTCCTCGGTGACCGGGGAAGGGTTGGCAAATTTGAAGGAGGCCATTTGGGCGAAGCTGGAGCAGATTCCGAAGTCGGGAGAGCGGGAAATCGGATGATCGGCTCATCGGGCCATCGGGCAATCTGGCCATTGAGTGATTTGGAGACTTGATGATTCAGTGGTTCAAAGCGGAAGATATTTCAGGTCGTGGCTTAAAAACTATATCGCTAAATCGTCAGATGAACCGATGAACCGATCTCCCGATCTCCCAAATCTCATGAACATCGCAATTTTTGGCGGAACGTTTGACCCTATCCATGCCGGGCACCTGGCGGCGGCGCGGGCGGCGCAGCGCCGCTTTCACCTGGACCGAGTCCTCTTCATCCCCACCGGTAATCCGCCTCATAAAATTCACGACCGCCTGACCGACTATGCCCAGCGCTTGGCGATGGTGGCAGTGGCTTGCGCCGGTGAGCCGCGCTTTATCCCCTCCACAATCGAAGCGCCCACTGTGGATGGGTCGCCGCGCTACTCTCTCGACACGGTGCGGGCGGTGCGGCGAAAGCTGCGCCAGCATGACCGGCTGTTCTTTCTGGTGGGCGCCGACGCCTTCCTCGATCTGCCCCATTGGAGAGAATTCCGTCGCTTGCTCGATGCGGTGGAGTTCATTGTGGTGCCCCGGCCCGGCTTCGATGCGGACGCGCTCCGCCAGGTTCCACCGCCGGACCTGCTGCGGGTAAGGCGCCTTGCCCAAAAAGCTGAGACCATTCGCTTGCGCCACGGCGCCATTCACATTTTGCCCGGTGTGGACGCCCCCGTCGCTTCCCGCGAAATCCGGCTAGCGGTGCGAGCTCGTAAACCCATCACTGGCCTTGTTTCCAAGCTTGTGGAAGAATACATTTTGAAGGAAGGGCTGTACAGTCCCAGCGCCAGCGCGAAACGTTTGCCACGATGACACCACAATTACGCGAAGCGATCCGGGCGGCCCAGGATCGCAAGGCTTTGGACTTGCGCGTTTTGGAGATGGACGGAATCTGTTCGTTCACCAGCAACTTCCTGATTTGCACCGGGACCTCCACCCGCCACACCCAGGCGATCTGCGAAGGCATCGTGGAAAGATTGAAGAAGTCCGGGTGCGCGCCCACCCACGTGGAAGGCTACTCCCAGGCGGAGTGGATCCTGGTGGACTATCTCAATTTCATCGTCCACATTTTTGTCGGGCGCGCGAGGGAGTTCTACGATCTGGAGCGCCTTTGGAAGAACGCGCCGAAGCTAACGGTCAAAGACGGGGACCAAGTTTGAGATCGGCCCATCGGTTCATCGGCTCATCGGTTCATCGGTTCATCTTTTCATCGGATGATCGGATGGTCGGGTCATTAAGTGATTTTGTGATTTGGCGATTTAGTGATTGACGGTTTGTGCGATGACCAGAAATCGGTGGTGTTTTCAATCACCTAATCACCAAATCGCTCAATCACCAGATGAGAAGATGGCCAAATGAACCGATGATCCGATTCCTGCCATGCGCATTCGAATTCTCTGGGAAGGCAAGACCAAGGACTCCCACCTGCGAGCGATGCAGCAGGACCTTGCGGGCCGAATCGAGCATTTTACCCCCCTGAGCATGGAAGAACTCCCGGCATTGCGGGGAGCGCGCCATGCCCGCAAGGCAGGGTTGACCTCCGCTGAGCGCGCGCTGCTGGAAAAATTGCGGGGAGCAACGAAAGTTCTGCTGGACGAGCGCGGCCGCGAGCGCACCTCACAAGAGTTTGCCGCTTGGCTGGGCCAGGAAGCTTTGCGGGGCTCGCGGGATTTGGCCTTTTTGATCGGGGGACCGGATGGCTTCTCCGCGGCGTTTCGGGCGGAGGCCGACCTCCTGTTGGCGCTTTCGCGCATGACGCTGACGCGCGATTGGGCGCGCACTTTTTTGCTCGAGCAGATCTATCGCGGCTTCACGATTTTGCGCGGCTACCCCTACGCGCGTTGAGGCGATCGGTTCATCGGGTCATCGGGCCATTGCACTCGAACATCAAGACGACAGGAAATGGCATGGCAAAGACTGAAGGTCTTAATGGTACAATTTATCGAGGCTCGTGGCATTAGGGTCGGGCCATTGTGCCATCCGGCGATTGCGTGATTGAGGGATTGAAGCCCTTGGAGATCTCTGGTGGTCGCTCAATCAATTAATCGTGAAATCATCAACTCGCGCAATGAACCTAGGGAGAGATGAACCAATGACCCGATGGCTCGATGACCCGATAAAATAGGTTTCTATGGCTTGGTTCCGCAAAGAAAAGCATCGGCTGGAAACACCCAAGGAGAAGCGCGTCCAAACCGAAGGGCTTTGGGTTAAGTGCGACAAGTGCAAGCAAATCCTTTGGAAAAAGGATCTTGAGGCCCACCTGCAATGCTGCCCCAAGTGTGGCCATCATTTCAAGCTGGGCTCGCACGCGCGGCTGGAGATGCTGTTTGACGAAGGCCGCTATACCGAGCATGACGCGCTCCTCGCCTCCACGGACCCGCTGAAATTCAAAGGCGCCAAGCTCTATCGCGATCAATTGAAGCAGGCCGGCGAAGTCACCGGCATGAAGGACGCGTTGCTGAGCGGCGAAGGGCTGATGGAAGGCAAGCCCGCCATCATCTGCGCGATGGAGTTTCAATTCGTGGGCGGCAGCATGGGCGCAGTGGTGGGCGAGAAGGTGACTCGCGCCATCGATCGCTGTATCGAAAAGAAATTGCCCTTGGTGATCGTCTCCTGCTCGGGCGGTGCGCGCATGATGGAAGGCGCCATCAGCCTGATGCAGATGACCAAGATCTGTTCAGCGCTCGCGCGCCTGGACGAGGTCCACAAACCTTACGTTTCCGTGCTCACGGATCCCACCACCGGCGGCGTCACCGCCAGCTATGCCATGCTGGGCGACTTGAACATTGCTGAGCCCGGCGCGCTGATCGGCTTCGCCGGCCCGCGCGTCATCGAGCAAACCATTCGCCAGAAGCTACCCGAAGGGTTCCAGCGCTCCGAGTTCCTTCTGGAACACGGCATGCTTGACGCCATCGTCCCCCGCAAAGAATTGAAGAGTTACATCGCGCGCGCCTTTCGCCTGATGCGCGCGTGGGACCGCTAATGATCGGGTCATCTGGCCATCGGATCATCTGGCGATTGAATGATTTAGTGATGGCGCGATTGAAAGCCTAGAGGTTTCTGTTCGTCGCTCAATCAACTCGTCGCGAAATCGCCAAATCACTCAATGGTCCTTTCGGCCGATGAACCGATGGCCAGATGGCCCGATGACCCGATCCCATGAACTATAACGAATGCCTGAAATACCTTGCCGACCTGGGTCAGGAGTTGCACGGGCTGAAGTTTGGCCTGACGGCCATCTCCCGGATCCTGGTGGAACTGGGGCGGCCGCACGAGCGCTACAACACTGCCATCGTGGCCGGAACCAATGGCAAGGGTTCCACCTGCGCCATGCTGGCCAGCATACTCGAGCACTCGGGTTACCCCACCGGACTGTTCACTTCACCTCATCTCGTGTGCGTGAATGAGCGCATGCGGGTGAGTGGCCGGGAGGTTTCTGACGCCGATTTTGCCGCCGCATTCACCACGGTCGCCGCCGTAGTCGAACGTCTGGTCAACGTGCAAGAACTGGAGAAACCCCCAAGCTTTTTTGAGTTTTTGACGGCTACGGCATTCCTGCACTTTGCCCAAGCCGGAGCGAAGTTCGTCGTGCTGGAAGTCGGCATGGGCGGACGGCTGGACGCCACCAACGTAACTAACCCGCGCGTGGCCTTGATCACCAACATTGACTTCGACCATATGGAATTCCTGGGCTCCACCCTGGCCGCCATCGCGGCGGAAAAAGCCGGCATCATCAAACCGCATCGCCCGGTGATTTCCGGAGTGGAGGATGCGGAAGCCGCAGCCGCCATTCGCCGCCACGCGGAGGAATGCGGCGCGGAGTTGCGGGAACTGAAGAACCTGGCGCAAATCACAGGGCTTCGCGCCGTACAGGGCCGCTACTCGTTTGATCTGGCGGTCGGCCAGGATCACTTGGCAGGATTAACCTGCCCGCTGCTGGGAAAGTTTCAGGTCAAGAACACCGTGGCCGCGGTGGCCGGTGCGTGGCGCCTCGAAGCGGAGGGGTTTGCGATTTCCACCCGCAGCATTCTGCAAGGTCTTCGTGCCGCCATCTGGCCGGGACGCCTGGAGCCCATCCTCGCGAAGCCTTTGGTGCTGCTCGATGGCGGGCACAACCCGGGCGCCACGCGTGAACTGGCCGGGTTTATACGGGAGGAGCTTCCCGGACGCCGGGTGCGTTTGGTGTACGCTTCCATGCGCGATAAAGCCATCCGGGAAATCTGCGCAAGCCTTTTCCCGCTGGCGGAGGAAGTTTATTTGACGCACCCTGAACACCCGCGCGGAGCCACACCAGAGGAAATTCTGGCCGCGCTGGATTCCCCGCCGGCCAAACTGCATATTGAAATCGAGCCGGCCCGCGCCCTGGAGAAGGCTTGCGGCGCCAGCGCCGCGAATGACGTCGTGCTGGTCGTCGGATCACTTTTCCTGGTCGGGGCCGTTAAGAAAGCACAGATTGAGGGAAAGCTGCACCTGCCTGCGTTCAGCGGAGGCGACTTACCGCTGGGTTGACCCGAATTTCTCACCGCGGGTCTGGTAGGGCGGGGCTTTACAGGGTGGGGGAAAACCCGTCCCTTCTGGCCTCGGGTGCGAAGCTCTGGAGTGCGGTAGCTTGCTGCCTCACTCCAGAGCTTCGCCCTCACGCCCGAGGGAAGCACCGTGTATTCCTAGTGTCAAGCGACGTTTTCTCTCACGCTCCGGAGCCCCGTCGCTTCCAGCCCGTGGCGAGAATTCCGGTTTAATGTTGTCATGGAGACCGCACCGCCAACTATCGGCCCCCAACCCCGCGGGAGCGGCCGCGTCCGCTACCTCCTGAGCTACGCGCGTTCCCTGCTGTTCACGAATCTCCTTATTTATTTCCTTACAGCAGTCTGCGGAACGATTTCGCTGCTGGGTTCTCTTTTCGACTCTCAGGGCAGATGGCAACATGCTTGCACCCGGGCGTGGGCGTGGCTGGTTCTGAAAATCAGCGGAATCCGCGTGCGCGTGGAAGGACTGGAGTACGTTAATCCTCGCGAGACTGCGATTTATTGCGTGAATCACCAGAGCGCCATGGACATTCCCGTGCTGTACGCGAGCCTGCCGGTGCAGTTTCGCTTTGTGGCCAAGCGCTCGTTGTTTAACCTCCCCTTCATGGGCTGGCACATGCGGCGCTCGGGACACATCCCGGTGGACCGCGACCGTCCGCACGAGGCCATGAAGAGCATGAGGAAGGTGTCGCAGGAAATCCGCGAGGGAAAATCCGTGGTGCTCTTCCCCGAGGGCCATCGCAGCCGCAACGGTCAATTGCTGCCTTTCAAGGCGGGCAGCTTTTACATTGCCATCCTGGCGGGAGTTCCGATTGTTCCCATCACCGTGAACGGAACGTCCTATGTCCTCAAGGCTGACACCTATCATGTGCGTGCGGGCCAGACGGAAATCATTGTCCACCCGGCCATCTCTACTCAGGGGCTGACCTTGCACGATGTGGACGCCCTTTCCCGGAAGGTGAAAGACGCAATGGCTTCGCGCATCGTGGCAGGGGGAGAATAACCGGCTCATCAGTACATCGGCTTATCGGCTCATCTGTTAGCCGGGTGATCATTCTTGAGTATCAAGCTACGAAATGGGATGGAAAATAATCATGAAGCACTGAAGCAGCGGACCAAGCAATTCGCGCTACGGATACTCCACCTTTTCCAATCATTGCCAAAAAACGAGGAAGGACGCATCATTGGAAGGCAGTTGCTCCGCACTGGAACAGCGGTTGCCGCAAACTACCGTGCAGTTGGACGGGCACGGTCGCGAGCCGAATTTATCGCCAAGATGGGTATCGTGGCGGAAGAAACCGACGAGGTCGCCTTCTGGCTGGAATTGATTGCCGATGGGCGATCGCTTCCTTCGCCCCGGCTGGCAGATCTTCAGAAAGATGCCAACGAGCTTTTGCCCATCTTCGCTGCCTCCCAACAAACTGCGAAAAGTCATTGAGCCCAAGGCGGGACACTTCGATGAGCCGATGGACCGATGAGCCGATCAAGCGATTTGAGGTGGTCAACATCAATGGAGGAAATGTTCTCTGTGGTTAAATCGCTTCACACCCGCGTTTTTCGCATCTTCGGGGCAGTAGCCTTGGTGATCGGCATGGTGCCCAGCACGCTCTCGGCACAACAGCCCCAGGCCCCTCTACCTCCCCCCCATGTGGACCCCCAGGCGCGGCAAATGTTGGACCGCGCCATTCAGATATTGGGCGGGCAAGCCTTCTTGACCGCCAAAACCCTGACCACCAAGGGCCGCGCTTTTTTTTTCCAGGACGGAGCCACCGCCGGCATGGAACCATACGAAAGCTATGTGCAGTACCCGGACAAGCGCCGCTTCTCGTATGGAAAAACCAAGCCCGTCATCCTGATCAACGACGGTGACAAGGGTTGGGAACTCGATCGCTATGGCCTGATCAGCCAACCCGATCAGCAACTGCAAGGATGGATCATCTCCAACCGTTACAGTTTAGAGAACCTGCTGCGCTTGCGTATCAACGAACCTGGCGTGCTCATCCAAATTGGCAAGGCTGACTTCGTGGATAATGTGGCGACCCAGGGGATCGAGATCATTGCCACGGGAGGGACCAGCGTGCGCCTGGATTTGCACCGGCAAACGTTAGCGCCTTTCCGCATCTCCTACCGCATCAGGAACGTCAAAGAAGAGGCTTGGGATGATTATTCCGACGCCTACGCCGATTTCAGGACCATTGACGGGATTCAAACCGCCATGCACGTTACGCGCTACTTGAATGGGGATCGGATCGGGGAAACCTTCCGGAGTTCCGCCAAATACAACGAAGAGTACCCGTCCAACTACTTCACCGCCGAGTGAGACTGGAGCATCTGCTATAATGATTTGATGGAGCCAGCGTGAATAAGTCATCCAAGATTCGCAGCACCACGATTTTGTGCGTGCGCCGGGGCGGTCGATTGGCCATGGGTGGAGACGGCCAGGTCACCATGGGTGAAAGTGTGGTGAAACAGAAGGCGCGCAAAATCCGCCGTCTGTATAATGAAAAGATTATAGCGGGTTTTGCCGGCAGCACCGCGGATGCGCTCTCCCTGTTTTCCCGCTTCGAGCAGAAGCTGGAGGAATATCACGGGAACTTGAATCGCGCCGTCGTGGAACTGGCCAAGGATTGGCGCACGGACCGTGCCCTACGCCACTTGGAAGCGCTGCTGCTGGTGGCGGACGAAAAATATACTTATCTCGTGAGCGGCAACGGCGATGTGATTGAGCCCGACGACGGGATTGTGGCAATCGGTTCGGGCGGACCTTTTGCGCTGGCCGCCGCGCGCGCCCTCGCCAAACACACGGCCATGCCCGCCAAAGACATTGTCCAGGAGGCCATGCTGCTTGCCGGAGAAATCTGCATTTTCACCAACGATCAGATCATCATTGAGGAGCTCGAAGCCAGTCCGAATCAAACACCGAAAGGGTAAAGACTAATGGATAACGGGTAAGAGCTTAAAGTTGTGAACTGAACGAATAAGGTTATAAATCAACTTTACCCTTTATCCCCTACACTTTAGACTTTCGAACATGGTTTTCTACTTACCCGAGAATATCGAGAACGCCGCGTCACTTGACGATTTGACTCCGCGGCAAATTGTGACGGAGCTCGACAAATATGTCGTGGGCCAAGGAAACGCCAAGCGCTCCGTTGCTGTGGCGCTGCGCAATCGCATGCGCCGGCAAAAGCTGGCGCCGGAACTTGCCGAAGACATCCTTCCCAAGAACATCATCATGATCGGGCCCACCGGCGTGGGCAAGACGGAAATCGCCCGCCGCCTCGCGCGCCTGACCAATTCACCCTTCCTCAAGGTGGAGGCTTCGCGCTTCACGGAGGTCGGATACGTCGGGCGCGACGTGGAATCAATGGTCCGCGACCTGGTGGAAGTTTCCATCGATATGGTGCGCGAAGAGAAGGTGGACGAGATCTCGGAGAAGGCAGAACAGAATGCCGAGGAACGCTTGCTCGACCTGCTCCTGCCGCCTCCTCCGCTGATGCGGAAACCCGAAAAGGCGCCGGGTGAAAACGACGATGGCCGCTCCGCCGCGTCGCCCGAACAGTTCCAGCGCACGCGCGAAAAACTCCGCGCCCAGCTTCGCGAAGGCAAGCTGGATGACCGGGAAGTGGAAGTGGAGATGCGCGACCGCAGCACCCCCGCGTTTGAGGTCATTACTTCGCAGGGCGTGGAAGAGATGGATATCAATATCAAGGATATCCTTCCCGGACTCTTCGGGCAGCGCACCAAGAAGCGGCGGATGCACGTGACCGAGGCCATGGAATACCTGATCCAGGAAGAGGAAAATCGGCTGATTGACATGGACCAGGTCACGCGCACCGCGGTGGAGCGCGCTGAGCAGTCGGGCATTGTCTTTCTGGATGAGATCGATAAAATTGCGGGGCGGGAGCGAGGGGGAGGCGGGCCGGACGTGAGCCGCGAGGGCGTGCAACGCGACATCCTGCCCATCGTCGAGGGCACCACCGTCAATACGCGCTATGGCATGGTTCGCACCGACCATATCCTGTTCATCGCCGCCGGCGCATTCCACGTCTCCAAGCCTTCCGATCTGATTCCTGAATTGCAAGGCCGCTTTCCTATCCGGGTGGAGCTGCACTCGCTCACCACGGAGGATTTTATCCGCATCCTGAAAGAGCCCAAGAGCGCGCTGGTGAAGCAATATATCGCGCTGCTCGAAACGGAAGGCATTAAGCTGAGTTTCACCGACGAGGCGCTGCAGGAAATCGCCAAGTTTGCGGCGGCCGTGAACGAAGCCACGGAAAACATCGGAGCGCGGCGGCTCCACACCATCATGGAAAAACTGCTGGATGAAATTTCTTTCGAGGGGCCGGACTTGAAAAAGAAGGTCGTGCGCATAGACGCAGCCTACGTGCAGAAGCAATTGGCGGACATCGTCAAGAATCAAGACCTCAGCCGATACATCCTGTGAAAACTGATCCTCGAAAGCGGCGAACGGCCGCCCCCAATTTTTCCTTTCACCCCACCACCCTGCCGAAAAGGATTCTTCAAGCGTTGGTATTGGCCTCAGCGGCCGGGTGTCTGTTCGGATGCGGCGTGCAGGGAACTCCCCACCCGCCCCGTTTGGAATACCCAGCAAAAATTGGCGACCTCGCCGTGGTGCAAATCGGCCAAAGCCTGGAAATCCACTTCAGCCTTCCCCAGCAAACGACGGACGGCGGGCGTTTGACCATTCCACTGGAGGTCGAGATCCTGCGCGCCGTCGCCCCTCGAGGCACAGGCATCTCCAAGCTGCCGGAGCCGGAGGTCTGGACGCGCCTCATCCGCGAGGAGTGGCTGCCGTATGCACAGGGCAATAGCGTTTCCTACTCCGCGCATCTGACCGAGCGGGAATTTCACGACTGGCGCGGGCAGACCCTGGTGGTGGCGGTCCGCACGCTCACGCGGGGGTTCCGGCACCGGGCGCTCGAAAGCGGTCTCTCCAACTTCATTGACGTGCCGATCTACGACGTCTCGGAGCCCGTGGGGAGCGTCAAATGCGTGACCACGGAAAAAGCTGTGGAAGTTCAATTTACCCCGCCCACCACGGCGCTCAGCGGCGAGCCTATTCATGACCTCGCCGGATACCGCATTTACCGCAGTTCCACGGGCCAGGCGTCCAGCTTTGAACTGCTGGGAGAGACGGCCGCCTCCCCCTACCGGGATAGCCAGTTTGAATTTGGCCAGACCTATTACTACCAAGTGCGCGCGGTTTTTGGTAAACCCGGCCATGTGGCCCTGTGCGACGCCTCGCCGGCAGTGAAGGTCACGCCACGCGACGTCTTCCCGCCGGCTCCGCCCCAGGGATTGTCGAGCATCTACTCGGCGGGCGCGGTGGAGCTGGTGTGGACGGCCAACACGGAAGCCGATTTGGCAGGATACAACGTTTATCGCCTGGAAAATCAATCCGCCCAGCGGGTGAACAAGGGACTGGTGCGTACGCCCATTTTCCGCGATACCACCGCGCCGCCGGGAGAAAATCTCGTTTACTATGTAACAGCCGTTGACCTTTCCGGCAACGAGAGCAAGGCGTCGAAGAAAGAGGAAGTGGAGACAAAGTAAGAGGTTGAAGGATGAAGGTTAAAAGTCTTCAGCTTTCAGCCCTCAGATTTTCAGCAGCTAGGAATAACTCTGCGCGTCCAAAAACCATGACGCTTTCGAAGGACTTGGGAATCGCCATTGCGGGGACGGCCGCGAGCGCACTCGCGGGGGTGTGGGCGTGGAAAACTGTGCGCCGCTGGCGGCGCAAAAGCCCTGACGAGCTCGAACGCTTGCGCCGGTTGGGAGTGAACGCCTGCGGGCGCATTATCCCGGGAAGAATCGTGGAACTGGCGGACCCGGTGGCGGACGGCCCCGCGGGACCGATCCTCCTTTATGATTACGAGGTGGCCGGGGTCACCTACGAGGCGGCGCAGGACCTGAGCGCGTTGCCGGAAATCGCGGCCGCCGCGCCGTTCCTCCCCGGCCAGACCACGAGTGTGAAATACGATCCCAAGCAGCCAACCAATTCCATTATCGCCTGTGAAGCCTGGTGTGGCATTCCCGACCTGGGACCCAACCGGAACGCTTCACCGGCGCGCCGGGACGGACCCGCCGAACTATCCGCAAAAAAACCCACATAAAGAGCGCCCATCAAGGGGGCAAAACTTTCCCCATTTGGGGCGCTGCCGGAGGCCGTTATTACCCATCCAGGCGAGGGTCGCGGTCCTTTGTACTGCCCGTCCGCCCGCCAAGGCCCTTACTCTCAGGCAGTTGCAAGCAGCTACCGAAAAGGCGCGGACGGAATGCCGATTGCACTCAGGAAGGTGCGATAGGAGGGTCCAGTGCCGCCGAAAGATCGGCGGCGCCCGCACTGAGAAAACCATGGTGGAAGCTTACGATGGTGCTTCTCCGGCGGCATGGAGCCAAAGCTATTTTGGGTTTTCGATTTTGGATGGAAGAGAGCGCAGCCGCCTACGGTCATTAACCCAAAACGGCAAATCTTAAGTCCAAAGTCAATTCGAGGTGGACAATGTCCGTTTCTGGCGTAGCGTCAAGCAGTTCTCTGAGTCAAAGTTTGCAATCCTGGCAGGCGAAAGCTCAGAAGATTCAAAGTGAGTTTCAGCAACTGGGGCAGGATCTCCAGGCGGGAAATCTCACCCAGGCCCAATCGGATTTCAGCACACTGAGTAAGAACGTATCGGGCCCCCTGCAAAGCAACAGCGCTCTGGCCCAGGCATTCAGCTCCTTGGGATCGGCGTTGCAATCCAAAGGTCTCTCGGCCGCTCAGCAAGCCTACACAACCCTTCAACAAGGAGTGCAGCAAGCCACTCATGGCCACCCCCATCACCCCCAACCTGAGGGTAGTTCCGCAACCACCACCTCCTCCCAGGGCAGCACCTTGATGCAAATGGTCAGCAGCCTGGGATCAGCCCTTCAATCGGGGAATCTGTCGGCCGCACAGACAGCCTATTCGACGCTCTCGCAAGACCTACAGCAACTCGGCTTGGGCTCGAGCACTAGCTCGCAGTCGATATCTGGAGCATTAAGCTTTCTGGGTTGAGCGATTGCATCACCCGCGAACAGACCCTCAACCCCACCCGCAAAACGGGGGCCCCCCCTCCGCCTTGCGGCCCCGCCTCTCCCCCAGGAGTGGGCTGTGATTTTGATTTCTCTCCCTCTCCCTTGGGGAGAGGGGGGGACCGCAAGGCGGAGGGGTGAGGGGTTTCTTCGCGGGTGATGCATTCATGGCCATGGAGGTAGGCGACGCCCGCGACTTTGACGGAACCCTGCCGAACACCTCCTTCACAAAAACACCTCCCTGGCTTGACACCTTACCCCGCCCCGCACTACTATGACCGCCGCACAGTACAATTGACCTCAATGGAGGCGTGATGAAACCCCTTCCGCAATTTGATTTGACCGGCCAAGTGGCCCTGGTGACGGGCGCCGCGCGCGGGTTGGGACGCGCGATTTCGCTCGAACTGGCGCAGGCAGGAGCCGACGTGGCCCTGGGTCTGCGCGACGTCTCGACCGGCGGAGAGCTTGCCTCCGAAATTGTAGCGTTAGGCCAGCAGGTTTTGCTGCTGCAAATGGACGTGACGAGCCTGGTTCAAATCTCCAGCGCCATCGACGCGGTGGTCGCGCGCTTCGGGCGGCTCGATATTCTGGTCAACAACGCCGGCGGCGGATGGGTGAATCTTGCCGAGGATGTGACGGAAGAGGAGTTTGACAAGACCATCGCCTGGAACGCCAAGTCCACTTTTTTTGCCTGCCAGGCTGCCGAACGCGTCATGCGGCGCCAAATGCGCGGGTGCATCGTCAATATGAGTTCGCAGGCAGGATTCGCAGCCATGCCCACGGAATCGGTTTACTGCCTGAACAAAGCCGCCATTACCCATCTCACCAAATGCCTCGCCGTCGAATGGGGCAAGTACAACATCCGAGTGAATGCCGTGGCGCCCACGTTTATCTTTACCCCGGGCACCGAGGAAGCGCTCTCCGACCCGGCCTTCCGCGCCGACACCGTGGAGCGCATCGCGGGCTTGCATCGCATCGGCGAGCCTCGGGAGGTTGCTGGATCTGTAGTCTTCCTGGCATCGTCCGCGGCTTCGCTTATCACCGGCCACACCCTGCTGATTGACGGCGGTTGGACGGCGCGGTGAGCCGTCTGCAAAGTGAGGTAGCGCGGACTGGTCTTGTAGGTCTGCGTTACAATTGCTTGGGGGGTAGCGGCGCGTCATGGCTGGAAAAGCCATATTGCTGAAGTGGAGAGCAGCCGATAGTATTATCGATGCTGGAGCAATTGGAGCTGGAATACTTAGAAGGCGCTAACTCGATGGCAACCTTAATCATGCCGCGCAAGCTGGAGACAATTGGGTATGACCCGCTTCCCTCGATATGGAGCGGAGACGACGCTGAGTTAATCGAAAAGCTACTCAATTTTTACCCCCGCCGCCCCCCTAAGCGCATCTTGGATGCCACCATCAACGGTGGCAGATTTTGGCGAGGAAGCCGGCGCAAGATTATTGGCGTGGATATAGAGGCTTCCCACCGCCCTACGGTGGTAGCTGACAATACGAAAATGCCATTCAAAAGCGGCATTTTTGACGCAGTGGTGTACGCCCCCCCCCATATTCCAAATCAGGGCCGGGATAAACAAAAGGATTTTACAGTTCGGTTCGGGCTGGGTTCTTCATCACCGAAGGAAATGGGCTATACCTTTACGCACACATTCCCACCGTTTGTCCGAGAGGCATATCGCGTTCTGCGGCCAGAGGGTATCCTCCTCGCGAAGATCGCTGATTACGTTCACCACCATCGCTACCAGTGGGCTCACGTCGAATTGGTGCAAGCGGCGAGAGACGTCGGATTCCAGCCCTGCGACTGCATCATCAAGATTCGCAAGGGACCTATCATTGACCCGAAGTGGAAAGTTGCTCATCACAGTCGGCGGCAGCACTGCTATTGGCTGATATTCCGCAAGTCAAATAAATGTGAGTAGCTATCCTTCCCGAACACGATAATCCCAGCTAGTGAGCAGCCGGCAATCCTGAAGGCGTATTCCACGCACCGAGCACTTACCGTCTGAACCGTCAAAGTGAACGCGAAAAACCTTATCGCTTTCCCGGTAAACGTCGGCGCCCAGGCTCTGGCGTCCTTCCCTCTTGCCGCTTCCTCTGAGCTCGGCTGTATCGATCAAGGCCAGGAGTTCAATTGGAATCTCCAAGACCTGATAGTGGATCAGCGGATGTTCCCATACAGCCCTAAGCGTCAGAATTACATCGTAGCGGCTAAGGTGGGCCATCACTCGCCCGATCAGGACGCCGGGCGTCCATGGTTCCTTTTCGGTCGTGCAAAGCTTGGTGATGGTGATGCGCTTATGCTTGGTTGCAGCTCCCGTCTCCGTCTTTATGGATATCTTGATGCCTTCCACGAGCAGGTCGTGCGCTGGAAGATTACGTTCTGATGGCTCTATTGGCGTGAAGGGCTTCTTAATCTGGGTGAACGCCTCTAGGTCTTTGACCGCATAAACAGATTCCTTTTATAGCCGAACTTTGCGCGTGCCCTCTTACGGGTGAACTGCCAGTTGATCTTGACCCGATGCCGATTGACCTGACGGTTCCAGGCGCGG
>JBEKQO010000163.1:0-34376 GCA_049519635.1 Terriglobia bacterium | reverse complement strand
TATTGGCGTCAGCGTCCGCACAATACAGGAATGGGAACAAGGACGCGTCGTGCCCTCAGGAGCTGCACGAGCCTTCCTGACCGTGATTGACCGAGAGCCGGATGCCGTGCGTCGCGCGCTCGCGCATTTTGCCGTAAACGCTAATCGCACATCGGGACATCAGCCCGCGCACCCCTAAGGAAAGGAAATGGAGGCACGCCGGCCCGACACGAACTTATGAGCTGCTGTTCCAGCGTGCAATAGTCTACGGCAAGGATGGCAATTTTGGCATGTATGGCAACATGGAATCTGTAACTTTAAAGATAGGGCTGGGCGCCGATGGATTCGAATCCCACCCTCTCCGCCAGCCTATCTCTTGCAGTTTCAATTAGTTGAGAATATTCTTTTTTTCGTGTACCTCTGGGGTACCTACAAAGCTATCATCCGATTGTCTGTGGACAAGCCTCTATCGGCCGCTCTTGTGAAGAACTGGTGAAGGCGCGGATCGCGCAGAATGAACCCCAGAAACAGCACTGATCGGACCAGCTTCGAGACCGGTGGATAACTCGAAGCTGGTGGAACCACATTCGCAGTAAACGACAGCTAGCTTTCCAATCTCCCAAATCACCCGCACTGCCAGGTCAATTAATTACCAGGATACCGACCAGCTCAGGAGAAATCGGGCATCGCACTTCAAGGATAGAGTCGCGCCATGACCAAGTGGTCAGCGGAGATTCGTTTTTATCCGCCGCCATGACGCGCGCCGGGGCAGAGGGGCGCGGTAGCCGCAGTGAGCCGCCATCGAACGGAATGCAAGCCAGACGGTGGGAGGCGGCAAGGGTTTCGTCGTCCTGCGCGATGATCGCCCATCGGCCCTGCCAATGCACTTTGCCCAGACCCGGCACTTCTATCTCGTTTTCCCCAGCGACCTCCGGCCGAAGCACGAGTGCAGTGAGGCGATCTTCACCCCCGATGGGCTCCAAGCGGCCGAAGCAGCGGGGGCGTGGCTCGCGTCCAAGGGCGCCCTTCTCGGAGTTCAACCATAACGGCTTCCACAACGTGGTATGGCGGTACCATTGAACCAGGGCGCGACGATGATGGAAATCCAGCCCGGGAGCAGGGGCTTCTCCCCGTGTGGGTAGGGGCAGGATGGATCCAGGGGCTCCAATTACCGCCGTATCCAGCAGGACTTCGTTGTCTTCTCTCCAGTCGTAGCCGCTGGATGCATTGATAGCTCGTCCTTGGGCGCCGGCCAGAGCGGCCCAGATGGACCACTCGCCGTGCCCCGTAGCCTCCTGGCCCCCCGCATCGCCCAGATCATCAAGCGTGATCAGGTCCTCGATGGGCGCCATCAAGGGGTGGATGCTATAGTACTGGATCGTCACACTGGGGTCGATTTCGCGCGCGGCGTCGGCAATGGTCTTGAGCAAGGTATAGGAGAAGCGTTCGCCGCGCATGGCCGGATCACGCGGGGCCGCGACGTCGGGGCCCGGGAGAGCGTAGCCGAAGTCAAGCTTCAGCAGGCGCGGTTTCAACTCCCGCATGATGCGGAATGTTCGTTGGCGCAGAAACTCCCGGGCGCGCGGCGAGCTCGGGTCGAGCACGTAATGATGCGGCTCTACCTGGGTGCTCATGGCCCAGTTCACGCGCCGGGGCACGCCATCCGTACCCCGCACGAGGTCTTCCGGCAGCAGACCGCTGGCTTCCGGCTCATCCACCCACCCGCAGGCCTGCCAAAATCCCAATTCGAGTCCCTTCTTCCGAATGTAGGCCAAGTCGTCGGAAAAGTTGGGGTATCGGGAGAGATTTGGAATGCCGCTGCTGCGGTTGGTTTCCCATCCGTCGTCAAGCACCAGGATTTTTGCGCCGACATCATCCGCGACCTGGTCGGCAAGCTCGCGCAGGCCATAGTGGTTTTCCCGGAAGTTTCCCCAACTGTTCCAATGCGTTTCCTGGTGAGCGGAGGCCGAGGGAGGCCCGGCGGGGAACGACTGAAACAATCGGAGGTAGGCATCCCAGGCATCGTGGGCCCAGAAGAGCCGGAAGGGTTCATCCCAGACACGGTCCGCGCTTTTCTGCGCCCCCCAAAGGTCCTCGCGATACAGAAACTCCAGGGCAGCATTGGAGGAACGGATGCGGAGCGTGAGGGCCGCATCGGGCACCGCGCCGGGGCCGAACGCAACCCAGCCGTCGGGGCCGCCCATCGCGGCGCTGTAAAAAGGCCTCGGGTAGGCAGCCCCATAGGGCGTGCCCATGGCCGGACCGAAACTTCCGAGAGCGATATCAGCGTGCCCGAAATCCCAACGCCGAAAGAAGCTTTGCAGGGGACCACCCTTCGCGCTGGGAATACCAAACCCATCGGCCTCCCAATCCGGCCAGAAGGGGAGATCGAGAGATGGAACCATAGCGCGTTGTTCGACCGTCAGCAAAGCGGTTCCAAAGTAGAGAGCAACCACCGCCGGAGCCGGCTGGATCCAATGGATGGCCAAGCGCTCGAAGCGAATTCCCTCCGGATAGCGCCGGACGGTCAGCTCACCCGTCGCGGTATCAGAGAAGCGGAGGGTCAGAAGGTCCTGCGCGTTCGAGACAACCACCGCCTTTATGTACAGTCTCGAGCCATCCGCAGTTCGCACCCAGAGCGCGGGCAAGAGGCTTCCGTGCCAGATTTCTCGGGCCCCCGAGCGCGTTTTCACAAACGCGTGGTCGGATTTCGTGTCCCACGTCAGATCGTACGGGTCCAGGGCGCTTGCCAGGAGCGGCGAAATCAAGAAGATGCATGCGAAGATCGCCGTCTTTGCCCTAACTGGCATGGTGGCTAAGAGATTTCCCAAAATGTCCATAATTGCAGAGGCCTCGTTTCCAATGGATTCACTCGATTGCGCATGCCAGTGTAAACCCGCGAGCCTCGCGCCCCTACCGGAATCTTCAGTGGTATGGACCGAATGATGTGCGCGACACTGACGCGGCAGCGGGCAGCGTAGCGCGGCGGAGCCGCAAAGAAAGGGCAAAAGGCAAAATTGAGAAGATGTGATTTCTTTTCTTTTAACAAATGGTTTTGGAGCATTTCTCCGGAGCCGTGCAAACACAGGATTTCTGCACCTGGATCATCTCCCAGAGACGGGCTTCGCCTGTGTCGTTTTGGTTGTCGTTCTGCCGCCCTGCGCTCCCTCAATCGCTGAAGGGCGCCGCACTCAGAACCCGGCGGGCGCTTGCATTCCGAGGTGGTCGGACGTATGTTAGCGGCCGGTCGAAAACTGAAAGTGGAAATATCGAGTAAGGAAGACAAAACCGCGGAAGGAATCTTAAGGACTTCCCGAAATCATGGCATCGGCGGCGCCGGGTCAAAGTCCATTCGTTTCACAATGCCTGCCGCTGAGACGGTGGCGCGTGCCCCCCTGGCCCTTCCACAAACTCTTTGCACCTACCCAGGCTTCGATATCCGGAAAGAAGGACAGCTTATTTTGTACCGTCAACCGGACCCTGAGTCCTTCTACATTCATGGTTCCGCCAAACGTTTTCCGAAAGATCCATGCGTGATAAGGAGATGGAAATGAAGCGACGCGAGTTCATCAAAATGGCCGCGGTAGCACCGTTCGGAGGAGGCGGTGCGGATGCGGGACCACTGATCAAACCCACCTTCGAACAGTTTCTGCGGGAGAGCGCGGTTTCACGAGAGGTAATTGACAGATTTCTGCATGGTCCCAGTTGGGCGCAGTTTGACCCAGAACTGGGATACCGGTTGTGGAATTATGTGCCCTCCGATGGGCTGGATGGTAGCGCGACTATTTCCACTGTCCAAGCCAATGGCGCGCGCACCTCATTTATGTATGCCGGTAAAGAATGCCGCATCAATACCTATGGTGACAGCTTCACTCAATGCCATCAGGTCAGTGACGGGGAGACCTGGCAAGAGTACCTGGCAGCGCATTTAGGCGAGCCTATCCGGAATTTCGGTGTGGGCGGATACGGGGTCTACCAGGCCTATCGCCGAATGCTGTGGGAAGAACGGACCGATCATGGGGCTGAGTACCTCACTTTTTATCTCTGGGGTGACGATCACATCCGGAGCCTGCTGCGCTGCCGGCACGCCATCACCTACAAGGTCTGGAACCACCAAGGGGGCCGGATGTTCCACGGCAACTTCTGGCCACATCTGGAGATGGATCTCGAAACCGGGCGCTTTATGGAAAAAGAGAATCTGCTCGCGACACCGTCCGCACTGTACGGCATGACGGACCCACAGTTCATGGTGGACCACCTCAAGGGCGACCAGGCCTTGCAGCTTTATGCTTACAAGTTGGGGTACATCGGGGACCTGGATCAGGAGCAAACCAGCAAACTAGCAGCCCGGTTGAACTATCCCCTGGATCTAAGCCAGGGATCGCCAAGCCAACAAAAGGTGGGCGAACTCCTCGACAAGTATTCCCTGCAATCCACGCAATTCATCCTGGAAAAAGCCAGGGAATTCTCCCGGCAGAACAATAAGAAACTGCTGGTTTTGCTCTTTGACCCGTATGGGGCCATGGCGGAAATGCAGAAAAGTGGCACCCGATACGACCAGGTAATCGTAGATTACCTGAGCAAAGAGAAATTTGACTACTTCGACATGAACGAAGTCCATCTCGGTGATTTCAAGAAGTACAGCATCCCATTCGATGAATACAAGAAACTGTACTTTATTGGCCACTACAACCCGCGCGGAAATCACTTCTTCGCGTATTCAATAAAGGATACGGTGGTGAAATGGCTCGACCCGAAACCCATCACGTACCAGAAGCCCAACCCGGATTCCATCGATTTTACGGGCTATCTGGTGGGTTACCATTGAGGAGATGGGCCCCGGGCGAACTATGCTCAATGCCGGCCGGCACCATTACAAGAACATTAGCAATTTATCCGACCAGTAGTTTGGCATGGTGATGGCGCATTGGGAGGCAATTCTGGATTTGTCACCACGCGAGAGGAAGGGCGGGGCTTCAGAGCCTGCGGAAAAACTCGAAAGCGCTGTCATTCTGAGGAGCAGCGGCGACGAAGAATCTCGCATTGCCTCGAAAAACTCCGAGCGAGATCCTTCGCTGCGCTCAGAATGACAGCGAAGGGCTCAGGATGACAGTTTGAGGGGCTTTTCCGCAGCCTGTTTAGCCCCGCCGTTACGAGGCATCCTGATAATTTCCGCAGACATTTACTTATCTTGACGCCGAGCAACCTAAAGTGCTAAACCATCCATGCTCTTCCACTGGATCGCAATGCCCTCTCCGTCAGAGGTCATCAAGTTCAGGCCGGGGCAGCGGGTAGCCGGGCGGCGCAAACATCGCAGTCCCCGCAATAAACTGGGACCTCAAAACCCGCCGGCGGATTCAATCACATTCATCGCCAACCGATGTACGTGGCACCCACGTCAGATCGGTGGGAGAGCAGAAAATTCGGAGATTCCAGGGAAGACGGTGGTTCCCTAACCCAACAGCGCAGAGGGGCGCACGCAAGCGGTCAGTAGATTACTTCCTCGGCGCGCATGAGATCGCTTGGCGCCGCAACCCATCGACATAGCCAAACCACACGGAGGATTTACGTGGAACTACAGGGAAAACCGGATTTCGAGAAAGCCATGCAACGCATCGAGGCGTGGTTCAACCACGAGTCGCTCGATCGCCCTCCGGTTCGTTTCGCGCAACACAACGCCGAGTATGCCGCCTCGCCCACGCTGGCGGGGCGCTCCTGGCCAAGCCTGAAGGAACGCTGGTTTGACGCCGAGTTTCAGGTGGACTTCTTTCTTGAATCAATTCGCGGCCACACGTTCCACGGCGAAACCTTCCCCATCTTCTGGCCCAACCTCGGGCCCAATGTGTACGCCGCCTTTCACGGCGCGGAGTTGGATTACGGCGAAGTCACCTCCTGGATCCGCCACTGCATCCACGACTGGGACGACATCCGGGGCCTAAGTTTCAGCCATGACAACAAGTATTTCCGTGGCATCGAAGAACTGACCTGCGTCGCCCTGGAAAAATCCGCCGGCAGGTTTATGGTTGGCTACACCGACTTGCATGGCAGCCTTGATTGCGTCGCTGACTGGCGCGACCCGCAGCAACTCTGCCTGGATCTTGTGGACGACCCGCAGAAAGTCCACGAGATGCTGGCTCTCGCCAACAAGAACTTTCTGCCGGTGTTTGACCATTACGACGCCACGCTCAAAGCTCACGGCCAGCTCTCCGTTACTTGGATGGGCATCCCGTCGCGGGGCAAGATGCACATCCCGAGCTGCGACTTCACGGCGATGACTTCGACAAAAGCTTTCTGCGAATATTACCTGCCGTCATTGAAAAATGAAGTCCGGAATATGACCCACAACATTTTCCACCTTGACGGCAAAGGCATGCTCCGCCATCTTGACCTCATTTTAACTCTTCCTCAAATTCACGCCATCCAATGGGTGCAAGGCGTCGGAGACGATCTCTCCATCCAGCAATGGTTACCGGTCATAAAGAAAATCCAAGCTGCCGGCAAAGGTGTGGTGGTGGATTTACAATTGAGCGAGTTGGAGCCGTTCATCGCGGCAATGAAGCCGGACGGCCTGTACCTTTGCATTCCCGCCGAGGAACACGACCAGCCGAACATCATCAGGCGACTGGAGAAATGGTGAGGGCTAGGGCCGCGAGACCGCGGGCTGCCACGGTCTTTGTAACAGGACACATCCCCTGACCTGGCCATGTTCACGAATTGTTCTCATCAACCATGCCAATCAACGGTGCGCTTGGATCGATCTAGAGAGGCGCATTAAACGATAGGCGAGAAAGTATATGCGGGCATTTGACGGCGGGGGGAGCGGGCGCTATCATACCGCGCGGAAAGCCGGTCCTATGAAAAGAATAAATATTAACGATATTGCCCGACTTGCTCATGTATCAAGAGGAACGGTCGATCGTGCCCTGCACGGAAGGGGAGACATCAGTGAGAAGACGCGCAAGCTAATTGTCCAAATTGCCTCGGAACGGCGCTATAAGCCGCACCTGGCGGCCAGAATGCTCGTCATGGGGCGCGCCCCTCTCTCCATCGGTGTTTGCATCCCCCGGGAGATTCGTTTCTTCTTTGATCAAGTCCGGGACGGCATCCTCCAAGAGGCTTGCCATTTCGAATCGGTGGGGATCAACACCATTTACCGCCCTTTCGAGCGATATGGCAAGGGTGAACTCGACCGGATCGAAGAGATGCTAAAGAGGGATATCAAGGCCCTCATCATGGCCCCCGGTTTTGATCGCAGTTTGGGCGCACTGATCGACGAAGCCGAGAAGCGAAACATCCGCGTTGTTTGCGTCGCCGGGGATGTCGCGGGTTGCCAACGGTCAACGGCCGTATGCTCGGACCCGGAGTTGAACGGAAGATGCGCCGCTGAACTCATGGGCAAATTCATTCGATCCGCGGCCCGAGTAGTTATCTTTACAGGAATGCTTCAACATGAGATCCATTACAGGGAGGTCAGGAGCTTTTCGGAGGCCTTCGAGCAGTTCTCGCATGGGGGCAGAGTCATTGAGGTCATCGAGAACCACGAATCGGAAGAGGAAGCGTTGGAGAAATGTACTTCACTCCTTAAGAGAGAAAGACACATCGACGGAATGTATATCAGCACTGTCAACTGCCTGCCGGTTTGCGCTGCGCTCGACGCCGCAGGGCTTGCCGAGAGGGTCAAACTCGTCACCACGGACTTGTTTCCGGACATGGTGCCATGGTTCGAACGGGGGACCATTCTTGCATCGGTTTATCAACGTCCCTATATGCAGGGCCAGACGGCTGTCCGTCTGATTGTCGATCACCTTGTTAGCGGCCTTCCATTTCCTCCGGCCTGTTACCTGAATCCCCTGGTAGCGCTGCGGTCGAATCTGTGCATGTTCCGTGAAGTTTCTCATGAGAAAGATACGGAGGGGGCGATTCCCCATTTGCAATCTTCTTGGCTACAAGCACAGTAACCGTAGGACTCAATCGATGAAGGGCATACGTAATTGCAAGTCTCGCTTTCTTGTCTTTCCCCATAGACATGAGACCAGTCAAGATTGAAGACGCGGAAAGTAAGGTTTTGGGAGAGGCGATGGGTCGCGCGCCCTCGGAAATTTGGGGGTTGCGGCACCATGTCGCGTCCAGGGCGAATGCCTGCCGGAGACCACTGCGTGCGCCGTTCGCGTCACGCTGTATAGCGGTGATAAAAAAAATCTATTGACTTTGAAAATAGCACATGCTAAATGTTCCGTGCTCGTGCACGTCCCATGAAAGTATTGAATTGCACGGGCAAGACTTCGACAGAGCGGATTAAAGATGTGAGTACGGGGGGAAACTATTCCACAAGCCTCCGTAACGCGACCCTGAAGCAGGCGGTATGGCCCCCGTTAGATGGTCAGCTAGCTGTTGGAGCGCGCCATCATTCGGTGGAGAACTTCTCCCCGCCTTTTGTCGGATATTTGGTAAGCGGTCAACGGACTGATCGTACTCCCCCTTGCGGCCCGCTCGGGTACCCGCAGAATTAAGTCGATGCCTTTCATTTCCTCTAATTATCGCCTGCGCCCAACTTTCGGGCATGAAATACTGCGTCAGGTTTTGGGTCTTGCTGTCAAATTTATAGAAGGAGCACCGAATGCATAAACTAACGGCAAGACTTACCGGTCTTGTGCTGGCCGTTCTGATGTGCTGGGCTATACCCGTGCACGCGCAGAACTCCAATGCCAGCATTGCCGGTACGGTGACGGATCAAAGCGGCGCCATGGTTCCGAATGCAGCATTGACGCTGACCCTGGTCACGTCGGGGACCACCAGGAATGCCACGACCGGGCAGGACGGAAACTTTTCCTTCCCCAACATTCCCATCGGGGCTTATGAATTGCAATGCACGGCCCAGGGATTTGAAACCTTCATTCAGCGAGGGATTACCCTCCACTTGAATGACGTGGCCAATATTCCAATTCAGCTCAAACTCGGAGCGGCAACCCAAACCGTGGAGGTGTCAGCCAACGCCTCGCCGCTCAACTACCAGAACGCGGTGGTGCAGCAAGGAATCGCCACCCAACAAATCAGCGCCCTTCCGCTGGAAGTGGCGGGAGCTCAACGCAACGCGCTGCAATTCTTGATCGTCATGCCCGGCGTCAATACGGTCGCGGGTGGACAGGGTCAGGATTACGCGGAATTCAATGGCGGCCAAGAGGATGCCGACGAAGCCGTCCTCGATGGCGTTAGCATGGTGGAGGGTCTTCTCAGCCAAAGCGGGACGGTGGCGTGGAACGACTTCCCCATCTCTCCCGAGGCGGTAGGTGAAGTCAGCATGCTCGCCTCGAATTATGACCCCCAGTATGGAGCCACCTTCTCAGCCGTTACCGTGGCCAGCACCAAAGCCGGATCGGATCAATTTCACGGCGGCGGTTACGGATTCAACCGCAACACGGATTTTAATGCCCGGCAATTCGGCGTCGCCGAGCGCCCCAAGGACATTGAAAACGATTTGGGTGGTTACATCGGCGGTCCCTTGCACCTGCCAGGGTTTTGGTCCGGACGCAAGAAGAGCTACTTCTTCGTTAACTTTGAGGCCTATCGCTCCGTAGGCGCCGCGACGAAACCTATCCTGACGGTGCCCACGGCGCTCATGACCGAGGACAATTTCAGCGAATGGCCGTATCCCATCTACGATCCCGATACTACAACGGTCAACCCTGCTTACAACTCCAGCCAGCCGGCATCGACCACCAACATCCCCTACCTGCGCACGCAGTTCCCGGGGAACGTAATACCCGCCACCGATCCCGAGCTTGGCACTTCTCTGGCCTCGGGGTGGCTGAAATATGTGCCCGCTCCGAACCGTCCAGGGATTATCAACAACTACGAATCCCCCTTCGCCTTGGCGAATGCTCTAAACGCGGATACCGATCAATGGGACGTCCGTGGCGACCAGTACATTGGCGACAGGGATCACGTGTTCGTCACCTGGCACTATCGCGGCACGCTCCCCTTTACTCAGCACGATCTTCCCGCGCAGATCGATACCAACAACACCCGCATTCCCAATTACAGTGAGGTTTCCCGGCTTAACTACGACCACACCTTCCGGCCAAACCTCCTGAACCATTTTGCCATGGGCTACCTTGACTTGCTGACCGAGGAATACAACTCCTCGGACCCTTATGTTAAGGACGTGCCGCAAATTGCGGGAGTCTACAGTAACAAGCACGAGTCGTCCCTTAACTTCGCGTCGGCGGATGGTTATTCCTCTTATGGAGGGAACTCGGACCTCATCTCCACCCGACCAACCTGGATCATTAACGATATGGCCACCTGGGTGAAGGGGAAGCACACCCTCGAATTCGGTGGTGAATACCGTAACCTTGCCTACCCCACCCAAACCACGGCGAACGGTTCGGGGACCTTTAACTTCGCCGACGCGAACACCGGGCTTCTCGACTATCCGACTCCGACCGGGAATTCGTACGCCAGTTTCCTGCTCGGTGAGGTGGGATCGTCCTCGATTAGTTACTATTCGCTCGGCGCTTTCCGGCCACAGGCCAGGTCCCTCGGCCTCTTTGCCGCCGACACGTGGAAAGTGACCCACAAGCTCAGCATCGACTATGGCATCCGTTGGGATCTTTACCAACCCTCGGAGGAAGCCAAGAACCAGACTTCATTCCTGGATCCGACGAGGCCGAATCCCGGGGCTGGGAACCTTCCCGGCGCCCTGGTGTTTGCCGGCAGCAAGTATGGCGCCGCCAGCTTTGGATCCGCTTACCCTGAGAATTTGTATCACCGGGCCTTTGGACCACGCGTCGGCATC
The DNA here is from genome assembly GCA_049519635.1 of Terriglobia bacterium. Lineage (GTDB taxonomy): Bacteria > Acidobacteriota > Terriglobia > UBA7540 > UBA7540 > Bog-366. The sequence goes on along the minus strand of JBEKQO010000163.1, from coordinate 23,602 downwards.
GCCTACGCGGTAACCCCCAAGACCGTGATCCGCGGTGGAGTTGGGATCTTCATGATGCAGAACTTCTACCCGGGATGGGGCGCAGGAATCGCTACCGACGGGTTTAACAACAATGTCAGCTTCAGCAGTGGCCTGGGCGGCATTCAGGCTCCTTTCCTGCTTCAAAATGGCGTTCCCCAAACCTTCCAGAAGCCACCGTTTTTCACCGAGAGCTTCGACAACGGTGAGGCTGGTCCCAATTACCGGCCGTTCGACGCCAACCAGGTGCCGCGTGCGTATCAGTGGAACCTGACGGTGGAGCACCAGTTCAAGGAGAACTTCCATGTGAGTGGCGCCTACATTGGCAATCACGGTGCCCGGCTGCTTTCACAACTTAACCCCCTAAACGCCATAAACCCCTCGCTTCTGACGACGATGGGCTCGGAGTTGAATGATCAATTCGCACCCAACGAGACCACCGTTGACGGCGTGAACCAGCCCTACACCGGCTGGGCGGGGCAGATGGCGGGCTGTGCGCCCAGCGTTGCGCAGGCCCTCAGGCCGTTCCCCCAATTCTGCGGTAATCTCTACGGGACCAATGAGAACCATGGGTGGTCAAACTACGACTCTTTCCAAGCCACCGCGGAGCAGCGCTTCTCCCACGGCCTCTGGCTCCTGGCCAATTACACTTTGTCCAAAACGATGACGACGTCCGAGTTCGTGCAGACTTCACAGTCGGGGAGCACCTTTTACATTTCTCCCTACGAAAAGCAGCGGAACTACAAGCTGGCCTTCAATGACGTGCCCCAGATGGCGAACGTTTCCTTGGGCTACGACCTACCTTTCGGCAAGGGCCGGAGATGGTTGGACCAGGGAGGGGCGATGAACCGTCTCGTGGGGGGCTGGCAGGTCAGCACGATTCTGCGTCTGCAAAGCGGCACACCGTTCCAAATCAACTCCGGTTACTGCAACGTCCCGGGAGCGGTCGTCGCGAGCTGCTATCCTGGAATCCTGCCGGGGGCCAATCCTTTCGCGGTCAGCAAGAGCGCCCTCAATCCCAGTACTTCGTCCAACCCGCTCTTCAACGTGAATTCGTTCCAGCCCGCCAGCACCTTCAACTACAACTTTGGTGTTGGGGCTCCGATCACTAATCTGCGGGGCTTTGGGTATCACAACGAGGATGTAGCCTTTACCGACACCATCCCCATAACCGAAAAGGTACACATGCAGCTTAGGTTCGAATTTTTCAACATGTGGAACTGGCATTCGTTGGGCAGTAATTTTGTCACCGACGTCTCCAATCCGAATTTCGGCGATTGGAACGGGGGTGTTGTGGGCTCTCCTCGCAGCATCCAAATGGGCGCCAGGTTTACCTTCTAACCCGAGCACGACAACCCGCCAGGGAACACCTCTGGCATTGCACCGAGGAGGGCCGAAACGCCCTCCTGAGGTGCAGAGCAGGAAGGCGGGGTCAACGCTTCCACGTCGGAAGGGCAGGGCTTCAGCCCCGCCCTTCCGGCACCCCGCAAAGCGTCCCAACTTAATGAAAAACCCGGGTTGGAGATTCTTGCCAAGCTTTTCGACACCAACTGCGCCTCCAAATAGAACTTGCCTCCTCATGCTGGCTCGATAAGAATTGCGGCGTTGGGCCAGGCTTCGCGAGGGGGTCGTGAAATTGGGAATTTGCAAGCGTGGGAGGATGGGTCCCATCCAGACCAGAACCAGTTCATTGCTTGTGGTCCCGATGTGGATATTGAGCGCCGTTATCACTTCATTGGGGCACCCGCCGCAGTCCTCCGAATTAGTTCAGAAAATCCAGGCGCTTATTCAACAGGGAAACATTGCTTCCGCCCAACAGCTTCTTTCCAACGCGCTGAAAGAGTCTCCACGGGATGCGAGCCTCTACAACCTTGATGGCGTCATCAAAGCGCAGAACAGGGATTTCACGGGATCAGAAGCCAGTTTCCAAAAGGCCATCGAGCTTGCTCCCTCCTCGGCGGAAACTTATCTCAATCTCGGCCACCTGTATCAGGAATGGATGCCCCAGCAGACAACCGCTCGAGATAAAGCTATCAGCGCTTATGCGCAACTCCTCAAGCTCGATCCCAGCAATGTGGAAGCGAACTACCAAAGTGCCGTCCTTTTAATGCAAAAAGGGCTCTACACACGATCACTGCGGGATTTGTCGAACATGCCAGCCAGGGCACAGGACCGTTCTCAAGCCCTTTCGGTACGTTGTGGTGACTATGCGGGGTCCGGCGAAGATTCGAAGGCCGAAGAGGCGGCCGACCGGATGTTGCAGAGTCCTGACCTGGCCGGAGCCGACGTGATGAGTCTCCTTCCGCTGCTGGCCCGGAATAAGAATACACCGCTCGCGGTTAAACTCTTGGAAGGTCTGAGGCAGAGAGGCCTAACGGATGCCATTTCGTTAACCCGTCTTGGACTTTTATACGAAGAGCAGGGGAGGCTCGACGATGCGCGCAAGACTCTTGATCAAGCGGCGCAACTCCCGCCCAATTCGGTCTCTCTGCTCCTGGACCTCGCCCAAGTGGCCGATGACCAAAAGGACTATACCGGTGCGCTGGGATATCTGGCCCATGCGCGGGAGATCGAACCCCAGAACGCGTCGATCCACTTTTTCTGGGGGATGGTCTGTGTGCAGATGAACCTTGCGGAAGAAGCCTATCAAGCCCTGAAGAAAGCTGTGAGCCTTGACCCGAACAATGCTTATTACAACTATGCGATGGGCGCGGTCGCCATGCAGCGCGAAGATGCCGGTGAAGCGATTCCCTATTTTCAGAAGTATTGCCAACTGAAGCCCCACGATCCGCGCGGACGCCTGGGCTTGGGCTCCGCCTATTTCGCCAGCCACGATGATGAAAACGCCGCGAAGGTTATATTGACGGTAGCGAACGATCCCGAAACCTCCGTCGGCGCCCATTACTACCTGGGCAGAATCGCGAATCAGGAAGGTAACTACCCGGAAGCCGTTGCCCAACTGGAAATGGCGCTCAAAGCTTACCCGAATTATGCTGACGCTTATGCCGAGATGGGACTCGTCCATCTCAAGCAGAAGGACTATCCGGGTGCTCGAAATGACTTGCAGAAAGCCCTGGACATCAACCCCGACAACTACACCGCCAATTTGAATCTCATGATTCTGTACCAGAGGACCAAAGATCCCAAAGCCGATGAGCAAGCCAAGCGATTTGAACAAGTGCGCCAGCAACGCGCGCAAAGGGCCAAGGAATTCCTGCGCACGATTCAGGTCAGGCCTTGAGTATTCAATGCCGGTGAATGAGATCGCGCCAGGATGCCGGGGTTTCAATGAAGATGCTTTGCCGGTCCCGGCATTGCCAGTTAGCGCTCTTTCGGGATTTTGGCGTTTTTCCGCAGCATGTGGAACCATCTCGCAAGCTAATAGCGAGACTATAAGAGGAAGCCAATTGCCATGATCAAATTTAATCGCCGTGAATTCATACAAGCATCCACCGCATCGCTTTTGTTGGATGGCGCCAAAGTTTCTGCATCGCCGGGTAGCCCGGATAAGGCAGACGAAACCGCTGCGGCCTTTGTTCGCACGAACGCCGAAGGGAAAAGCTGGACCGTTGGAAACACCCTGGTGGAACGAGAGATTCGCTTCGACCCGAAGGTGGGCCTGTACACCGAGAGTTGGCTCCACAGGGTCACGGGTAAAAATTTCTTGAAGCAATTGGACACCGATTTACCCTGGGGGCCGGAAACGAGGTGGGGTGCGGAGTTTTCATTCCAAGCTGACAGTACTCATCTGGCGGGCGCAACGCGGGGTCCCTCCGCTGATTTTAATTGGGTGGGAGCAGAAACGAGCGACGCCGCCCCCGGCGGGAAGCTGTTGGAGGTCAAGCTAAAGAGCACAAACAAATCGCTGGAGGTTTCGGCCTTCTATGCGGTGTATTCCGGACATCCGGTAGTGCGGAAATGGATTGCCATCACGAACCGGAGCGACCAGGCAATCAAGCTTTCGCACCTGGTGTTCGAGGCGCTGAACCTTGAGGCGGCCCCGCCGAGCGAGCAGATCATCTTCGCCTATTACGGCGTGCACCCGCGCGAGATTTTTTTCACCGGGCGGGCAGAAGACGCGGCAATCCTGGCTAAGGATCCTCGCACGCGGGAGGGCTTTATTGTGATGAACGAGGCGCCGGGCTGGATGAAACGCACCGAGATGACGAATTGGGGAGACGGAATTCAGGTGATGTATGACACGGACTTGTTTCCCTTCGAGCGCACCATCAAGCCCGGCGAGACTTTCACGAGCGCGAAAAGCGGAGTGGCCTTCTTCGCGGAGGGGCGAGGCATGGCCGATCCGTACTGGGTAATGCCGAGCTACACTTCGCAGGTTCTCATGAAAAAAGGAGATTCCTACCAGCCACCCTGGTTCTACAACACCTGGGAGCCTTTCTTTCAGGACTATAACGACACGATCGTGAACGAAGTGATCCCTGTTGCATCCCAATTGGGCCTCGACGTCGTCACCCTCGACACCGGTTGGAGTGAGAACTACGGCGAGAACGAAGTCAATCCCAGGAAATTCCCCAAGGGTTTTGACGATATCCAAGCCACGCTCGAGAGTAAAGGCATGCGGTTGGGCCTTTGGGAACCGTTGGTGGTGATGGGCCCACAGAGCCGCGTGGTTCGGGAACATCCGGAGTGGATCATCAGGGATCTGGATGGAAACGAGAAAATCGCGGCATTCCCCGGGCCTGACGATCGCGTCATGTGCCTCGCTTCTCCCTACCGTGATTGGGCGGCGAAACGCATCAACGAGCTCATCAAAAGGCACAACCTGAGATATGTAAAGATTGACTTGACCACCGTCTTCAACGCCTATGGTGAGGCGCCGGGCTGCTACGCGCAAGGGCACTATCATCAGAATTGGGCTGAATCGCTGGGCGGCATCTATGAGGGCATGCAATATGTGACCGATCAGATCTATGGTGAGCACCCAGAGGTTCTATTGGACCTTACCTTCGAACTCTGGGGGCAGAAGCACATCATCGACTACGGGCTGCTTGATGCCGGTGATCTTGACTGGATGAGCAATGTGGATGACACTTCCACCCGATCTGCCGGCCCCCGCCAAGTGCGGACGCTCCTCTATCATCGCGCCATGGCCATTCCGGTTGAGACCATGCTAATCGGCAATCTGCGCGCTCCGACGCCGTCTCTCGATGAACACTTCGGCACGGTGATTGGTTCTGCCCCCTTGTTCCTGGGTGATTTGAGAAAGCTCACCCCTCAGCAAGTCAACTGGCTGGCGGAGAAGATCCGTTGGTTTAAGGAGTTCCGCCGCGCTGTGCCGATTAATGAGGGATTCTTCCCTCTTGGCGACTGGCGTCAGCCCAATGTCGTGAGCTGGGATGGGTTCGCGCGCCTCAGCCGCCAGGGCGAAGGGATGATCGTTCTGTTTAAAAACGAATCGCATCTCGAACAAGTTGCCGTGGACCTGCCGGCCTTCCCAGACGGAACGTTCCACCTTCATTCCGTGATGACCGGGCAAGTTCTGGGCGCCCGCACCGGTGGGCAGTTCCGCCGCGGGATCCAGATTCACCTTCCGCCGGAGCACAAGGTGGAGATATTGGAAATCCGAAAGTAAGTCCCGCTAGTATCGCACAGTCGGTACAGCAGCCCTCAGAGCTCCCGGCTCAGGGTTCCGTCAAAGTCGATTGGGTTGAAAGGGACCCCTCACCCACGTTTTTGCTGGTCGTGGGGGTGAGGGGTCTATTCGCAGATGATGCATTCGTAGCTCTGGACGTGTGCAGCACCCTGGACAATGACGGGGCACTGGCTCCCGGCTGCGAGTGGCGTTCAACGACTGATAACAAGTTCATATACCGGAGGCATTGGCAATGATCAGATTGAATCGACGTGAATTTATACAAGCATCCACCGCATCGTTGTTACTCGAGAGTGTCAAGGTTTCAGCGTCGCCTGGCAATCCGGCTGGGATTGCTGATGCCGCTACGGCGTTTGTGCACACGAACACCGAGGGACAAAGCTGGACCGTCGGCAACGCCCTGGTGGAACGAGAGGTCCGCTTCGACCCGGAGCAGGGCCTGCACACCGCGAGCTGGCGGCACCAAGTGACAGGAACCGATTTCATGGAGACCCCCCGGAAGCGGAGAAACAGAGGCGCCGAGTTCTCAGTTTTGGTGGATGGAGATTCTCTTCGTGGATCGAACGGATCGGCTTGGGAACTCCTTGAAGCCAAGACCCAGAAGCTCACGCCATCGGCAGAATCTCTAGCCATCAAGCTGCGCGCGAAGACCAAGCCGATCGACGTGACGATTTCTTACGCCGTTTACGATACGCATCCGGTGGTCCAAAAATGGATCGCTATCACCAACCGTGGCACAGCTCCCGTGACCCTTTCGCATTTAAGCTTTGAGAGCTTGAGCATTGCGCCGGGTCCCCCCGATGTGTTGCAGGCCTCGGGGTTCTATGGCAGCCAGCCGCGGGAAGTATTCTTCACCGGAAGGGTTGACGACACTGCGGTCCTGGAACGAAACTCACTGACCGGAGAAGGCTACATTGCGATGAACGGGGCTCCTGGTTATACGAAGCGGACGGAACTCTCGGGATGGGGCGATGGCGTCCAGTTAATGTATGACACGGACCTGTTTCCCTTCGAGCGCAGCTTGCAGCCCGGAGAGACGTTTACCAGCGCGAAGAGTTCCATAGCCTTTTTTGCCGACGGTAAGGGGTTCGCTGATCCCCGCTGGGTGGTTCCCTCTTACACTTCGCAGGCGTTAATGAAGAAGGGGGCAGCTTACCAGCCGCCCTGGATTTACAACACCTGGGAGCCTTTCGAGCGTGGAATTACCCGAGGCATCACCATGGACCTGATCGCCGCCGCGGCCCGCATGGGCTTGGATATCTTCACGATTGATGACGGCTGGCAGGCAAACTACGGTGAAAATACCATCAATCGGGAACTGTTTCCCAACGGTCTGGAGGAAATTCAGGCGGCGGTGGAAAAAAAGGGGATGCGCCTGGGCCTTTGGGTGCCCCTCGCTGCCATCAGCATGAAAACCGCAGTCGCGCGTGAACACCCCGAGTGGATCTGCAAAGACGCGCATGGAAAGCCCAAATTCACACAGGCTATGGAGGGTTCCGACGCCGTGATGTGCCTTGCTACTCCTTATCGGGAAGTGGCCGCGAAGCGCATCAGCGAATTGATTGGCCGCTATCACCTGGCTTACGTCAAGGTCGATCTCACCACGGTGTTTAATGCTTACGGCGAATCTCCGGGCTGTTATGCCCAGGGCCATGACCACAGATCCTGGGCAGGATCGCTGGAACGCATCTATGAAGGCATCCAGTATGTGACCGACCACATTTATCGTGATCATCCTGAGGTGCTGCTTGACCTCACCTTTGAATTGTGGGGACAGAAACATATCATCGACTACGGATTGCTGGCGGCGGGTGATCTGGATTGGCTTAGCAATGTGGATGATGGAACGCCGGGAGCTGCGGGTCCGCGCCAGGCTCGGACCTTGCTCTACCTGCGGTCATTGGCCATTCCGAGCGAAACAATGCTGATTGGTAATCTTCAGGCGGAAATGGCATCCATTGAAGATCGCCTGGTAACCGCCATGGGCGCAGGCCCACTTTTCCTCGGTGACCTCCGCAAGCTGACGCCGGAGCAGCAGGATTGGTATGGCGAGAAGGTTCGTTGGTTCAAGGCGCTGCGCAAGGATGTGGCGCTTCCGGAAGGCTTCTTCCCCCTCGGCAACTGGCAGCAGCCGGGAGCGGCAACCTGGGACGGATTTGCGCGACTCAGCCGCCAGGGTGAAGGGATGATTGCCCTATTCAAAAACGAATCGCATCTCGAACAGGTGGTAGTTAAACTGCCGGTTTTTCCGGAGGGAACCTTCCACGTTCGCTCCGCCATGACCGGCCAAGTTCTGGGCGCCCATACCGGTGAGCAGTTCCGCCAGGGGATTGAGGTTCACCTTCCGCCGGAGCACCAGGTGGAGGTCTTGGAAATCCGAAAATAGGCTCCGTCCACTTTACGCGTGAAATCCCGCAAGGGTAGTGGTTCGATTCGCGGGGTTCCGTCAAAGTCGATTGGGTTGAACAGGGCCCCCTCACCCACCGCCTTGCGGTCCCCCCTCTCCCCCTGGAGAGGGATAAAAATCAAAATCCCAACCCTCTCCCTTGGGGAGAGGGGGGACCGCAAGGCGGAGGGGGCCCCACGTTTTTGCTGGTCGTGGGGGTGAGGGGTCTACTCGCAGATGATGCAATCGTAGCTCTGGACGTGTGCGGCACCCTGGACTATGACGGGGCCCTAGTTGAGTTCGGTTTTTTGTGACGGCGGTCGAAACTTGTCCTGACGCAGGAAGGGACCGCCGAGAGCCGCTACAGCAGACTGCACCACTACCCGCGCAAACTGAAAACAAGCTTCTAAACGGGAGGCAATCGCAATGATCAGATTAAATCGGCGCGAATTCATGGCAGCATCCACCGCATCCTTGTTGTTGAATAGTGTCAAGATTGCCGCCTCGCCTGGCAATCCGGCAAAAGTTGATGAGACCGCCCAAGGCGTGCAAGTAAAGGCAAGGAACTATACCTGGGAATGGTCACAGGCCGACGATGGGTTCCGCCTTCTGGACAAACAAGGTTTGGTGATGACCAGCGGAATTCTTCAACCTGCTGTAATCGTCCAACGGGGCACGAATAAACAGGCCCGGATATGCACTCCAGGAAAGCCATCTGCACACGCCACAAAGGACGGCAGCTTTACCATCACTTATGCGGGTGTAAATGGTAGCGGGAAATCGACCTTTACCTGGCGGTTCGAGGATGAGGCCCTCTGGCTGGAGCCTGTTTTTTACGAATCTTCAGAACCTGAGAACATCGTAGCTCTTCACTACTTTGCCCAAGGGACCGGCGAGGGCGCTCGTCCCACGCTCGATAATTTCTACCTGATTCTCCCTGGAATCAGCGAATCTCCCGCGGTAAGCCCGATTGTAACCTCGGACCTGGGACTGAACCTTACCAGTTGGCTGGGACGAGGTTCGTCCCCCACTCCTGGGCTGCTTCAGCAATGGGGTTTGCCTGCTCATTTCTTTTGCGGGTTCCATCGCAACAAGCCGGGAGCTTTAAAGTCGTCGTTGACCCAATATCTTTCTGAAGCGTTTTGCTGCGGCCTCGCAGAGCTTCCCAACGGGGACCAATTCCTGGAAACGCGTGATGGGCATCATAGCTTGATCGTGAGCTACCGAAGCGACCTCTGGGGGAACCTGCAAGGGCCGGGGCGGCTGGACCTTGGTGCGAAACTTTACTGGGGGATCGGGCCAAATTACTACGAAGCGATTCGGGCTTACTACCGGGGGCTCGTCGCGGCAGGAATCGTTCAAAAAAAAGCTAACTCCGCCAAGAAGAACTCGGTAGTCCTGTCTCCACAGTTTAATTGCTGGGGCGCGGAGGTCGCTGCCGGAAAAGAGGGCCCGAAATTGGACGAGGCCGCCCTGAATTCCTTCTATAAGGGGCTGAAGGATTCGGGCATGAAAGCCCGGATGTTCGTCATCGATGATAAGTGGGAAGGGGAATACGGCAAGCTCGAGCACTCGGCGGATAGGCTTCCGCATTTTGAAGAGTTCCGCGCGCAGGTTCGGGCCGACGGTCTGCACTTTGGCCTGTGGGCGGCCTTCATGCGTTGCCAGGATCCAGCCGACATGGGCCTGACCGTCTCGCACATGCTGCATCTGGCAGACGGGAAGCCCCTCATCTCCGGGGATGGCGACTCGAAGTATTACATCCTGGATTTCACCCAGCCGGAGGTGGAAAAGGTGCTGCGGGCACGGGCAAAGAGATTTGCGGAGCGCTATCAGCCGGATTTAGTGAAGTTCGATTTCGGCTACGAACTGCCTCCGCTGTCGGTAGCCGCTCCCAAGGACATGCGTTTGGCAGGAGAACGTTTAATGCTGAAAGGACTGGAAGTGGTCGTGGGGGGCATGAGGGACGCGAATCCTGATATCGTTGTGATGTATTACTGCCTGTCGCCTCTCTTCCTCAAGTATTTTGATCTCCACTGCCCGGACGACCTCTTCATGGCGGCGGGGGAATACGATTGGGAAGCCAACCGGCGGCTCTTTTTCAGCAGCTTGTTGGGTGAGCTTGGGATGCCGACCTATGGCTCGGGGGGTTACGATTGGGCAACGATGCCCGCCATCTGGTTTGATTCGGCATTGATCGGCACCCTGGGATCGCTTAACAGTTTCATAGGGGATGAAGAGGACGAGATGCCCACACCCGACGTTATTGCGAAGTACAACGGCCTCTCCCAAGCCCTCCGAAGTTCCAGCACATTTAGGATCGAGCCCATTGAGGCTGACTATTTTGAGGTGGCGCGCGGCGCCCATTCACCCTCCTGGGCGCGCTTTGAGAGTGATGAACTGGTTGCCGTTGCTCTGCGCACCCACCGTCTGGATGGACGCAAGGGTTCAGGAAAGTTCCGCGAAGTTGTTGAGACCAACGCATCGGTGGTTATCGCTTCCAAGACCGCCGACGGGATCGTGAAGGCCGCCAGCCTGGCCGTAGTTCCTTATGGCGAAGGCGAAGTGGTCATTCACCGCGCCGACCCGCAAACTACCGAAGCCAGTGCGGTCGAGCACTACTTTGGAGGTAATTCCAAGGAAAGGCGCATCGAAATTTCTGGCGGCACGCTGCGCCTGGCTCTGCGTGAACGGGATGAGAAGGGCTCGCCCGTCGAGTGGATTGAAGTGACCATGCGCGCTTGATGTCAAATCGACGACTTTTCACCTTCAGCCACGCCGTGGGAACAGGCAACCCCGGCGGAAATTCTGGTTTAGGAATGGAATCGCCAGACGAGGCGCCACATAAGACACGGGGGAATGGACTTCGCGATGACCAACTTTAACAGGCGGCAGTTTATTCAAGCATCGGCAGCGTCTTTGCTGCTGGGTGGGGCGCGCCTGAGCGCCAGCACTGCAAATCCCGCCAGGCTGAGCGGGTCAGGCAAGCAGGTGCGTGTAGAGGGAGAGGACTACAACTGGGAATGGTCAGCAGAGAACGACCGGTTCCGGTTCATCGACAAGAAGGGGCGGGTAATGGCGGAAGGTACACTTCAACCTGCTGTCGTCGTCCAAGCCGCCGGGCAGCACGGAGCCCGCCGCTGCACTCCGGGCAGGGTTGCCAAATGGGACGTTAAGGATAACCTCCTAACCATCGTCTATGAGGGCGTAAACGGATCAGCCAAGGCCTCGCTTGCCTGGCGCTTTGATGGCGATGGCGCGTGGCTCGATCCGGTAAGCTATGAAAGCACTGGCGCCGAGGACGTTGTATCGCTCCATTATTTCGCCCAGGGTACGGGTGAAGCGGCGAAGCCGGCGCTCGAGCACAATTTTCTCGTTCATCCTGGAATCAGCGAATCGTCCGAGATAAGCCCGATTATCCACGCCGAGATGGGCTTGCATTTGACCAGTTGGCTGGGGCACGGATCTCCCGGCCCAGGCTTGGTGCAACAGTGGGCCCTGCCCGTCCACTATTTTTGCGGATTCCACCGCAATACCAGCTCGATCAATTTGCAGGGAGCTCTCAAGGAGCACCTTTCGGACGCCTTTTGCTGTGGGCTTGCCGAATTGCCGGCCGGCGATCTGTATCTCGAAACGGACAGCGGGCGGCAGAGTATCATCGTCCGATATGAGGGTGACGTGTGGGGACACCTCCGGAGTCCCGGCCGGCTGTCATTGGGCGCCCGGTTGTACTGGGCGATGGGTGCGAACTACTATGAAGCGATTCGGCATTACTATCTGGGGCTGGTGAAGGCCGGAGTCATCTCCAAGAAAACCAACTCACCCCATAAGAACGCCATCGCCGCAACCCCTCAGTTCAATTCGTGGGGTGCGGAAGTGGCCGCGGACAAGGAAATCGCGGGCTTCGACGAACCCCTTTTCGACTCCATATTCGAAGGGCTGAAAGCCTCCGGCATGAAGGCGGGGATGTTCGTGTTCGATATGAAGTGGCAGGGAAAATACGGCGAGTTGGGCCCGTCGCCGGAAAGGTTTCCGCACTTCGACCAGATTCTCGACCGCGTCCGCGCCGAGGGCTACAAACTGGGCTTCTGGACGGCTTTCTTGCGTTGCGAAGATCCGCGCGATCTGGGCTTAACCCCCGCGCACATGCTGCACAAGCCCGACGGCACGCCCTACATCGCCAAAGAAGGCTCAGCGCAATACTACCTGATTGATTTTACCCAACCGGAAGTGGCGAAGGTTCTGGGCGACGTATCGCGCCAGTTCGTCCAACGCTACAAGCCGGACCTTATCAAGTTTGACTTCGGATACGAACTTCCCCTTCTCTCGGAGGCGGCGCCGAAAGACATGAGTCTGGCCGGCGAGCGACTCCTTCTAAAAGGTGTCGAAGTTCTCGTTAAAGCCTTGCGGGAGGTTAACCCGGACATTGTGGTGATTTATTACTCCCTATCTCCCCTCTTCATCGATGTCTTCGATCAGCACAGCCCTGACGACCTGTTTTTGTGTGAAGGCGACTACGACCTCGAGGCCAACCGCCGATTTTTTTTCAGCAGTCTCCTGGGTGAGTTGGGGATGCCGACTTATGGTTCGGGCGGATACGACTGGCCGACCATGCCCTCCATCTGGTTTGATTCTGCTCCTATCGGAACCTTGGGTTCGCTCAATAGTTTTTCGGGCGATGAACAGGACACCGGGGCCACCCCCGATCGGGTCTCGAAGTACAACGGACTGGCCAACCTGCTGCGCTCTTCGAATGTATTTTCGATCGAGCCTCTCGATGCCGGAGACTATGCTTCCCCCACTCGTGGCGCCAGAACCTCGTCGTGGGTTCGGAGGGAAAACGGAGAAGTCGTGCTCGTGGCACTGCGCAAGCATCGCCTGGAGGGTGGGCCAGGAACTGGGAAGTACCAGAATATTCTGGAGACCAATGCCACTGTAGTTGTGGCGTCAAAAACCGCCGAAGGAATCAGTCGTGCGTCGCGGCTCGGAGTCGTCCCCTATGGAGATGGGGAACTTACCCTCCAACGGGAAGATCAGAGTTCGACCGCAGCGAGAGTGACGGAGCATTCATTCGGAGGAGGGACAAGACAGAATGAAGTCTCAATTCAGGCTGGAAAGTTGAAGCTCTCGCTTCGGGAGCGTGCCGACGACGGTACCCCTATCGAGTGGATCGAGGTCGAGATCAAACAGGCGTCCTTCGCCAAGAGCACATGGGGGTTTCTTCCCAGCCGATCATGAGCTGGCGCTCCCAATCGGGATGAAAATGGGCGATCGAGCGTGACGAGCCGCCTTAGCGCACATCTTTTGAAAGACCTAACGCGCTTATGATGCCAGAATCAATCCTCGAAAGAGCTTCGTTGGCCTGGGCTGTGATTGCTCGCCCCTCTGGGGCTGGCGGGCAGGTCTATTCCTGTGCGGTCAACCCTTGGTCAAGGGCAAAGAGTATCAGCTCCAAGCGGCCATACACTTCCAGTTTGTCAAAAACGTTGGTGAGGTGATATCTGGCGGTGTTCTCGCTGATCCCGAGCTTCTGCGCAAGATCCTTGTTGGAATAGCCGGCGCTAACCAATGCTATGACCTGGCGCTCGCGGGCGGTAAGACCGAAGTCTTGACGGCCCCCGGAAGGGGTGTAGGGAGCACTTATCTGGCACTCTGCCTGCATAGGGTTTATGACGCTTTCTTGCCCGACCCACTACTGACCACGATTCACGCCAACAAGGCGTTTCAGAACATGGTCCAAGGAGGAGCAGATAGGGCGGAGTTGGACGCGTAGGGCACTACCCCGCGACGTTTTACAGGACATACATCCGCTAAAAATCTGCAGCACTATTCCCGTTCGAAGCGGGATGAGTCCGTGCTAACTGGAGGAAGACGTGTGTTATTTCAGGACCTCCATTAAGGTCTTCATCTATTAAGGCGGAAAAACGAGGCGAAATTTGCGCAGGACCAAATAATTTTTTAGTGTAAATGCGCGTTGCAGTCTTGGAGCAGGGCTTCGGCACGGGCCAACCTGATGGGGTCGGCACGCGGACTTCCCGAGGCAATTATCTGGCGCCAGCCGTCTACGGCGCGCTGAGCGGCAACCTGGGCCTCGCTCCAGTTGCCGAAGCTCCCCTCAATATTTGCCAGGCTCTGGTATGCCATGGCGCGTGACCGGGTAATGCGGTCGCGCTCGGACTCAGGTCCGGAAACCTGCTCTGCCCGCGCGATGGCTTTTCGTGCCGTCTCCACGGCTCCGGTCTGGTCGCCATGGCGAGCCAGAATCTCCGCCGTTTCTTCCGCGCTGGCCAGTGCTTGCGAGACCACGCCGAGGTCGGACGGAGTGCGGGCCAGCGCCTTCTCCGCATCGGCAAGCGATTGACGAGCTTTGGCAATCGCCTCGTTACCTCTTCCCAAGCCTTCCAATCGCTTGCCTTCGTATTCCTCGACGGCCGCCAGGGTTCGCAAATTGGCAATGGACCGAGGGTCAGCCGCGCAGAGCTTCTGCAGGATTCCGTCCGCCTCTTGCAGATTCGCCAGGGATTCCGCCCACTCCTCCTGGGGAAGGTCCAACCAAGAGCGGTACAGCAGCGAATTCGCCAGGTCATATTGAGCAAGCTGATCGTTGCGGTCGGCTTTCGCCAGATCACGGGCAATGGCGAGTGCCTTCCCGGAGTATTTTTGCGCCCCCACGTTATCGCCCAGGTTGGGATAAAGTGGGTTCCCCAAGGCGCCGCCAAGGCTGCCATAGGTGATCATCAAGCTGCGCCGAGTCAGCACATCGGATGGGTTGCGTTCCAATGCGCCTTCCAGCAGCGGCACAGCGCGCCGGAAAAGCTCCTCGGCTTCCCGCAACCCCCCCCGCCTATTCCATACCCGGGCCTCCTGGCCATAGGCCGTCCCGAGTTCAATTTGCATCTCGGTGTTACCCGGGGAAAGCTGCAGCGCTCGCTCCATGGCCTGCGTCTGCAGTCGGCAAAATTGGAGGGCAGCTTCGGAATCAGTGGTGGCCAGGATATTCACCATCACCGAGTACACCTGGCTCTCCGCGACCAGGCAGCGCGGGTCTTGGGGACGCAACCGCACTAGCCGTTGCGCCGCCGGCAGCGTCTCTTGCATCATCTGCAAGGCCCGCGGGTTCTCAATGGACCGGGCAAGCAATGTTGCCCAATTGACTTTGGTTTGCACCCATTGCAAAAGGTATTGCGCACGGTCAGGATCTTTAGCAAGCAGAGGATCGAGCAGTGCCGCCGATTTCTCATAATTCGCCAAGGCGCCCTTGGTGTCACCCAGATTGGGCTGAAGAGGATAACCCAGAACGTTCGCGACTTTAAAATAGGAGGCGCTCAACATGAACCGCAGTCCGTCGTCCTGGCCGGCATCTTTGGCAAGGTCCTCCAGGAACCGCAGCGTCGTCACGACGATCTGACGGCGGGCCTCGATTGCGCCGGGAAGTTTTTCGATGGCCTTGTGTACGTCGAAAAGAGAACTGTCGGCCAATTCCAGCATCTGGGCAAGACGACGCCGGGAGCGATCCTGTTCGGCTCTGGCCACTTGGGTTTCGGCTTCGGCGCGGGCCCGCTCGCGCTCGGCCAGTTGCCTCTGCCCTTCGGCGCGCTCGCGTTCGCGCTCGGCAGACTGCCTCTGGGTTTCGGCGAAGCGGCGCGCACTCTCGGCCCGACGAGCCTGAATCTCCGCCAGAACCATCCCCCCGAGCAGGCTGAGCAGGATCAGGAAAGTCGCCGCCAAGGCCAGGGTATTGCGGCGCACAAACTTGCGGGCGCGATAGACCACCGAATCCTGACGGGCGAGGACGGGCCGGCCGTCCAGATAGCGCACGATATCGTCGGCAAGCCGATTCACCGACCCATAGCGGCGTTCGGGATCCTTGCGCATCGCCATGAGCACAATATTGTCCAGATCGCCGCCCAGGCGGTGCGGTGCGCCGGCGGCCCGAGCAATGGCGCTGGGGCGTGGGGTATCCGTTTGGCAGATCACGCGCTCAATTTCCGAGGGGCTATGGGTAACGATCTGCTGGGCACGGCTTCCCGTCAGCAGCTCAAAAAGAATGGCCCCCAAGGCATAAACGTCCGCCGCCGTGGTAATCGGCAAGCCCCGGATTTGCTCGGGGCTGGCGTACTCCGGGGTGAGGGGGCCCATGGCGGAAGCCGCGGTGGTGAGTCCGGGATCATTGCCGGGATCCAGCAGTTTGGCCACTCCGAAATCAAGGAGCTTGGGAATTCCCTCTGCGGCCACAAAAATATTGCCGGGTTTAAGGTCGCGGTGGACGACCAGCGCACGGTGGGCATACGAGACGGCCTCGCAAACTCGCAAGAATAACCGTAAACGAGATTCCAAATTGAGGCCCTGCTCGCGGCAATAGGCGTCAATCGGCTGCCCTTGCACGTGCTCCATAACGAAAAACGGACGGCCATCCGGAGTAGTGCCGCCATCAATGAGCCGGGCGATGTAGGGATGCTCGAGGCTCGCCAGAATCTGGCGCTCATGGCGAAAACGCGCCAGCACTTCCGTGCTGTCCATGCCGCGCTTGACCACTTTGATGGCCACCTGCTTGCGGTAGAGTTCGTCGTCGCGCTCACCGAGGTACACCGATCCCATGCCGCCACGCCCGATTTCCTTTAGCAAACGATACGGTCCCATGCGCGTGCCCACCAGCGACGCGTGGTCGTCCAACAGCGCACTGACTTCCGACTCGATGGCCGCAGCGATGGCGGAGTCGCCGGCGGCGTCAGCCCGGAGCAGGGACTCTACCTCCGAGCGCAACCGGGCATCCCCGTTGCACACGCCGGCCAGGAACGCGTCGCGCTCGGAGACAGCCAGATCGGCGGCCGCAAAGAAAATTTCCTGAATTTGGTCCCAGTTGTACCCGGACACAGTCTCTCCTTCGGATCGATGAATACCCCACTAATAAGGCGAAAAGGCTGGGAGAAATTTGCCACCCGGGTCAGGCTTTTCCGTCGGCGGCGGCTTTCTGATCCAACTCCCGCTGCAGCCATGCCTGGCCCACGCGGAGATGACGCCGCACCTCGGTGACGGAAAGTTTCAAAACCTCGGCAGATTCCTCGGCGGTCATTCCTCCGAAGAACCGCATCTCGATCAACCGCGCCTTCAAGGAATCGTTGCGCGCCAATTGCTCGAGGGCCTCGTCAATGGCGATGATCGTTGAAGGCTGACCGACGGGCACGCCGGCAGCCATTTCCAGTGACACATTCGCCGCTCCCCCACCGCGTTTCTCCGCATCGCGAGTACGCGCGTGGTCGATCAGGATCTGGCGCATGACTTGCGCTGCTACACCCATGAAGTGCGCGCGGCTGCGATAATCGGGTTGCTCCTGCTTTACCAGCCGGGCATAGGCCTCGTGGACCAAGGCGGTCGGTTGCAGCGTATGGCCGGGACGCTCGTTGCGCATGTAGCCCCGCGCCAGCCTTCGCAGTTCGGGATAAAGCAGGGGTACCAGGCGGTCGAGTGCGGTCTTGTCCCCTGAGGCGAACTCGTGCAGCAGAGCGGTGATGGGCTGCTCTTGCGGCAAGCGCGACATTCCATCAGGGATTTTCATTAGCCACTTTTCCGCTTACCCAAAAGGTACTCCTGACCGCTACTCAATGCAACCGTAAGTAGTGGAGTCATTTGCCGTGGCACGGCCATCTTGGCCGTGACCGTTCACGGGGGGGACGCCCGTGCCACTTCCCAATGACACCACGACCCAACGTAAGTCCAGTTTAAGTGCAATTTGCTCGCGTGGGCCTGAAAGGGCCCTTCAGACCTGTCGCGAAAACGTCCAGGGTCTGCGTCATGAATGATGAAAATAACTCCCCTCCTGATTCAGGAGGGGTGGCGCGCTGAGCGCCGGGGTGGTTATCTCCTGAAGCCGAAAACATCAAGTTGCAATCAGCCCCACCCCCTACCCCCATAGGCGCTAGACTAAGTAATTTCCGGTCCGGCCCCGAAGGGGCCAAGCGTGGGTGGCCGCAGGTTTTAACCTGCGGCTCGCAGAACCCAATAGCCACTTCAACCCCGACGGGGTTGACCGTGGGATAGGTCGGCCCCTTCAGGGCCGAATTCATTTTTCGCCTTCGGTTTCCGTAGGTTTCACCTGCGGCTATTCATGGTGTCCCGCTTCGCGGGAAGGAAGGCGGCGAATCATCGGGTGGCATATTCTAGCGCCTATGACCCCCTACCCCCTCCTCAACTGAGGAGGGGAGCATTTTCATAACCGGCTTCCCCGCGCACTACCTTCCTGCGCGCCGCCCCTACGGCGCGATCGGAAATGGGCGATCCCGCCATACGCTTTCCTACCCGTGGGAAAGGGGAGGAAAAAAGCGGCATAATTCTTCCATTTTAAGCCAATTTGTGGATATTCCCCTGGAATCTGGGCGTCAACGAGCTAGGCTATAAAATGGAGAAGGGCATCGGGGTGAAATCGCGCAGTCCGGCCGGGCCCCGGGTGCCCGGTATTGAGGGTTAGAGAATGCCTTCCGAACGCCATCCCTGACCCGAACCCCGTATCCCGAGCCCTATCCTTTGCCTTTGGAGGTATTCCATGTCGCTAGTTAAAAAACACACGATGACCCAGAAGAAAGTGGCTGCGAATCGGCGGAACCAGCGGTTCTGCAATGATCCGGTGACGGACGAAGGACGGGAGCGCATCCGCGCCGCCCTCCGGCGTTTTGGCTACAACGCGCAGGCGGAGCAGACGGCGATGAGCGCCCTGGGCGAAGATCCGGCCGGCTTCCAGGAACTGCTGGACGTGCTCTGGGAGGAATGGAACCCCGCCGGCGGCTCGCAGGAGGGCGTGGTGATTTCTCTGGCACGGGCCCTGTGGCTGATGAATCGCGCCGCCCGCATGCAGGAAGGCTACGCCGTGCGCCAGGCCCTGGAGGTGAGCAGCGGGCGGCAGGACCGGGTGCACGCGGACATGATGCGCCTGAAGATGACGGAGGAAAGGTTACGGCGGCTCGCCGAATCGGTGGCGCACCGGCATTACGTCACCCCGCTTGCGGACCTTGAGAAGATGAAAAACTTGCGCCTGGAGGGGGTATTGAAGGACATGGGCGAAATCGCTTTGGCCCTCTTCTACGAACTTCAGGCGCCGGGCACGGGCGAAAACGGATTGGACCGCGACGAGATGTCTCGCCGGGCTCTCGCCAGGATCAAAGATATCTTTGGCCTAAGTTCCGACACTCCGCCCGAGCTGAATGTAGCGGCGGCTTCCGGCCAGCCACCGGTAACCCAGCAGAATGCCCATGCTGACGTAGCGCCGCACTCTAGTCCGGCCCATGCCGGCCTCTCGGCCCTGCCGGGACAGGCGCCGGTCGGCCCTCCCCAACCCCCGCAGAATGAGGCGCGATATCCCAGTATCAGCGCGGCGGAATGGCAGGCGCGGGAGCGGCCGCGCCAGCTTCTGGAGAATATCCTCACCCGCCAGATGGAGGCTTGTGCGGCGCGGCGCAAGACCCTGCTGAAAGAGTCCGTGAAGGGACCGTCGCCCTACGAACGAGCGGCGGAAATTGCGCCCACCCACCCCAACGCGCAGCTCATGCAGAAAATGCAGGATTCGAACCTTCGGGAGGTCCGGCGTCTCACCAACCTGCTGCTGAAGATTAAACTCTATGAGCGTCAGATGAAGGATTAGTGCCAAGTTGCATTAGAAAGCGTTATTTATCATGGCCCTCGGAAGGGCGGGGCTTTACAGGCTGCGGAAAAACTCGAAAGCGCTGTCATTCTGAGCGTTGACAGCCTTGCCGGCTGCCCATGACCGGCAGAAACTCGGGCCGAGGAAGGGTAGCGCGGACCTGTTTTTTAGCCCGAATTTCTCACCACGATTTTGGAAGGGCGGGCTTCAGCCCCGCCGCTAGAGGGCCTTTCTGGATTTTCTCGTGTCCCGCGCCCCTCGCAGCCAGCCGCAAGCTGCGAGGGGCGCGGGACGGACAAGGGTTGGAGCCGCGATTTCGGCGGGGCTGAAGCCCCGCCCTTCCGGCAGCCCCCAAGAGCGTTTCAGCCTGGTGAGAAATCCGGGTTAGGTCCGCGGCTTTTCCTTGTCCATCGGGGACGTGCCGCGGACCTAAAAAAAAGAGGTCCGCGCTACGCCTGCTGAATTCCAAGGACTCAGGATGACAAAATTGTAGGGTTTTTCCGCAGCCTGTAAAGGTCCGCCCTTCCATCCGCCGGCTTGAAATAGCGCTAATTTCGGCAATTATGGATTAGAAAAGACCAAGGCTCTCCACTATGTATAAGAAATAAAATGAGTTAGTCGTTTATAGTAAAAATGTCCGAAAGGCTTATCTCATTCAAATAGAAATAGTTAGCTTGAAATACGGGAGCCGGGCAGATAAAACGGGCGCGGCTCTCCAAGATCTAATAGCAATAAAAGGAGTTAGCAATGAAGAGCGAAGATCCTAAAAAAATCTATGTGATTGAAATTAAGGCGTTTAGCTGGTTCTGCGGCGGTGGGGGTCAGGGAAAAAAAAGGGGTAAAAAATGAGCCCAATCTCCATTAAGTTATTGAAAACAAATGTAGAAAAAATGTCGCTTTTCTGCCTCTCCATGATATCCATGAAAACAAACGAGTTAAGCCACTCTCTCCAAGATGTTGATGAAAAAAAGGGAGTTATTGAAAGTGGAGGGCAGGAGGAAAATGACAGGTGGCACGGGCGGTCCGCTGGTGTATCGGACGCTGGGGGCGAAATTTACGGCCCTGAAGCTTTCATCCTCCGCCTCCGTAGGAAAGCAGCGGCACCACCGCGCCATACCGGAGGCGATTCAGAATACCCCCAACCGCGTCCCAAACACGGGGAAGGTCGATACCACCCGATGCGTTGCGCATTCCGACAACCCAGCTTGACGCGGGGAAGACCCCATTATTTCCGTCGAAAACGGTGGGGACCCTACCCGCACCTCCAAGCCCACAGCCGCGAGAGATCGGATGACCTGGGGGATAATTTCTGGCATCTTATAAGTAGCCGGGGACCGCATAACACCCGTCTGGCCGGGAATATCTTCGTAGGAGGAGTTGATGCTTCAGCAATCCCGAGTTCGATACGTGTTCCCTGGCGTCTTCGGATGCCTATTACTGCTCTCACCGGCAATTTTTGCGGCAGGAGAAGGGGCGCTGGGTATGGTCCGTTCTTCCCATGCCGCGAGCTTGGGGGGAGCGCCAGTTCCAGGGGCAGAGGTCATTTTCGATGGCGATTTGCTCACCACATCGGAGGGGGGAAACGCCCTCGTGGAACTAAACCCGGGAACCCAAGTGAGAATAGCCGAGAAAACCTCCGTGCGCTTTGTCCGTGACGGGAAGGAGGTGCGGGCGGAGTTGGTTTCTGGCGTGGTGGTATCCGAGAGCGCCGGAAAAGCCACCGTGGTGGTGACCACACCCAATTATCAATTCGCCCCCGCGCAAGAGGGAAAGTGTCGCTACGCGGTTCAACTGTCGCAGGAGCAAACCACGGTCGCTGCTGCGATAAACGGAAATGTGATCGTCAAGTCCGCCAGGGTGAACGCCAGCTATGTTCTCCCTGAGGGAAAATACGCCGCCATTTCCGCCTCAGCGGTAGGTGTGCCCGGCCAATCCGTGGCTGCGGGCGCTCCGCCTGAAGCCCCGCACGCCGGGACCGTCCGTAACGCTGTACCGGACGATGTGGTACAACGCCAGGGCCAAGGGGCGGAGACCACCCTTAAGGGGGAAGATGGCATCGACGCAGGCGACATCGTGATGACCAAACAAAATGGCCGGTTACAGATTGTACTGGCGGATGGTTCCCTCTTGAATATTGGGACTGGCTCAACCCTGAAGATCGCCCAGTACGATCCCCAAACGCGTCGGGTTCAGATCGAGTTAACCTCGGGGCACATGCGTGTTCGGGTGGGCAAACTGAGCCAACCCGGTTCAAGCTGGACCGTGCATACCCCGACAGCCGTAGCAGGGGTCGTGGGGACGGACTCGATTGTCGAAGCCCAGCCGAATGCAACCACGGTCTTATGTGTGGAAGGGCTGGCCTCCGTACGGAATATCGATCCGGCCATCACCGGGCATGTCATTCTTTACGCCGGCCAGTTTACGACGGTACCTCGGGGGGCGGCTCCGTCTGGTCCCCAGCGACCAACCGATTTGGTGTTGCAGAACCAAATCGACCAGACCGCAGTGGGGCCGCCCGAGCCCGGTGGGCCGGGAGCAGCAATGCCGGAGGCCAAGGTGGGCTGGCACATTGGCTCACTCTCGGAGGCAGAGTCAGTTGGGCTGATTGTGGGCGCGGCCGCGGGAGCCGCAGCGGCGATTGCCATCCCCTTGGCTATTGCCAGCCCCAGCTCGCTGTAAACCGTGGAGAGGATTCGCAGACGCACTCGATCTGGGGAATCCGCTTGGGCTCAGCGGAAGGTTTGGATCGCCTTGGCGGGAGGTTACCCGTGCGCGGATGCCTGGCCGAGCATCTGGGCGCACCGGCAACCGGTGCCCGTGCGTTTTTGAATGCGGCTCGCCTCGGGGTTCCGGTTGGGAAAGGTATTCACGGGGGGAAGGGCGCGAATTCTTGTCCCCAGGCGCTATGTTTTCAGCAGGCGGAGGGTCCGAAAACAGGGCCCTGGTCAGGACCGGCCATCCCCAGGCGCGCTGGTGACCTCAAGGCCTCTAAGCCAAGTCTTATGATATTACTGTTTAATGCATTACCTCTTAATATATATACTGCTTCCCGCTTTCTGAGCTACAATATGCGGCTAATGTCGAATCAGCACCCTTACAGCCGAGCGATCGCGGGCCACCTGCCTTGGCGCCTGCCTGGAATTACCGGGAAAAACCAATGGTCACAATAACCGATGTCGCCCGGGATGCCGGATGCTCGATTACCACGGTCTCCATTGTATTGAACGACCGTCCGCTTGCCCGCACCATCGCCGAACGCACCAAGAGGCGGGTCAAAGAAACGGCCCGCAGGCTCGGTTACCATCCGAACATATTCGCGAGATCACTCGCCATCAAGCGCAGTTATACGGTCGGAGTGATGGTGCCCGATATTACGGACCCCTACTGCACCCAGATTTTCACTGGAATAGAAAACGCTCTGTACGATTCGGGATATCTTCCGATCCTGACAGACTTCCAGAACAATGAACTTCGTTTCCAGCGTAGCGTCAATATGCTGACTGAGCGGCGGGTAGAAGGACTGATCGCTATCGCCAATTCGTTGAGCCTGAGGTCCGATCTTCTGAATGTGTTCCCGGCACGCAACATACCAACCGTAATAATTGGCCGGGAGCGCGAGCAAAAGTCGATGAGCTCTGTCGTGATCGATAACGTATCCGGGACGCGGTCCGGGATGCGGCACTTATACGAATTAGGACATCGCAAAATAGCCTTTATCAAGGGTCCGAGAAAGGTTATCGATACCAGCAAACGATGGCATGGCATCCGGGAATTCGCCCACGAGGTAAATCTTCGAATCAATTCCAAGCTCGTGGTCGAACTGCCGGGCACTTACTCAAGCCACGAGGCCGGTTACGCCGCCACCCTGGATCTTCTTCGCCGCAATTGCCCATTCACCGCCCTGATGGCCTTTGATGACATGACAGCATTTGGCGCCATCCGTGCGTTGATT
>JBEKQO010000162.1:0-16758 GCA_049519635.1 Terriglobia bacterium | reverse complement strand
ATATGAGCCTCAATACGTTCAAGGAGCACGCCCGCGGAAGAACCAAGGGAGACTTAAAGGAGGTCCGGCACCTCTATCTCGATTTGGACCAGGACGGGGCCCGCAAGCTCGAAGCCATCCGGGACGATGACGCGGTTCCGGCGCCCAACTATGTTTTGGGTACCTCGCCCGGGAAGTACCAGGTCATCTGGCGAGTGGAGGGCTTCGGCCAGGTCCAGGCCGAGACCGCGCTGCGCACGCTCGCCCAACGCTTCGGCGGCGATCCCGCGGCGACCGATTCGACGCGCATCTTCCGGCTGCCGGGCTTCAACAGCAAGAAATATGAGAAGGATTTCCAGGTGACGGTAGCGAGAGAAGCGCCCGCCGCCCACGTGTACCGGCCGGAGCACTTTACGGTCCGGAGTGAAGACCCAGAGCGCGCCCCCTCCGCCTCTACCGCCGCGTACCGGCGGGCAGCGGGCGAACAGAGCCAGTCGGAGCGCGACTGGAGCTACGCGGTCCGCAAGCTCCAGGCCGGGGAAGATCCACAGAAAATTATCAGGGAGATGGGAAACTACCGAAGCCAGGACCGCTCGGATCGCGCCGGCAACCTGGTGCCGGCGAAGACTCGACCGCACTACTACGCCGAGCATACGGTAAAGAAGGCGATGGCGCACCTGGGAATGAAACCACCTGACCCGCCGGCCGCCCGCGAGGCCGACGTTCAACCTAACCGATAGGAGGGAATATGAAGAGGATTATTTTCATTTTACTGCTGCGAAAAATCCGCCGGAAGAGGAGGAAAAAATAGATGGCAACGCTTAGCGCCCTGGCCCGGTGGGCGGTGATCACCTCGTTGCTCTCCGCCATACTCTTTATCACCGCGGGAAACACCGAGATCCCTTCGCTGCGCGATTATGTCGCGGTGCTTTCGGCTCTTCTGTTGTTTACGATGGTCGCGGTTGACCCCGAGCTCGCCCGGGAGCGGGCCTGTCCGGCGGGTCGAGATATCGATCCTGGATCGCGTACCGCCAGCGGGTTCTTGTTTCTGGTGACCGTGATCTTTGCGGCACTGGATGTCGGCCGCCTGCACCAGTCGGACAGCGTCCCGTACTCCTGGCAGCTCGCCGCGATGATGGTATTTGCGGCAGCTCTGATTCTGCAGGCAGCGGCGATGATCGTGAACCCGTTCTTCTCGCCGGCGCTCCGCGTCCAGGCCGAGCGCGGCCACTTGGTGATTACTCGCGGGCCGTACCGTTTTCTCCGGCATCCCGGCTACCTCGCCATGCTCATTGCCCTGCCTGCAAGCGCCCTGGCCATCGGCTCGTGGCTTGCCTTAATCCCTGCGACAGGTTTTTGTCTGATTATTGTGCGGCGTGCGCGGAAGGAAGACGAATTTCTGAAGCAAAATTTGTCACGCTATATAGACTATATGGAACGTGTGCGGGGTGGCCTTTTCCCACGCTTGAGTGCGATGGGGGCGGCCACAGGTGTGGCCAGGTATCCATCAATGGACTGAGAGTGGCCCACCACGCCGCAACTCGAGGGTGAATATGGAAGAATATTGGTTTGTAGCCCGACTTTCGGACCGTTCCTCGGACTGGAAAGAGGTTAGGTTCTCCGTTGACTCGGAGGATTATGAATCGGCGTGCTTGGAAGCCTACAGGGTCGCTGCGGAAAACGGGTATTTAGACGTCCGGGATTGTCCATGCACACGTTGAGAAATCAGCAGGCCCCGAGAATTAATGCTGACGCCAAACGCCATCTAGCCGCCACAGCCAACGGCCACCGCTCCGCATCCGCGCCGGTCAAAGACGACGCAACGCGCCGCCCCATCACGGAGGTTCTTGCCTGAAATGCCCTCTCTTTCCTATGACGAGATGAACAAGCCCAATCCTTACCGGGTGTGCAGCTCACATCGCTACTAGTTTGACGGCCAGGTGTGGCAATGCGCGAATTGCGTTCCACCACCCTCCGCCGATATGATCCGCATTAACCTGAACGAAACCGTAAATTGAATGCTCCCCGCGCGCCTCGCAGGGCTTCCAACCTGGCGATTGTGATTCATGGCTAAGGAAAAAAGCAAGACCATGGCCACCGATGAGCAGACTGACTCGTAGGGCAGGGAAGTACCAGGGAGGACGCCGTTGACACTATACTTTCCTGCAATCCTAGAATCCTACATCGACAAAGAGTAGGGATTTCTGGCTTTCCGTGTTGACTGAAAGCTGGCTATCCGCCTATACTGCTGTCGGCTTCAACAACATAAGCCTTAATCCTTGTTCTGAAAGGAGTCGCTTGCCTCATGGCCGAAGTAAGGGGTGCAACACAACAACGCAAGAGTAAAGAAAAACCGCCATCGCCCCCGATGGACACGGGAACCATCAATTTCAAGGTCACGACTGCATTCAAGAAAGAGTTCAAAGGTTACGCTGTCAGCCAGGGTATGACGATGGTCGAGCTGCTGAAAGACGGCTTTGAGCTTAGCAAGCAAAAGCGAAAGCAGTGATGTTTTCGGACCTGAAGCTGGGAGGCTCGTGTGCAAGTGATCAATGAAGACGAAGCAGAAATTCTGATCGAGGCGCATTTGAGAGAACGTGGGTGGGACGTCACGGACTTCACGGTCACCCGGAAGCGGTGGCGGGAGCACCTAGGCGGCGACGAGGCCGATCGCGTTTTCCTGCACGAAGGTAAGGTCGTCGCCATTCTTGAAGCGAAAAAGCCGGGGCGGGACCTGTGGGCGGCTCTGGAGCAGACCAAGGGGTATGCGAGAATATACAAGCGCAACACCGGTCACGAGATTTCACTGATTTTCACAAGTGACGGCAAGGTATTCCTCAGGCAGAATCCGAAGGCAAACACCCTACCTGAACGCATTAGCAAATTTCCCACGCCGGCCGAGTTCGGGGAAATCCTCCGCCCGCAGGCCCATGAGCTTCATGGAACTCTCCGGGACTATCAGAGGGTTGCGGTCTCGCAGGTTCTCGCCGCAAGCCAGGAGGGTCGCCGCAGAATGTATTTGCAGATGGCGACGGGAACCGGCAAGACCATTACTGCCGCAGGCGTGATTGCCAAACTCTGGTCCGTTGGCCTCATCCGTCGCTCACTGTTTCTCGTTGACCGCGACGCCTTGGCTGTTCAGACCGTCAAGAAATTTAAGAACCATTTGGGCGACAACTTCAGTATTGATCGTGCCACCGGTTCCAAGGCAGACAAGCATCGAGACATACTGGTGACGACGATTCAGCATTTGGCGGCTCGCAATAAATATCAGAGTTACGATGCCGACCACTTCGGTCTGGTGATTCTAGATGAGTGCCACCGGTCCTACTTTGGCGATTGGTATGGGGTTCTCGACCACTTCGCCCAGGGAGGCGCCATCCTTCTGGGACTGACTGCAACGCCGGCAGACAAGGAAACGGTCAATACAGATCGATTCTTCACCGGTCCCGGCCAATATCGCGGGCCAATCTACCGATACACCATCCGGCAGGGCGAGACGAACCCAGAGGTCCCGGAATGGGACCGTTTGGCGGCTTGTCTCCATCACAAGTTCCACACGAACGTCGATCTCGAAGGCGTGCACGACATGGGTTTTGACTTTGAACCTGATCAACTGGGCCGCGCCGTGGACGTGCCACAGCGAAACCAGCTGATCGCTCAGAAATACTTCGAGGACATTCTTGGCACTCGGCAACCCGTCAAGACCATGGTCTTTGCCGCGAGCATCGCGCACGCCAAGAACCTGCGATACGCACTGATCGAGGAATACAACCGGAGGAACAACCTGCCGCCAAATGACGCAGCGGCCGAGAAATTCATCGTCGCGGTCCACAACGAGATGTCCGGGGCAGGGGAACTGATTGAGGAGTTCCAGAAGATCACCGGGGCAGATGAACGTAAGGCCATCGTCGCGCAGGCCCACAAGGACCCCAACATGGCTCTGCGTCCAATCATTTTGATCGGCATCGGCATGCTTGATACCGGGATCGATGCCCCGGATGTCGAGGTCCTGCTTATGGCGCGGCCGACAAAATCGAAAATCCTCTATGTCCAGATGAAGGGCCGGGGGACGCGCAAATGCAAAGAGACGGGTAAGGATATTTATAAGCTTGTTGATTTCGTGGATATTTCTCATCTCGAACCCCTCGTCACGAATGAGACCGCCGGCGTCGTGGACGAGCCTGTTGAGCAGGAGGAAGAGGAGATCGTCGACCGCGAGCGCGACGGCAAAAGCGGACGAGAGGGCAGGGGCGGTGATCCGATGGAGGAAGAGGGTAGTCATCAGGAGATGATCATTGCCGACGTCCCGGTTCATTTGGTGTTTTCAGAGACCATCTCGCCAGAAGTGCTGGAACAACTGCGCCGCCAGGTGGAGGCCCAGCTTAAGAGTGGCTTGGAGCGGGAAGGCTTGAAGCAGCGCTTCTCGCAGACCGTTCTGTGCTGGCGTTACTTCCAGAAAACTTCGTTGCCGGATCATGCATTCCTGGCAACTATGGGGTTCGATGTTTCTGCCCTGCGTGATCTCTTTGGCGAGCCCGAAGCGACGCTTGAGGATTTTATCGCCGTAGCCACCGGCGAGACTGACTTCGAAAGCCTGCGCCGGCGCAACGAATTCGAGAAGTGGGCACTCGATAAGAAACTTAACCAGCCACAGCGGGAAATGATCCAGATGGTCTGTGACTTCAAGCGCGCCAATCCCGACATACTGCCGGAGCAGGTGCTCCGGAGTCATTGGCTGGATCAGGCCGGTGGGATTATCCGCATCAAATCTTTGTTCGGTGGAGTTGATCAGTTGATGAACCTGGCGGGGGAGGCGTTGAGCTTTTCGATGGGCACTGAAGGAACTGAGGTGAGCGATGGCGGGAATACCTGATTTCAATCAGTTCGGTGAGGCGCTGTGGGAAGTCGCAAATGTCTTCCGCGACGACGCTTTGCACGCGACAGAACGGCTGGAGACCTTCAGTCTCTTCTTGTTTTTGAAACTCTGGGACGAAGGCGAGAGCGCACATGAGGAGGCCACCGGCAAGAAGCTGCCGGAAGGTCAGCAACTCATACCCGACGTCTACCGCTTCCACAATTGGGCTCCGGACCCGGACGGCTACGCCAAAGCGAAAGGATTTGAAGACTCGATTGATTTCTGCAGGAAGATGTTTGCAGAGATCGCCACGCGCGAGTCCAAGCACCCAACCGCACGCGATGTGCGACGGCTTTTCAAGGACACCGTTTTTAGGCTCCGGTATACGACGACCGTCCGCGCGCTGGCTTCCCGTCTCCAAGAACTCAACCTCCGCGAGATCATGGCTCGCGGTGCGGGAGAAGGGGAACGCTACGATATTTTCGGGCGCGCTTACGAATATCTGCTCCAGCAATTTGGCCAGAACAAGGAGTTTGCCGAGTACTTTACACCGCGCCACATTGTGGATCACATGGTACAGATCATAGACCCACAGATTGACGAAACCATCTACGATCCCGCTTGCGGGACCGGTGGGTTCATTGTTCGAGCTTTCGAGAGGGTACGCGATGAGATCAACCGCAAGAAGATTTCGACAGTAGAAAAGGAGCGAATGCTCCGTACCCTCAAAGAAAAAAATCTCGTCGGAGTCGAGCATGTTCCGCTCGTCTTCAAGCTGGCGTTGATGAACATGATCCTTCACCGCGATGGTTCCAGCCGGCTCGCCAACGATGACAGCTTGTCCAACAAGGCCCAGGACGTCCACAAGGGGTTATATGACGTCATCCTTGCTAACCCGCCATTCGGGCCAACAAAGCAGGAGCGGATGGCCCAGTTTGAGTATCACATCAGGATCTACGAGGCGCTCTTTATTCAGCACATGATGAACAGCCTCCGCCCTGGCGGGCGTGCCGCTGTGGTCCTTAAGGAAGGGCTCCTCTTCGATTCCAAAAAGATGTTGCGAAAAATCTGCCGACGGCTCGTCGAGCAGTTCGAGGTGCTGGGCGTCCTGAGCCTGCCCAATGGCGTTTTCAACCCGTACAGCGGTGCCAAGACAAGCGTTGTCGTGTTTCGTCGCCCGCTCGGCCGCGACGACGTGCGCACCTCCAAGGTTTGGTTTTACCGAGTGGACAGTGATGGCCGCGATCTCGGAGCCACGCGCCGGCCGCTTCCCGACTTCAAGACCGACGGCGACTTGGATGATATGGTCACCCTTTGGCCGTATACATGGCGGCACGAAAAGGACGGCGGCGTGCGGGCTATCCCGCGAGCCGACAATCTGAAGAAGTTCGAGAGCGAACGGTCGTGGTGGGCGAGCGTTGATGACATCCGCAAGACTGATTACAACCTGACTGCCGGGCGGTATTGCCCGCACGAAGCAGCTGCGATCGAGCACGAAAAACCTGAGGTTCTCATTAACCGGCTCCTTGATCTGGAAGATGAGATAAAAACCGACCTGCAGGATCTGCTGACCCTTGTGACCGTGCCAACCTCGGCCGAGGGATTGAAAGGGTCGGTACGATTTGAATTGTCGCCTGAGGAGTAGGCAAAAATTATGCCGTCGGCGACTGAACGCATACAGGAACTTACTCAGGCAGCGGCAACAGGAAAGCCTAAGGTGGCTCTTGATACGTGCTGTGTGCAGTACTACATCAGCAACCCGCCCAGTCAACCCTGGGCCGATTGCCTGGACCCGATCTTTGGGGCAGCCGTTGCCGGCAAGATTGATCTATACGTTAG
Source organism: Terriglobia bacterium (assembly GCA_049519635.1). Lineage (GTDB taxonomy): Bacteria > Acidobacteriota > Terriglobia > UBA7540 > UBA7540 > Bog-366. Next base: position 10,082 of record JBEKQO010000162.1, on the reverse strand, counting down.
CACTGTGGTTGTTTCCGAGCTACTGGCTCATGTTTATTTCGCTAATCGGCACAACACCGGCTATGACCCTGAGTTGGACCTCCTAGCCATCATAAATCGGCATTTTCAGATTCTTGACGTGAACGGGGCGGTGGCCAGAGCGGCTGGTCGGTTGAGGGGAAGCTATGCCCCTGGTGACAAGATGTCGTTGAAAACGCCTGACGCCCTGATCGGGGCGACGAGCTTGGCAAATGGACATACACTTTTTGTCACCAACGACGCCCAGCTCGCCGGCGCGCTACCAGACACTAACTGCATCTACCTGCGAGATATCGCTCTCGATTGGCTTGGCCGGATGTTCCCGGTCCCATGTTTCGACGGAAATGGCCCTATAGCGCCGACACACCGTGGAAAAGGCCTTCCTACCGGAGCATCAGGGGCGTGGATGGCATCAGGTGGAATCAAGCCAGACCCTGCCGCGGGCTGGAGGCGCATTCTAAAAGATGCCCAAACCGTTGCCACGGCTGTAAATGAACCGTGCGCGTTTTTTGTTCTTTCGGAGAAGAGCGGCCGGAAGACAGCTACGCGCGAGGTTATCTTTTGGCACGACAGTCTGGCGGAGAGTAGACCGGCGCAAAGAATCGTGAAGCGGCTGCACGAACATCTCGGCTATTCGGCCAGGACGGGCATCGCCGGCAAGGCGGGAAGCCAGATTCATGGCATGGTTTTTGCATCGCTTGCGCGGGAGCAGCTCCGGCAGAGCGACCCCCAGTTTGGCTCCAAAACCGAGCACCAGAAAGGAGCGGACGCCTGGAACGCTTACCTTTCCCTATGGCGAACTTTCCGGGGCTGTCTCGATCTGCCGCAGGTCAGCTGGTTGCTTTGCGAAGAGGGAACAGCTCATCTATTGGAAAGGCCAACTACAGCGAGCTTTTTGGATCAGGCAAGCAATGTTCTAGGGGGGAACGCGCGATGAGTCGCAGGCAACGAGAACTGCCCAATGGGTGGCGCACGTTACCACTCGGGGACATTTGCGAATTGCTGATCGGAAGGACGCCTAGCCGAAAGCGAGATGATTACTGGAGCGGCGGCGTATTTCCTTGGGCGACGATCCGCGACATGAGTTCTTCGGTCGTGACCGAAACGCGGGAGCGAATAACGAAGCTTGCGGTTGAAAAGACAAAGATCCCTCTCGTACCCAAAGGGACCGCTCTGCTGAGTTTCAAGCTGTCTTTAGGAAAGGTCGCCTTCGCAGGTACTGATCTGTACACCAATGAAGCGATTATGGCGATCACCCCCAGGAGTGAGCGTATCGTTCAGAACGACTATCTTTTTTACTCGCTCCAATCCCTCGATCTACTCGGGCAAGCACGGCAAGCCGTTAAGGGTAAGACAGTAAATAAGAACATTCTCCAGCGGATGCCGATCATTGTGCCGCCGGTTCCCGTTCAGGAGCGGATTGTCCAGATCCTACGGAAGGCCGATGAAATCCGCCAGAAGCGGCAACTGTGCATCAGCGTGTTAACGAAAATGACCACGCCGATTTTTGAGCGGTTTTTTGGAGGGGTTAATGATGGAGGGGGAAAGTGGCCGCTGGCGACGGTTGAGTCGGTTCTTGCGGAGCCCCCCGCGAACGGGAAGTCTCCCTCCAAGAAAGGGACCAAACGCGAGGCCGAGGTACTGACGTTGACCGCAGTCAGAGGCGGTCGTTTGAATCTTGAGCACCGTAAGAGAGCTCATTTTGACACGGAGGATCTTGAGCGGTTTTTTGTCAGGGAAAATGACACCTACGTTGTACGTGGGAACGGAAATATCGATCTCTTGGGGAGGATGGGCTTATACGATGGCCCTGATGAGGAAGCCGTCTTTCCGGATACCATGATCAGGCTGCGGTTCAATAAGGACCTAGTTCTCAATGAGTTCATGGCATACCTTTGGGACACACAGGTCATTCGGCGTCAGATTGTGACTCGGGCAAAGACGACGAGTGGTGCTCACAAGATCAGCCAGGCGGACATCCTAACGTTCAAGTTTCCTCTACCTCCGATGGATCTCCAAAAGCGATTTCTTCTGACGGCTGAAAGATACTTCGAAACTCTGGAGGTTCAGCGATCGTCAGGTGACGCTGAAGAGGCGCTCGTCAGTGCCTTTATGAGCCGCGCTTTCACTGGGGAGTTGAGCGCTGATTGGGAAGGCGCGAACGCGGATTGGATCGCCGAGCGAGTGAAGCTGCTGGAGTACATGCCGCGCTTGCTCCTCTTGACCCTGATCCGGGAGAGGGTCGCAAGCTCAGAGAAAGCTGTTCTGGTGACCGCGCTGATGAAGTACGCTTTCCTGTTCCAGATGGAGGGGAATGGGCACCGGCGGCTCTACCACTTTGTTCCCTATCACTACGGGCCGTTCGCCAAACAATTGTATGATGACTTGCACGGATTGGTCCAGGAGGGTGTCGTTCGTGTGGAGAACGATCAGGACGAGGAGAAAACGCGCATCACACTTGTAAATAAGGAGAAGGCTGATGAGATGCTCGTGAATATGCCTGAAGACGTTAAGGCTGACGTAGCATTCATCGTCGAAACGTACGGGGCGCTTGATCACAGGAATCTTCTGAAGACCGTTTACAAGAAGTATCCTGCGTACGCCGGGAAGAGCAAGATCAAAAAGAAAGTTAGAGAGCAGTGAGAGGAAGACGCTTGCAGATCGCCATCTGCCTACGATGGCCGCCTACGCGCAGCAGGAGGCAGTTCGTTGTGCAATTCCATTTACACCACCCGTGGATTGACTTGCGCCCATCGAGCCCCGAATAAATAAAACTAAGGATCGCTTGTTTTCCTGGATGGTTTTCCCGTCGCCCCTGTTCGGAGGATGGCGTGGTCGAGCATCTGAAAAATAAGGCTCAGCGCGAACTTGAGTTGCACAAAATCAACCCAGTACTCCGCATATTTCAGTGTGCCCGCTTGATCGTCGGCGTAGCGGAACGCGGTTCCATAGGGGTCGATTTTATCGAATTCTATAACCCACTCCCTTACCGGCGAGCCGATTCGCTGGCCATGACGCTTTTCGACCAGACGAACACAATCCTCTAACGAATGTATGGGTTCCTGAATCTCGCCAACGATCTTCAGATACAACTCCAGCGCATGACGATATGCGAAGAGGACCGGATAGCCCCAATCGCGTGGCTCTCCACTTTTGAGTGCTGAATCGAGAAGTGCCTCCGCGCTTTGTTTGTAACTTCGCGCAAGCTCCAGATACTCATCGACGCCGCCGCCTAGGAAGATGCCATGTCTCCATGTCTCATCGAGATCCTCTGGTGGCTCCTGCAAAATGGGAGTGTTGCGATAAAGAAGTTCGTGATATTCATCCGCGTGATGGTCCTCGCAGTTCAATCCAATGTGGATCGCTTCCATGTCGGGGTGTTCTTCCCAGTGCATGCCCACATGGATTAGGGCCAGCACATCCGAGTCTGTAAAAGTTCGTGGACAGCTTTTAGGAGGATTGGCCTGCGGGCTGAGATGTTCTTTGAAAAGCCACGCCCACGTCTTTACCTGCTGAACACCTACTCCGAGAATACGTGCGGTCTGGGATACGCTTCGATTCATTGTCCGGCGCTCATAGTACAGCCTCAAATCAATATCCGCTCGACCTCATCGAGGCTGACCTGATCGTTGCGCCGGTCGTAAAGGCCGGTGGTGCGCGCGCTCTCGTGGTTGGCCATCTGCTGCGCCACTTCGAGCTTTCCGCCGTTGCGCAAATACTCCGTGATGCCGGTCGCTCGGAAGGTGTGACAGCCGATCTTGGTCTTGATACCGGCGTCGTCCGCGCGGCGGCGGATCATGCGGTACACGTCAACCTGGCTCATGGGCCGCTCGGTGAGAATGCCCGACTGGCCTTCGGTGGTGCGGAAGAGCCAGCCCTTCGGAGCGTCCGTAATTCCGGCCGCCGCGATGTACTCCTCAAGGAAAACCTCGAGCTTGTGATGGCAGGGCATTTCATGACGCTTGCCGCCTTTCTCGTGGAGGCGGACCCACGTCCGGCGGCCCTCCGTGTAAATATCCTGGCCGCGCATCTTCACGGCCGCGCCGACGCGGGCGAAGGTATAGACGAGAAGCGCAATAAGGGCGCGGTCGCGCAAGCCAACTGACTTGCTGGTGTCGATCGCATCCAGCAAGGCGCGCGCCTCCTCTGCGGAGAGCACGGGCGTCTTGCCCTTCTTCACGGAATGCTTCGGCCCGCGCACGGCGCTCGCGGGATTCACCGGCAAGACCTGACCCACGACCAGCCAGTCGAACAGCATCCGGATGCCGGCGAGCTGCAGCTTGACGGAAGGAGCCGCAATGCGGCGCTGCAGATCCTCGACGTAGGCCGCGACGTGGACCGGCTGCACGTCGCGCAGATGCCCGATGCCGTGGCTCTCGCACCAGGCGGCAAATTCCCCGGCCGCTTTGCCGTAAGCTTTCCGCGTGTTTGGGTTTCTGATGTTGGCGGTGAAGAATTCGAGGACGCGCCTGGCGGTGCCTGGATCGGGCGCGAACAGAGCCGGAAGGGCGATGCCACCCTGTGCCTGAATTGCGGGGCTCGGGATTAGAGCAAACTCTGGCGGCATGTCGCGCACCTCATCTTATGAATGATAACGTCCTTTATCATTCACGATGTGGATCTGGCAAGCCTAGGGGCACGTGGCCGAAATGGCCGTCCAAACTGGTCGCTGACGTTTGCAGCAACGGCTGGTGAAGACGGGTGGAAGGCTGGTGAAACATGCCCGCTATTGGTGGCTGCTGCTGGCGGAGAGTCATCTGACGCGGCGGCTGTTTGGCAGCATGATGCGTGCGAATCTCGGAGCTACCGCTGCCTGCGGGATAGAAAAACCACCGGCAGGAAGAAGAATTCATCAACCACGGGGCGAGGGAGGGAAAGAGGTGTCCGAGAAATCGCTTCGGGCAGCGGAAGTGCCGGGTGGCAAGGGGCACCGAGAGCCGTTTCGGAGACCTTTGGAGGCCAGTTGGATGGAACCCGAGACAGATCGCTCCAAAACGAGGCAGTGTGTGCTACACTGGGGAGCAGAGATGCCAAAAGGAAATTCTGGCTTAAAGCTGAGTGCTGGTAGTCTGGAGTCTTATGCGGGTGAAGGTACTTCACAAAAAAAGGAGACGAACATGGCTGGAAATAAACTGACCATCAAACTGACCGACGACCAGCAGAAGCAGATCAGGGACGCCACCGGCCGAACCATCGCCGAGATCAATATCGATCCTGCGGCTACCGGCCTCCTTTCCGACAACGCCCTGGAGGATGTAGCAGGCGGAGCGGCTGTATTCACATTCGGGGAGAAGGTGAAATTACCCTAGTCGATGGAGAAAAGTAGAGCATCGCGGTATTTCCCGGCAGGTCAGGCATAGGATTTTACAACTGGTCGCCGGTTCTTTCTTCATACCAGAACCGCAATCGATGCGGGCGTCGGAAACCCCCTCCTTGAAGCCCACTGCCTGGAAGTAAGCCATAAGTGGGCCCCCTTTCAGTCGGATAAAGAATTTGATTTCAGACCTGTTCACCACGCGCAATCTGTCTCAGCCTGTCAACCCAACTAGCGAATCCTGCCGGCAACTCCCGATAAATTCATTTATAAAAGGGCGCACTTTCGAGTACGGTTGGTCGTTTGCATCAACGCCCACGGAAGGAGCAGCCATGAATTCATCGCGACCCTTCCTGCACAATTTTGTGGGAGGAAACACCTTTCATCGTGCCCGGCCAGGTGCAGGGGAATCTATGTAATTCGGTTTTCAGGGGAGACCGCGGGTTCAACCGCGGTCCTGTAGGACCATTGTCTGGACCGCCGCCTGCGGGGCGCGCCCTTCCAGGCGGTGCCAAGTCTCGACATCCGTGACGGCGAGTGGTACACACCAGCCGTCCAGGGCAACGGCCAGCTTGCGCTCGATGGCCCATGCGGCGAGCGGCTGACGGTCGAGCGGTCCGCCGATCAGTACGGCACGCGCCTCTTCCTCATTCAGAAACTGGAACATGTCAGTGCCTTCCAGGGTGCGCGTATCGGTGAGCGTGTAGTAACCATCTTTACCAGGCGTGAGACTCAGGGCGGGGGGACGGGAGCCCGGCTGCCAACCCTCGCGCCACGCGCCCGTGGCACGCTCGAGCGCGCCTTTCAGCTCTGGATGGGAATGAAGCGCGGATGCATAATCTCCCGTGAAGTGGTAGGCCAGACTTCGCAGATTGGCGGAGGCCGGAAAGGCGCACGCGTAGCCCGAGGACGGTTCGATGCCGGTAACTCCGAATGAGGCCGCTTCCTCATAATATGGGCTAAAGCGAATGAGATAGAGCGGGTGCAATCCGGCCGGCGGCGATAAGTGATGAATCAGAGGGATTAGCGCCAAAGTGGCATCGTAATCCTCCCGCTGATCACCCGGGAAGTTATAGAGCATATTCCAGGTGACGGTTAAGCCGGCGGCCCGTCCGTAGCGCAGCAACGCCAGATTCTGTCTCGCAAGCACCCCTTTTTTCATGCGCCGTAACAGCGCAGAGGAAAGCGCCTCGATCCCAGGCTGGATACGGTCGACCCCGGCGCGCCGCAGAATCTGGACCTGCTGCAGATTGAGGTTGGCTTTGGCTTCGTAGAAGATCCGTACGGGCGGCAACTCCTCCGCTATGCGTGGAAGCACCGTACGGAAATAAGAATGCGGAAGAATACTGTCGATCATGGAAATAAGCCGCGACGGGTATTTCGCCAGCAGCCGCTTGGTGCCATTGATCATGACGTCGGGAGACTTGTGGCGAAAGGCCATGGTCTCGTCACTGAGGCCGCAGAAGGTGCAGTGCTGGAGAGCACCCCACCAGCAACCGCGACTGCTTTCGTAGGGCAACCAAGCATTCATGTTGGGCAGTTTGGGCAGAGTAATCTCGCGCTGCGCAAAGTAGTCATCGTAGTTGGGTTCGGGAAGTGAATCCATATCGAAGCATGCGGCGCCCCGCACGATGCGATCGGTAGGCAAGGGTTCACCGGACACAACGCGGCGCAGAAAATCCGGGAAGGCGGAGTCGCATTCACCCGAGAAGATGTAATCGATGGGCGCCGCAAGCGAGGCGATTCCCCGCGCCATTTCGCCTTCACAATTCGAGCCACCCAGGATGGTTGTCACGTCAGGGCGCGCGCGTTTAATCGCCGCCAACAGGCCAATCGAGGCGGCGGTCTGCTGAAATGTAGTGGAGGCGCCGGCGACTCGAAACGGAAGCGCGGCGAGACGCCGGCCAAACTCAAAGCAGAAAGGACCCGCCTCGCGCTCCAGTGCGGCAAGGTCCTCGTAAGTTACTCCGCGCTTATTGGCAGCGTCGGAGACTTCTTCCCGCAATTTCTCCGTCTGATATCCCAAAGGCGGCAACCCGAACGCGGTGGCCGTAAAGATGCGCTCACCCCACATCCAGCGGTAGTTCGCTTTGCAGATGGCGTTATAGGTTTCCTCCCCGCTCACGAGGGCAAACAGCAGGTTGGCGTAGAGAATTGGTACCCGGAAACCGGCCTTTTCGGCAGCAGCTTGCAGGAGGTGGACACCCAAGTTGGGGCTGTAGAGGTCCGAGAAGGGCGGAACGATTAGCAGACCCTCCGCTTTCGAACCCAGAAGCTCGAAAGCTTGATCGTACTTCGCTTGGACCTCATCCACATCGTAGTGCATCGCGCGTCCTCAGTAAGTCGAATATGAGCGCTGCGCCCGCCTTGACCACCACAGACTTCTGAACACTTAAGCCGGAATTTTCCATTTTCCCCTGGCGTATGGGATCACTTATACAACAGAAGCCCTCCCTATTGAACCATATTGTTCTTCGTCGGTATACACACTTTGACGCCCCAATTTGCGGCGTAAATTGTGACGTGACGACTCCACGTAGGCGGGGAAAGGCATGAGAATGCGGCAAGCGTGAATCCCGCGGGGCTGGCGCAGACTCCCGTAGTTTGGAGTCTGCGACTCCCGAAGGGACTTTTCTCTCTGCACCTGAATCGGCAGTATACTCTCGTGCGCCATGCGCTACCAGCGTCGTGTTTATGAACGGGGCGAGCTGCAATTCACTACGGCAAGCACCTACCACCGCGCGCCGTTGTTTCGTTCTGAGCGTTTCTGCCGGTGTTTTGTCCAAAGGCTCGAGGAGGTTCGAGGGGAAGGGCTTTTCAAGCTAGCCGGTTGGGTGCTGATGCCGGACCATTTCCACCTGCCTATTTTGCCGGAGCCTCCGGACGCCGATCATGAAGTCGCTGAAAGAGGAGACAGCTAAGAGCATCCTCAAAACTCTGCGGCAGAATCTGCACCATTCCTGGTGCCGTAGGATGCTGTCTCGCCTGCTGTTGCCCAGTACGGTCCACGACGAGTCCCACTTTCGTCTTTGGCAGCGCCGCTCTTATCCCTTCAACATTTTCACCGAGAAGAAATTTCAGGAGAAGTTGGATTACATGCATAACAATCCGGTGACGGCGGGTTTGGTCAGTTCTCCAGCGCAGTGGCCGTGGTCAAGCTGGAGATTTTATTACCTGGAAGATGCCAGCATTCTGAGGATGGATCGGCTGGATCGATGAGGTCCCTTCGGGAGTCGCAGACTCCAAACTACCGGAGTCTGCGCCAGCCGGCCTGACTGCTGTCAGCACCTTCCTAAGTTTCTCGAGGTCAAATTAAAGTAGAATCTAGCCTGAACGCGAACCCCGGTCTGCTGTCGCAACGAACGTAGTCTGACGCGGCGCGCCGAAAATCCGATTTGGCAGGTGAACGTTTGGTGACAAAGCGCCTTCCCGGCACTGTGTTTCCTTTGATCGCGCTCGGTATTCTTCTTTTTCCGCCGAACAACGCGTCTCCACAAACCGTCCACCCGGACGACATTTACTGGGATGCGCAGATGCCCATGCGGCTTTGCGTGCTGCACAATTTTGACAACCTATGCGGCCCTCCTTTCCCCCACCTGAATTGCCGCCCCCAGGTGCAGAATGGTGCAAGCGGCGTAAAGGTTGGCGCCATCGTCCAGGGTCCTTCCGGAGACGATAACTTCTACGGGGCCTCGCCTGCAGGTGGCAAGTACAGCGCGGGCACAATCTTCATGCTCACACCCGCAAATGCGGGACGCGGAAGGAACACCAATGACCGTACAAAGCCGCGGATCTAAAGAACAGGCGCGACGCTTGTTTCTCTCTTGCACATGTGTACACACCAATGTACACTCGTAACCGAAGCACACTCGCAGACTGAACAGGAGAGGGCCATGAGTACAATCAAGATTGGGGTGCGTGAATTCCGTGAGCGAATCGCCACCTATCTGGAGTCGGGAGCTCCGGTCGCGGTGACCCGGCGCGGTGAGACTCTCGGCGTTTATGTCCCCACCCGTCGAAAGCGCTCGAAAACGGCCGACCCATCGGAACTGAAAGCGGCAGCGGACCGCCTTGCCGAGGCGCTCGCGGACGTTAACGAAGACGAGCTTCTGGCGGAATTCAAGCAGCGTCGCCAGCATGGAAAGGGCGCGGCCCGTTGAGATGATCGTTCTTGATGCGAATATCCTGATCCGGGCGGTGTTGGGACGCCGCGTTCGGCAGATCCTCGAGGCGTATACCACTCACGGGGTTCACTTTTACACACCTGACGTGGCGTTCGACGACGCGCGCAAATATCTGCCACCTTTGCTCAAGAAGCGTGGCAAATCTGATGCCGACCTGTCGGCGTCACTCCAATATTTGCAACGCCTTATCGCGCCGATCGACCGGGAACTCTACGGCGCCTTTGAGGACGAAGCGCGGCGGCGCTTGCGGGGACGCGACGAAAATGACTGGCCGGTCGTAGCCACGGCGCTCGCGTTGGCTTGTGGCGTGTGGACTGAGGACGCCGACTTTTTCGGAACCGGCGTCGCAGTGTGGACTACAAATCGAATCGAGATTTTTCTCGAAGCGCAGGCGAAGCTGGTTCGATCTTTGAAGGAGTGACAAACAGCAACCCGCCGTTACAGGAGAGCATCAGGAACCCGGGGGTCTGGCGTTAATCAACCATCCAGTCGTACGCTGAAGGAATGGAAACACAAACACCCTTCAAGCGACTGATCCTACGAGCAGTATTGCGCAAAGTAAGCCC
>JBEKQO010000161.1:0-22739 GCA_049519635.1 Terriglobia bacterium | reverse complement strand
CTTGGGGGCTACCGGAAGGGCGGGGCTTCAGCCCCGCCGAAATCGCGGCTCCACCCCTCTGTCCGTCCCGCGCCCCTCGCAGCTTGCGGCCGCAAGCTGCGAGGGGCGCGGGACACGGGAATCATCAGAAAGGCCCTCTAACGGCGGGGCTGAAGCCCCGCCCTTCCGCCAACCCGATCACAGCTTCGTGAGAAATGCGGGTTAGGGGCTTTTCAGGCTGCGGAGAAACTCTAAAGCGCTGTCATTCTGAGGAGCAGCGGCGACGAAGAATCTCGCATTGCCTTTAAAATAAACAGAGCGAGATCCTTTGCGTAGTTTACCCTGAGCGGCGGAGCGAGATTCTTCGCTGCGCTCAGAATGACAGCGAACGGGCTCAGGATGACAGCATTGTAGGGTTTTTCCGCAGCCTGTTTAACCCCTGAAGCGAACTGGCTTCAGCGCCTAAAGGCCCATTCAACCCTCTATCTTGCGACAGCGGGGCTGAAGCCCCGCCCTTCCGGCGGCGTCCAACCGTGGTGAGAAGTCCGGGTTAGGGGAAAAGCCTTGGGGCTAGCCCTGCCCCCTGGCGCTTCAATGTGGTGCGTGATTTCACCCCGGCGCCGCTCTCATTATTATAGCCTAGCATTAATCATGCCAGAGTCTAGAAATATAGTTACAGATTTCCTGCCGGTAGGAACAATCGGGGATAAAAGCAGCGAACGGTGAACCCATTTCCTGCCCGCAGGAAACGGGTGGCGCAGAATTGCCGCTTGGGGGGGAAGGAATGCACCGGGCGGCGCCTGCGTCTGGCCCCTGACGCCCGTGCTACGCTCCCGCAACCGCTTTGCCCTTCCAGTGGCGGTTCCAGTTGTCCAGGGAGGTAAACGTGCGACTGTGCATATGGTCGATGTAGAGAGTGCCGTGCAGGTGATCGATTTCGTGCTGAAGAATCCGCGCGTACCATCCGGAGGCATCGACGCTGCGCGGTTCACCCCGCTCGTCCAGGTATTCCACGCGGACGGTGTGCGTCCTGGGCACGATGGCGGAAAAACCCGTCAAGCTGAGGCAACCCTCAAAAAACTCCACCTTAGCGTCCCCGGCCAGCACGATCTTGGGATTGATCAGCACGTGAAAGGGCACCGGCCGCCGTTCTTTCTGCGCGAGTTCCTGCGCCGGCACAGCTTTCAGGAATTCTTCCTGATCTTCGATCACCGCAAGCTGTAACGGCAGTCCTACCTGCGGAGCAGCCAGTCCCACCCCCGGGGCGTCGCGCATCGTTTCGCGCATGTCGCATATGAGTCTTTGCACTTCTTTCTGCACAATTTCCTCGGCCGTGAGGGGTTGAGCCGCCTGCCGCAAAGCCGGGTCACCTGCCTGGACAATTTTCAAGCGCAATGGTTTTTCTCCGCGTTACGGCACTCGGCTCTAAGCTGGATTTCTCACCACAAGTCTGGAAGGGCGGGGTTTTAGAGGCTGCGGAAAAACTATCCTCGGAGTACAACCACCCCGGCGCCCAAGGCGCCACCCGTCCTGAATCAGGAGGGGAGTTGTTGAAAACGCTCCCCTCCTCAGATGAGGAGGGGTGGCGCGCTGAGCGCCGGGGTGGTGCTGACAATACTGCCGCCAAGCGCCACAGAGTTTTTCCGCAGCCTGTTCGGCCCCGCCGTTACAAGGTGGACCGGATTATTTCCAAGTCCCCCCTTCCGGCAGCGTCCAACCGTGGTGAGAAGTCCGGGCTAAGCTTGCTGGGCGCCCTTCGCTTGTTTTGCTGCCATCTGGTCGCGGATAGATTTCATGCGTTCGCGAGCTTTTGCGGTCTGCTTCCGGCCATCGGGTGTCGCGTCAATCAACTTTTCGAGGTTGACCGCGAATTGAGGTGCATATGCACCGCGAATTTCACCCAGCAACGGCTCGATTTTGGAGAAGACGCCGACGTGCTCACCATTGGTCTTGGTAAAAAGCTCCAGGCTAATGGCTCCGCCATGGACGAGCGCCGCGGCCATTTCCCAATAGGACACCACCATGCGCAAATGGCCGCTGTGCTCACTAAACATCGCTTCCGTGAAGTCAGCAAGCGATTGCGGGTTGAAATCCCGAAAATACCAGTCTCGCGCTTTGCGCATCGTGTCTTCCCTGCGCAGTTCGTAGAGTTTCAGGATGAGGCCGGCTTCGTCTTGTATCGACATAGAAATGCATCCTCCATCTTGGGTTACGGCGCTATCGATGCGCCTCTGGCAAAGCTAATGTAGCAAACGCAAGCGCCCATCGTCCAGCCCAGTCTCGATAGCCCAGTCTCGATAGCGTGGTGCTGCCCGCGGTGCCCTGTCCGTGGCTCCCGGATTTCCCGGCGGCAAGAGAATGTTCTTTATGGCTTCACTCCCTCAGGCGCCGAGGATCTGGGGGACGCGCAAAAGTTCGGCGTCGGCGGAGTCATTCGGGACGGAGCAACCCGGCGCGAGAATAAAGCGTTTGCCCGCTTCCTTCCGGGCCGTCTCATACTGCGAACGCAGGATTTCCGGTGAGAGGGAGCGGAAGCGCACTTCATCCAGCCCCCCCATCAGCACTCCGCCGTATTGTTTGCGCACGCTACTGACGGGCACGTGCGTTCCCTGCACGGAATAGTTGATCACGCTGGCCGCCCACCCCTGGTAAAAGCGTTCCAGGTAGACTTTGTCGCCGTGCAGATGCAGAGTGTTCAGAGGAGCCTGAGCTGTGGCCTCCAGGACCAGCCGGTCAAACGGCTCGCTAAATTTGGCATAATCTTCCTGTGAAAGGATGCCGTCCTGGGCGTTGGCGATGGCGAGGAAAATGCCGCTGGCGCCCGCCGCCACTGCCCGCCGCGCGTGGTTCGCTTCCGACCTGGTAATCACCTCCAGCGCATCGAGCAGGCGCTGCGGCTGCTCTTCCTTCAGCCGCACGACCTCCTGCGCGGAGCTCAGGTTTTCCGCGACCTTCCAGGGGTTGAAAACGGTTTCCAGAAAGTAGGCCTGGCGGCCAAGACTTTTGCCGATCGCGGTCAAGGCCTGGATTTGGGCCGGGAAGGGGTTGGCTTCTTCCTTGAGGTCGTACCACGGGCCTGCCGGCTGGGGATAAGGAAAGTCGCTCATCACCTTGACCAGGTCGGTCCTGAACCTGGCATGAAAGTCCAAGGTTGCCTGGACGAAGTTCTCCGGCGGCTCTTTCTGGAGGCCGAAGTGGTGCCAGAAGCTGAAGGGGGTGCGATCAACTTCCCGGCCTTCCCGGGCACGGTCAACCCGCTCGCGGCTGGACATGGGCGTCTTCGCCGGAAGGTTTATGCGGGCGATTAGAGAACCGGCAGCAACTGAAAAAAACCATCTCCTGCTGAATTGCATGGTAGCTCCTGAACCAAGATTCTGGCGAAAGACTGCGGGGATTGCCGAGTGAATTACCCACAACAGGTAAGTCCGAATTCATGACCCGGGGGACAGACACGGAGAGCCGGATACGAGGAAAAAGCGCCAGCGCCGGCAAGTAGGGTGTCCGTGGCTGAAGATAACGTTGTGGAAGCGCGTGGTTGCATCGGGTGAACAAATCGCGAGCGTAAGCAGAAAACCTAAGCCACGAGTATATTCGACATGCGCTCACGCGGACAATAGGTTTTGAAAACTCCCCCGGTTCGGCAGTGGTGCCGATTGCTGTGGCGGCATAAAGCCGCCTCTACATCAAATTGGCCCACGCCCCGCTATTCGCTGTTCACTGTTGTTGACATGGTGGTTGGCGTGTGCGAGAATTCAACGCTTTAAGGCGGGAAGCAAGGACTCACAGGTTACCACTTTAGGTCAATGGCCGACGAAAAAAAGGAGCCGCCCAAGGCGGACGAAGGGGCAGGAACGCCAAAGCCTGCGGCGGAAGGCGGCGCGGCAAGCACGCCCGCCAAGCCCGACCCTGGCGCATCCGCCAAGCCACCCGCAACCGCGGGCGCGGGCGGAGGAGCGCCCAGTGCGCCCGCCAAGCCTCCGGCCGCAGCGCCGCCTAAGCCGGCTGCCGCCCCCAAGGCTCCGATCAAGCCTGAGCCTTGGTCAAATCCGCTGGTCGATGAACTCCAGAAGAGGTTTCCGGGCGCGATCAGTGAGGCGGTGATCTTCCGCAACATGCCGTCTTTGAATGTGGCGAAGGAACACCTGGTGGCCATTTGCCAATTCCTGAAGGGTCCCGAGGGCGGCGCTTACGCCATGCTGACGGATGAAACCGCGGCGGATTATCCCAAGCGGGAAAAGCGATTCGACATCATCTATCACTTGTACTCCTTTGAGCATAACAACCGCCTGCGTTTGCGGGTGCAGGTAAGCGCCGGAGAAAAAATTCCGTCGGTGGTGGGCGTATGGGTGACCGCCAATTGGCTGGAACGCGAGATTTACGACATGTTCGGAGTTATTTACGAAGGCCATCCGGACCTTAAACGCATTCTGCTGCCCGACGGGTGGGTTGGCCATCCCCTGCGCAAGGATTACGACATCCTGAAGCAAGACGAAGCCTGGGTAAAAGCCAACCTGGGCATCGAGAGCGGGCAGTAAAAAGCAGTGGCTAGTGGCCAGTGACGAGTGACAAGCGTAAGAAGCCGCCCCAGGAACTGAGAGCGTACTGTAACCCATGCCGGAAACCACTTTTCTTGACGCCAACGAGCTCGTTATCAACATGGGGCCGCAGCATCCGGCCACACACGGGGTTTTACGCGTCAAGTTGAAGCTTGACGGCGAGCGCGTGCTGGGGACGGAATGCATCATCGGCTATCTCCACCGCGGCGTGGAGAAGATCGCGGAGAACCGCACCTACGCCCAGTTCGCCCCCTACGTGGACCGCATGGATTACTGCGCCGCCGTAACCAATGGCATGGGTTACGTGGAGGCGGTGGAAAAGCTTCTGGGAGTGGAAATCCCCGCGCGCGCGCAATACACGCGGATGATTCTGGCGGAATTGCAGCGCATCGCCAGCCACTTGATCTGGCTGGGGACGCACGCGCTGGACATCGGCGCCATGACGCCGGTTTTCTACACTTTTCGCGAGCGCGAGGAGGTCCTGAAGATCTTCGAGGAGTATTGCGGGGCGCGCCTCACCACGCACGCTTTCCGCATCGGCGGCCTGCAATACGACCTCTACGATGGGTTCGAAAGGGATGTGGTGAAGTTCTGCGACTATTTCCTGCCCAAGATCGATGAGTACGAGCAACTCCTCACCAAGAACCGCATCTGGATCGAGCGGACGCGAAACATCGGCGTCATCTCGGGGGAAGACGCGATCGCTTACGGGGTGACCGGTCCCGTGCTGCGTGGTTCGGGCGTAAAGTGGGATATTCGCAAAGCGCAGCCCTACGAAGCCTATGATAAGGTTGAATTCGATGTGCCGGTGGGCGAGCACGGAGACACCTATGACCGGTACATCGTGAGGATGGCGGAAATGCGCCAGTCCGTTCGCATCGTTCGCCAATGTGTTGAGCGCCTCGGGCCCGGGCCGATTTTCGGAAAAGTGGGCAAAGTCATCAAACCGCCGGCGGGCGAGGTTTACCATTCCATCGAGGCCCCTAAAGGCGAACTGGGGTATTACGTGGTCAGCGATGGGACGGTCAATCCCTACCGCGTGCGCGTCCGGCCGCCATCGCTCATCAACTTGCAGGCATTGGAAAAGATGGCGCACGGCCATCTGATCGCTGACGTTGTGGCGATTATCGGTACGATCGACATCGTGCTGGGAGAAGTGGATCGATAGAAGCATTGGTGATTAGTGATAGGTGATTGAGTGCGGTGATGAGTGATTGCGTGTCGCGCACCCGGAATGATTTCCAGCGGTTGCAGTCACGCAGACAATCAGCAATCACAAATCGCCAATCTCCAATGACTGGCTACGGGCCGCGGACTTAATATATGCTTGACAGCACCCTAAAATTCCTCCTTGCGAACCCGCTGGTGCTCGCCCTCATCAAGATTCTCATCATTTTTGGTGTTCTATCGGGTATTGTCGCTTACATGGTCTACATGGAGCGGAGCGCGCCTGGGACCCATGCGGGTGGGGCCTTGGGGATTGCTGCAACCCGTGGCCGATGGATTGAAGCTGCTGCTCAAAGAGGACATTATTCCGGCGGGCGCGGACGAGTGGCTTTTCCTCATGGCCCCCGCCATCAGCATTTTCGCCGCCTTCACGGTTTTTGCCGCCATCCCCTTTGCCGGTAATTTCTATGTGACCGACATCAACATTGGCCTCCTCTTTATCCTGGCGGTTTCCTCCCTTGGCATCTATGGAATCATTCTGGGAGGCTGGGCGTCCAACAGCCATTACCCCTTGTTGGGAGCGCTACGTTCTTCCGCGCAATTGGTGAGTTATGAAGTTGCGGGGGGAATGGCGCTGGTGGGCGTGCTGCTGTTGTCCAATTCCCTCAGCATGGTTGACATTGTAAATCGGCAATTCAGCATGCGGGTTTGGTACGTGTTCTTGCAGCCGGTCGCCTTCTTGATTTATGTCATTGCGGCGGTGGCGGAGACCAATCGCAACCCCTTTGACCTGCCCGAAGCGGAATCGGAACTGACCGCGGGTTTCCATACGGAGTACAGCGGCTTTCGTTTCGCCCTCTATTTCATGGCGGAATATACCAATATGGTGGTGGTGTCGTGCATCGCTGTCACCCTTTTCCTGGGAGGCTGGTTCCGGCCTTTCGCCAATTATGCGGCGCTCGATTTCCTCAAGTTCACACCCATTCTTGCTTTCCTGGGAGCCGGAGCGTTTGTGCTTTGGCTGGGGCTGAAGAGCTCCTTGCCGCGGGAGCGTTATTTTTTCATCGCCCTCACCGCCGGCTTCGTAGTGCTCGCCATCTTGGTGGCTTATCCCCCGGTGCTCAATGCCCTTCAGGGCGTTTTCTGGTTTAGCGCCAAAGTGTTGGCATTCATTTACGCCTTCATCTGGTATCGTGCAACTTTTCCGCGCTATCGCTACGACCAATTGATGAATATTGGATGGCGCTGGATGATTCCCTTGGCGTTGGCGAACCTGATTGTGACGGCGGTGGGCCGATATCTCTGGTTGTCCCACCATGCGGCGACGGCAGTGGCGTGGCTGGGCAGGTGATCCGTACGTAACGCCGGGCTTTAGCCCGGCAGGTGCCGCGGAAATGGCGGCGCGCATTCCCCGACGAGGCGAGGATGGACTGGAAAGGCTTTCTCCGGCGGATTTTTCTGATCGATCTGATCAACGGCTTGCGGCTGACGTTTTCTTATCAGCGCCCGGACGCCACCTATACGGAGCAGTATCCGCTGGAACGGCCGCCGGTGGCAGAGCGCTATCGCGGAGCGCCGCGCCTGAACAACCATCCCGAATCGGGCGAGACGCTGTGCATTGCCTGCAACCTGTGCTCGATCGCCTGCCCGGAGAATCTGATTGTGGTGGGGTGGGCGCGGACGGAAGACCGCAAGAAGCGGCTGACCACCTTCACCTACGATCTTTCGCGCTGCATGTTCTGCGGGTTGTGCGAGGACGCCTGCCCGGTGGACGCGCTGGAGTTGACGCAGGACTTTGAGATTGCCAACTATTCTCGCGAGGGCATGATCTGGGACCGCCAGGCGCTGGAGGAAGGCCCCCAGCCGGCGCGGTATACGCGATAGGTTTAGGGAAGGCAGGAGTCAAAAGTTATAAGCTAAGAGCCGGAAGGCAGAAGTTACAATCCACCACCCCGCCCTTCGGGTACCCCTCCTTAACTAAGGAGGAGAATTGCTGGGACCGCGATGTTACAACTCCCCTCCTCAGTTAAGGAGGGGTACCCGAAGGGCGGGGTGGTGGGCATGCTGACTGCTAACTCTTAGCTTCTAGTTTCCAGGTCCATATGCTTGAACTCGGCACATTCATCGTTCTCTCGGTCATCGCGCTGGTGTCGGCCATTTTTGTCATCACGCGCCACAATGCCGTGCACAGCGCGATTTGGTTGGTGGTGACGCTCTTTGCCGTGGGCGGAATTTTTCTTTTGCAACACGCCGAATTCCTCTTTGCGGTGCAAATCATTCTCTACGTCGGCGGCATCATGGTGCTGTTCCTCTTTGTCGTCATGCTGGTGGATATCGATGTGGCTCTTAAACAGGCCCGCTTCGCGCGGCAATGGCAAGTGGCCTTGGTGACCGCAGTTCTGCTGCTTGCGATAGTCGGATATGCCCTGTACAACCACGGGCAGGGCCTTAACCTTCCCGCCCGCCCGATGGTGAACGCGCCCGCCCAGAACACCCAGGCGGTGGGCATGGCTCTCTACCAGAATTATATGTTACCGGTGGAGATCGCTTCCGTGTTGTTGCTGGTGGCGATGGTGGGCGCCGTGATCATGGCCAAGAGGAAACTGGAATGATCCCCACGGAATATTACATCTTTCTCGGCAGTGGATTGTTCACCATCGGCGTCATCGGTGTGCTGACTCGGCGCAACGTGCTGATCATCCTGATGTCAATCGAGCTGATCTTGAATGCCGTGAACATTAATTTGGTGGCGCTGTCGCAATATTTCCGGTCTGTGGATGGCCAGGTCTTTGCGATTTTCGTGATCACCGATGCTGCCGCTGAGGCCGCGGTGGGTCTGGGCTTGATCATTGCGCTCTTCCGCAACAAAGAGACCGTGAATGCGGATGAAATCGATTTGCTCAAATGGTAAGGCGTAGGGACGGTTCGCGAACCGCTCCTACTGGACTTATAACTTTTTGACGACGATGCTTAACTTTATTTGGCTAATCCCGGTTTTCCCTCTTCTCGGCGCAGCGATCCAGCTTTTGTTTGGTCGCCGCTTGTCGAATCAGGCGGTCTCCACCGTTTCCGTGGGACTGCCGGGCCTCTCGTTCCTGTGGGCCTTAGGTTGCTTTGCGCAATTTTTGGGACTTCCGGAGTCGTACCACCACGTTTTCCTCAAACCCTTGTATACCTGGTTGCCCGCCGGGGCGTTCCATTTGTCGAACGGGTCCTTGGGAAACCTCATCGTCAACGTGGGCATGCAACTCGACCCGCTCTCTTGCGTCATGGTGCTGGTGGTGACCGGTGTAGGCTTTCTCATTCACGTTTACTCCATCGGGTACATGGCCCATGAAGGCGGATACTACCGCTTCTTCGGCTATCTCAACCTGTTCATGTTTTCCATGCTGGTCCTGGTACTGGCTGACAACTACTTGATGATGTTTGTGGGCTGGGAGGGCGTGGGCCTCTGCTCCTACCTGCTGATCGGATTCTACTTCCTGCGCAAGTCGGCCTCGGATGCCGGGAAGAAAGCTTTCATCGTTAATCGTATTGGCGACGCCGGCTTCCTCTTGGGTGTGATGCTGATGGTCGTGACCTTTGGGACGTTGGATTTTCAGCACATCACCGAAGCTGCCCGCGGCGGCAGCTTCCCGGTGGGCAGCGGGGTGATTACCACCATCTGCATTCTGCTTTTCATCGGCGCCACGGGGAAGTCCGCGCAGATTCCCTTGTACGTGTGGTTGCCCGACGCCATGGAAGGCCCCACGCCAGTGAGCGCCTTGATTCATGCGGCGACCATGGTGACCGCCGGCGTGTACATGGTGGCGCGCTCAAATGCGC
The DNA here is from genome assembly GCA_049519635.1 of Terriglobia bacterium. Lineage (GTDB taxonomy): Bacteria > Acidobacteriota > Terriglobia > UBA7540 > UBA7540 > Bog-366. The sequence continues at coordinate 13,212 of JBEKQO010000161.1, read as the reverse complement.
TTTTCTCGCTCTCCCCTACGGCCTTGGCGCTGGTGGCGGGGATTGGTGCGGCGACGGCGATCTTCGCGGCATCCATCGGCCTCGTGCAGAATGACATCAAACGGGTATTGGCCTATTCCACCGTCAGCCAGTTGGGTTACATGTTCCTGGCGTGCGGGGTTGGCGCCTTCACCGCGGGCATCTTTCATCTGATGACCCATGCCTTCTTTAAGGCCCTTCTGTTCCTTGGCTCCGGCAGTGTAATCCACGCCCTGAGCGGAGAACAGGACATGCGCAAGATGGGCGCACTCAAGAGCAAAATTCCGACCACGTGTTGGACGATGGTGATTGCGGCGGCGGCGATATCAGGCTTACCGCCTTTTGCCGGTTTTTTCAGCAAGGACGAAATTCTGTGGCAGTCGTTTGCCGGACCTTACGGACACAACAAGCTGCTCTGGACCATCGGGTGGATTACCGCGGGCCTTACGGCGTTCTACATGTCCCGCCTGATCTTCATGACGTTTTGGGGAGAATCGCATGTTCCCCACGATGTCGAGCACCACATTCATGAATCGCCGCGGCCCATGCTGATTCCGCTTGTCACCCTGGCGGTTCTCTCCACCGTCGGCGGCTTTATCGGCTGGCCGAAATCTTTATGGGGTGGCGAGTGGTTCAGAAAATTTCTGGAGCCGGTATTCGAAGGCAATCCGATTGTGCCCCCGCAAGGGTACGGACCGGGCATCGAGTATTTCCTCATGGGGCTCTCGGTGGTAACGGCGATTGTCGGCATCAGCGTTGCTTACCGGATGTACGTTCAGCGGCCGGAGCTTTCCAATCGCGTGGCGGCCGCGGCGGGCGCCGCATACAATCTTCTGCTGCGCAAGTATTATGTCGACGAGATCTACGACGCCCTTTTTGTGCATCGCGTCAAAAACCTGGGCAGTGTGCTGGCCGCGTTTGACCTGGGGGTGGTGGACGGTGGGGTTAACGGCGTGGGCTGGGCCACGCGCATGTCCGCGGAACTCTCGCGCTTGTGGGACACCTGGATCATCGACGGTCTGGTGAATGTCCTGGCCTTCATTGTGAAACTCATGAGCTGGCCGGCGCGGATCTTGCAGACAGGCCTGGTGCAAAACTATGCCTGGTTCATCACCCTGGGTGTTCTGGTGTTCATGTTTTACTATATGCTTCACTGAGGAGACAGAAGTCAGGAGCCAGGAGTCAGAATGTCGGACGCAGAAAAGACTTTAATCGGGTCATTCTGACTCCTGGCTCCTGACTCCCAGCTCCTGCTTTTTCGAGGTCAACGATGGCGTTCTTTCATGACCATATTCTGAGCATCATTCTGTTTATCCCGGTGGCGGGGATTGTGCCGCTCGTTCTCATCCCCGGGGAGAACAAGCAGGCGGTTCGGTGGTGGGGGAACGTGGTACTGTTCGTAGACTTCCTCGCATCCTTGCCCCTCGTCTTCTGGTTCTCGAGTGAGACGCCGGCGCAGCAGTTCAAATTCATTGAGCGGCACAATTGGATTCCTTCCATCGGCGCGCAGTACCACCTGGGTATTGATGGCATCAGCTTTCTGTTGATCATGCTGACTACGGTGCTGGGTTTTCTCGCCGTCCTTTCGTCTTGGACAGCCATCCAGGAGCGCGTGCGGGAATACTACGCCATGTTCCTTCTGCTCCAGGCGGGAATGCTGGGCGTTTTCATGTCGCTCGATTTCTTTCTCTTCTACGTGTTCTGGGAAGTCATGCTGGTTCCGATGTACTTCATCATTGGAGTGTGGGGTGGGCCGCGCAAGCTTTATGCCGCCATCAAGTTCTTTCTCTATACGTTGGCCGGCTCCGTCCTGATGCTGCTCGGAATCCTGACGCTTTACCTCAACTATACGCTCCCCGACGGCAGGCATACGTTCGACCTCATCGAGCTGATGAAGCACACGGATTCCTGGCCGCTGCAAATGCAGATTTGGGTCTTCATCGCCTTCGCCATCGGCTTCGCCATCAAGGTGCCAATGTTCCCCTTCCACACCTGGTTGCCGGACGCTCACGTCGAAGCCCCCACGGCAGGCTCGGTGATCCTGGCGGGCGTTTTGCTGAAGATGGGCACGTACGGCTTCATCCGCTTCTCGCTGCCCCTCCTGCCGCAGGCCAGCTCCAATCCGAGGGTGGTGAAGTGGATGGTGGGGTTATCGCTGGTTGCTATCATTTACGGGGCGCTGGTCTCGCTAATGCAGAAGGACATGAAGAAGCTGATCGCCTATTCCTCGGTGAGTCACCTGGGATTCTGCACTCTGGGAATCTTCGCCTTGAACCCGCACGGCTTGCAGGGGAGTGTGATTCAGCAGATCAACCACGGTATTTCCACCGGGGCGCTCTTTTTGATTGTCGGGCTGATCTACGAGCGCCGCCACACGCGCGAGATTAGGGAATTTGGCGGGTTATCCAACGTGATGCCCATCTATGCGACTCTCTTTATGATCGTCATGCTGTCTTCCATAGGACTGCCGCTTTTGAACGGCTTTATCGGCGAGTTCACGATCTTGCAAGGCGCATACGAGGCGAATTGGCATTGGGCCGTGTGGGCGGTAGTGGGAATCGTCCTGGGCGCGGCCTACATGCTTTGGCTATACCAGCGCACGATGTTCGGCCCCTGCGAGAATCCCAAGAATCAGATCTTGAAGGATTTGAGCTTCCGGGAAATCATGACCCTGGTTCCTTTGATCATCTGGGCATTTTGGATCGGGTTATACCCCAAGCCTTTTTTCGACGTGCTGGATAAACCTGTCAACGCCCTGGTGGAGCGGTTAAATCCTAATTTCTTCACGGCGCCGCAAGCGCTGAAGGTGGCTCCGGCTTTGCCGGCGAGCGGACGACCCGGTCTTAGTGCTTCCGCCACAGCGGGAGAGGCGAACCGCTAATGGGGAATGCATTCTTCAATCCGCTGGACTATCAGGCCATCAAGCCCGAGATCCTTCTGACAATGTTCGGTTTGGCTATCCTCCTGTTTGACTTCCTGTTGGATAAACGCGACAAATACCTGAATGCCGTGCTGGCCCTGATCGGGTTGGGCTTCGCGCTTTTGCAATTCGTCATCTTCTGGCATTTCCGGTTCGGCCAACCTGCCTATTTCGGATTTAACGGCACTTTTGCCTTTGATTCTTTCGCCATTGTCGCTAAAGTGATCATCGTGGTGGCAACCGCCCTCGTCGTTCTTCTCTCCGTGAAATATCTGGAGATTGAGGAAGCGAACCTGGGAGAGTATTATGCCCTGCTGCTTTTCGCCGCCGTCGGGATGATGTTCCTGGTGTCGGGCGCCGACCTGATCGTTCTGTTCATTGCCTTGGAACTGATGGCCTTGTGTGAGTACATTCTGACCGGGTTCCTGCGGCGTAGCCGGCGATCCAACGAAGCGGCGGTGAAATTCTTCCTGCTCGGCGCGTTTTCCTCCGGACTGCTTCTTTATGGCATGTCGCTGCTTTATGGAATCGGCGGCTCCACGAAATTGAGCATCATTGCCGAACGCCTCCGCGACCGGCCGACAGGCGACCCCCTATCCTGGGTTGCTCTCATTACTTTACTCGCTGGGATCTACTTCAAGATTGCGGCGGTGCCTTTCCATCAGTGGACCCCGGACGCTTACGAAGGCGCGCCAACGTCGATTACCGCCTTTATCTCCGTGGCGCCCAAGGTTGCCTCCTTCGCCTTCTTTATCCGGATCCTGTTCACGGGTCTGTGGCCCCTACGAGCGGAGTGGCAGGCTTTAACCATCGGGGTGGCCATTGCCACCATGACTTTGGGTAATCTCGCGGCAATTACCCAGACCAACATTAAGAGATTCTTCGGCTACTCCACAATTTCGCACGTGGGTTACCTGTTGCTGGGACTGGTAGCAGCCGCGGATGGAAGCGGCGATGGGTTGCGGGCCATCGTCATCTACCTGATCGTATACGCTTTCATGAATCTCGGCGCCTTTGCCGTCATCATCATGATGCGAAGGAAGGACATGATCGGCGACGAAATCGACGACCTCTCCGGCCTGATGACGCGCGCGCCGGTGTTGGCCCTCATCATGCTCATTTTTCTTCTCTCCTTATCCGGAATCCCTCCCACGGCGGGCTTTATCGGTAAATATTACATCTTCCTTTCGTTGATCGAAACGGGGCATTATTATTTGGCGCTGCTTGGGGTTGGCTATTCCGTTGTGGCGCTGTACTATTATTTCCGGATTGTGGTCGTGATGTTCATGAAGAGGCCGCTGGATGAGGCGCCTTATGCGGGCAGTTTTGCCCTGCGGGTGGCGCTGGGAGTGACGCTGGCGATGACTTTGCTAATCGGAATCTATCCTCAGCCGATTATCATTATTGCGCGCGAGGCGGTTCGGCCCTTCTTTTCGTGAGGGAAGAGGAATTGTGCCTAAAACTTCCGATAAGCGAATGGGTCCATGGGAGAAGGTTGGGTATTACTCCAGTCTTGGCATCGTTCTGCCTGCCGGCGCAGTGGGCGGGCTCGGGCTGGGCTGGGTTCTGGATCGCTGGCTGCACACCAAACCGATCTTCACGGTAATCCTGTGCCTGGTGGGTGCGGGGGCAGGAATAATAGATATCTTGCGGATCCTGACTCGAGCAGAAAAACAAGATGACGCAGACGAATCCAATCATGGATCTGGCGCAAGCTGAAGCGCGGTTGCCCCGCTGGATGCTCGCCTTGGCCGGTGCGGGGACGCTCAGCATCCTGCTGTCCACGCATGTGCGTTTCGGGGCGGGGTTTGCAGTCGGTTCGGGACTTGGAATACTGAATTATCTTTGGCTTCATCATATTATCGAAGCGTTGGTGAACGCCGGAAGAGTGCGGCCGGCGAAAACCGTCCTTGCCAAGGTTTTCGTCCGATATCCGTTGATGTTTGCCGGTGTCTGCCTCTTCTACAAATCGGGGTGGCTGCCCTTTACCGCAATTCTGGCGGGATTGTTTGTGCCTGTGGGCGGGGTTCTGGTAGAGGCGGTCGTTCTGCTCCGCGACGGTTTGAGGGATTCCGATTAGGGCCAAAGATGGGAGGGCAGAAAGTTAAAGGGTACAGGATAAGAGGTAAAGGGTAAAACAAGGGGCCGTATCGCATTTGGCAATTGTTCCAGTGTTCTGTCAATGCCCCAGGGGTTTGAACAAGACCTCTCACCCCCACGATTTGCAAAGCGTGGGGCCACCACTGCCTTGCGGTCCCCCCTCCAAGGGAGACGGCTATGATTTTGATTTCTAACCCTCTCCCTTGGGGAGAGGGGGGACCGCAAGGCGGTGGGTGAGGGATTTCTTCGTGGGTCATGTATGCGTGGCCATGGCGGTGCGCGAGACGAGGGACCTTGACGTAGCACGGATAGCTTCACCCTCTACCCTTTAAATCTTTCTTACGATTATGGAACATCAAATCTGGTTCACAGCAATCCTGAATAGAATCCTCGGCGGCCCGGTGGCAGCCCTTCTCACCCGTTTGGGTCATCCCGCGGCCGATGCCGTTCATCCCATCCCCAATTACACGGCAATGGAAATACTGGTGGCACTCGTCATTCTGGGTGGCGCGGCTCTTCTGCGCAGCCAACTCTCCGTGGAAACACCTGGTACGTTCCAGCAGGTCATGGAGACGGTCGTGGAATTCATCCGCGATATGAATGAGGAAATTATCGGCCACGGCTCTTCGCGTTACCTCGCCATGATTGGCACCTTTGGAATCTTCATCGGCCTGTGCAACATCCTGGGATTGATTCCGACCCTACAGACACCTACCGGGCATATCGAGGTGACTTTGGGTTGCGCGGTCGCGGCGTTTCTTTATTACAACTTTCAGGGCTTCCGACAATTGGGGGTTCTGGGGTATCTGAAGCAAATGTCCGGGCCGATCTGGTGGATGGCCATTCTGATGCTCCCCATTGAGGTGGTGGGGAATGTGGGCCGGCTGCTTTCCCTTAGCGTCCGTCTTTATGCCAACATGTTTGTGGGCGACATATTGGAGGTAGTGTTCACGGGGCTGGTGGCGATTGCTGTCCCGGCTGTGTTCATGGCTTTGCACCTCTTTGTTTCGCTATTGCAGGCATATATTTTCATGCTTCTACCCGCGATCTACATTAGCATGGCAGTTTCGGAAGAGCATTGATAACGGCGGCAGGCCCGCGAGCGGAGGGGCTGCCGAAGTCTGTGCAAGGCCGCCAGTGTGAGTCCTGCCTGCACGAGGGGTGGCAGGAAACCACCTCCTGGCGGAATTCATCGAGCCTCAGCCTCCCTGCGGGGCAGGGGCTAAAGGAGAAACAAGTGAAACGAAGCGTACTCATGGGGTTGACGGCAATTGCCGGCCTGCTGCTTGCAGCGCCGGCATTCGCACAGGGCACGGGAACGGCCACCGCCAGTGGCGGGGTGAATTGGGTGGCGTTAACTTCCGGTTTCGCCATGGCGATTGCCTCGGCAGGCTGCGGCTTCGCGCAAGGGAAAGCGGCGTCGGCGGCGTGCGAAGGCCTGGCGAGAAATCCGGGAGCCCGGGCGGGCATTCAGTTCGCGTTGATTCTGTCCTTGGTCTTGATTGAGTCGATGGCGCTTTACACCTTCGCCATCATCTTCATCAAAGTCATCTAATGGTAATCTGCGCCAGTTCGGATACAGGGGAGGCTTCGGCCTCCCCTTTGTATTTGCCCGAGGGATTCCCGCAAACGCTCCGCATCGCGGTATGATTCTGAGCAGGGAATTGGGATCATTACGCAGTTGTCGGCCGCAACCCAAGAAGGATTTCACCACAGTCACTCATGCCGCGTCGCGACACCCCGCAGCATGCAAATAACACCTCACCCGCCCTCCTACGTCGGGCACCCTCTCCCCAAGGGAGAGGGAAGTAAAAAATCGAGGTACCCAGCCCTCTCCCCAGGGAGAGGGTGGCGAGCGGCGCGAGACAGGAGAGGGGTCCTGTCCGGAATTTTCGGAGCAGAGAGCACAGCGGTCACCGAGAACAGACGCGGATAAAAACGGCGGGTCAACAAACTAAGGAACCGCAATCCCTACCCGTGAAGGTAGAAGTGTTTTTCTCTGTGCTCTCGGTGCCCTCGGTGGTAAATCTTTTTTCGAGGCCCGAGAAGAAGATGGAAACTAGTGCTACAGCGTGTCAGGATTTGGCAAAAGAGTTTACTTGAGCAGCGGCATGGTGGCCAGGGTGCTGAGTCCCACGAAGCCATTTGGCGCGAGGCCAAGGAAGAAGATACCCAGGATGCTGACGGCCAAGGCAGCGCGCACCGGCCACGGCAAGACGACTTCGGAGGTCTCGGTCTTCCCCTCGTGCATATACATTGCGACGATGATCTTGAAATAGTAATAGACCGAAACCACGCTATTCAGCAGAGCCAGGATGGTGAGGCCGATCAAGTGCGAGTGGATGGCGGCCCGGAAAATGTAGAACTTGCCCAGGAAACCAGCAGTGGTGGGAAATCCAGCGAGCGATAGGAAGAACACGGTAAGACATGCGGCCACCGCGGGCCGTTCAAGGGCCAATCCTTTGTAGTCCTCAATCTGGACAAGACGTTCGCCCGCACCGGATAAATGCGCAATCAAAATGAACGCTCCAACATTCATCAGCGCGTAAGCCACCAGGTAATATAGGACGGCGGATATTCCGCGCGAGCCGCCCGCGGTGACCCCTACCAGCACATAGCCGGCGTGAGCGATGGAGGAGTAGGCGAGCAGGCGTTTGACGTTTGTCTGCCACAGCGCCGCCAAATTGCCCACGGACATGGTGAGGGCGGCAGAGATCCACAGAATCCAGAAGATGAAGGAGTCCGCCGACGAAAAGCTTCCCAGAAAAACGCGAAGAAGTACGGCAAATGCGGCGGCTTTCGGGCCCACCGAAAGGAACGCGGTGACGGGCGCCGGCGCGCCCTGATACACGTCGGGAGCCCAGATTTGAAAGGGTGCGAGGGTGAGTTTAAAGGCTAAGCCGACAAATATCAGGATCAAGGCCACTTCCGCGAACGCCGACCGTGGCGCGAGCGCGGCGAGCCGCGCGCTTGCCCCCAGTAGGTTCGTGGTTCCCGTCAGACCGTACACGAAGGCGATTCCATACAGCAAAAATGCGGTCGCAAACGACCCCAGCAGAAAGTATTTCAGTGAGGCTTCGTTGGAAAGGCGGTCGGCACGCCGGTAGCCTGCCAGGATGTAGGTGGCAATGGAGGAAATCTCCAGGCCCAGGAAAATCATGATGAGATCCGTAGAGGCCGCCATGAAGCACATCCCCACCGTCCCCATCAGAACCAAGGAATAGAACTCTCCATGTTGCAGGCTGTCGCGCTCCAGATAATCCATGGAGCCCATAATGACTAAGGCTGCCACAAGCAAAAACAAATAGATGAAATAGAAGCCGAATTCGTCTGCCGCAACCGCGCCATCGAAAGCGGGGCCCATTCCCGGCCAAGGGTAGAGAGAAAGGCGGGCGACGGAAGCGCCCGCGGCGAGAACTCCCAGCAGAGCCATCCAGCCCAGCAGCTTCTTGTGGACGGCGGCGACAAACGGCTCCAGGACCATGATCAACACCGCAAAAACGGAAAGGATGATTTGCGGAAGAATTCGCATCATGTCGACCGGCTGTAGCGTAATCATCGGCCACCCCCCACAGAGGCGGCAGGCCGTAAGGGGTTGGGCGGGTCAGGTTTTTTGATTTCCAGCCCTCTCCCTTGGCGAGGCCCGGGGTTTTGATTGCCGCCTGCGGTTTCCAGAGGCATGGATGGAAATAGGCGAGCACTGGGGAGAGAGGGGGCGGCACGGTCGGTCATGATCAAGGGGTGCCTTTCGAGGCGCAGCATGATGGAGGCTACTCCCCGATCCATACGCCGCAAAAAGGGCTGGGGGTAAACGCCCATGGCGATGATCACGATAACCATGATGGCCAGGATCAACTTTTCGCGAAAGTCGCAATCGGGCAGGAGGCGATTTTTTTCGTTGGTGGTCTCGCCGTAGAACACGCGCTGATACATCCACAGCAGATAAACTGCCGCCAACACCACGCCGGCAGCGGCCAAGGCGGCGTAAGCAGCGTGGCTGTAATAAGAACCGATGATAATCAGAAACTCTCCCACAAAACCATTCAGGAGGGGAAGGCCCAGAGCGGATAACGCCACAATCAGGAAAAAGGTGCTATAGACCGGCGCGGAAGTGGCCAAGCCTCCAAAGTCACTGATCAGCCGCGTGTGACGCCGCTCGTAAAGCATCCCCACCAGCATGAAAAGCGCCCCGGTGGAAACGCCGTGGCTGAACATTTGATAGATGGCCCCTTCCATGGCTTCCGGGCGGAACACGAAAATCCCCAGCACACAGAATCCCAAATGGGCGACGGAGGAATAGGCCACGAGTTTCTTCAAATCGGGCTGCACCATGGCGACGAGCGCGCCGTAAATAATCCCCACGATGGCCAGGACGCAAATGACGGGAGCAAACTCGCGCGACGCATTGGGGAAAAGCGGCAGGCAGAAGCGCAGCATACCGTACGTCCCCATCTTAAGGAGAACTCCCGCCAGAATTACGGAGCCCGCCGTTGGCGCTTCAACATGCGCATCCGGCAGCCAGGTATGAAAGGGGAAAAGGGGAACCTTGATGGCAAAGGCTATGAAGAAGGCCAGAAAGACCCAAGGTTCCGCTTGCGGAGAGAGCGCGGAAAACATCACCAGATGATCCAGCACTCGCGGCAAGTCAAAGGTGCCGGTAATGTTGTAGAGGTAGATGATTCCGGTGAGCATTAAGGCCGAGCCGACCATGGTGAATAGGACAAACTTGATCGCTGCGTACACGCGCCGCTCGTGGCCCCAGATGCCAATCAGGAAATACATAGGAATAAGCATCACTTCCCAAAATACAAAGAAGAGGACCAAATCGAGTGAGGCAAAAACTCCCATCATTCCTGTTTCCAGAGCCAGCAGGAAGATAAAGAACTCCTTCACCCGATGGGTGATGCCCTTCCAGGAAACCAGCACCGAAAGCGGCGTCAGAAACCCTGTAAGCAGGATCATGAGCGCGCTGAGGCCGTCGACTCCCAGATGGTAATTGACCGGTGGTAAAACCATCCAAGGAGTCAATTCCTCAAATTGCATTCCCTCGCGCTGAGGATCAAATCGAGCATAGAGGCAGACGGTTATAAGAAACGTGAGCAGGGAAAAGAGGAGTGCAACCCAGCGGATGGACGTGGTTCGCTCGCGCCCGAAGAAGGCAATGATGACCGCGCCTAGAAGGGGCAGGAAGGTTATGATCGTAAGAGAATGCGCGATGTACCAGGACATATATGGTTTCGATCGATGCTGCTTTTACGGCCTCGACATAGGGGAATGGCCACACCCCTCCCCCGGCTATCCGTGGGAGGCAAAAATGTACAACAACCACAAGACCGCACCCAGCAAGACCCATGTGGCATAACTGGGAACGTTGCCGGATTGGATTCGCCGCAAGACGCCGCCCACCCAGGCCGTACCGCTGCCGGTGCCGTTCACCAATACATTGTCGATGGCGCCCTGGTCCACAACATGCCACAAGAACTTTTCTGATACCACACGCAGCGGGCGCACAATGAGCCAGTTATAAAATTCGTCCACGTAATATTTGTGCGTCAGGATCCGGTACAGGTCGGCGTATCGCTCCGCCAATTGCTCCGGAATGTCCGTGGACTTCAGATACCACCAGGATGCGACCCCGATCCCGATGAGGGCTGCGAGAATGGAGAATCCCATCAATGCCCCGGGACTGAGGCCGCCAATATGCTCGGGTGAAACGTTGCGCAGGGCCTCGGTGGCCGGGGTGAACACAGGGTCGAGGTAGCGATCGAAAGCCTCACTGCCGTGCCAGGCTTTGGGCCAGCTTACCCATCCGGCGACGACGGAAAAAAACGCGAGCACCATCAGCGGGATTGTCATCTTGTAGCTGCTTTCGTGCAGGTGGTGCTCCGTCTCAAGCTCCACGCGGGATTCCCCATAAAACGTCATATAGAGGCCGCGAAACATGTAAAAAGCGGTGAGGGCGGCGGTGAAGGTTCCCAACCAGAAAAGCAAGGGTTTGCCGAGAGGGCCCTCGTAAGCGCCCGCTAGAATTTCGTCTTTGCTGAAGAAACCGGAAAGCATGGGCACCCCGCTGATGGCCAGCGTGGCGATAAAGAAGGTGGCATGCGTAATTTTCAACTTGTGGCGCAACCCGCCCATCTTGCGCATGTCAAGTTCGCCGCCCATGGCGTGCATGACGCTTCCCGCTGCCAGGAAGAGCAGCGACTTAAAGAACGCATGAGTCATCAGATGGAAAATTCCCGCTGCGAATACCCCCGCGCCGCAGGCCAGGAACATATATCCAAGCTGGCTGATGGTGGAGTAAGCGAGCATGCGCTTCAGGTCGTTCTGCGTCAGCGCAATGGTCGCCGCAAAGACCGCCGTCAGGCAACCCACAACGCCAACCACTATCAGAGCGGAAGGAGCATGCGCGAATATGATGCTCGACCTTGCCACCAGGTAGACTCCTGCCGTCACCATCGTGGCGGCGTGGATCAAGGCGCTCACCGGCGTGGGGCCTTCCATCGCATCGGGAAGCCACACGTAAAGGGGGAGTTGTGCGGATTTGCCCGCCGCGCCCAGGAAGAGGAGGAGTCCGACGGCGGTCAGGACACTTTCGAACTCGCCTTGGCGCAAAGCGGCGACACTCTTAAAGACGGTCTGAAAATCCAGCGAGTGAAAAGTCCAGAACAGCAGAGCCACACCCACGGTGAAGCCTGCGTCCCCAATGCGCGTAACGATGAACGCCTTCTTACCGGCATCGGAGGCGGATTTTTTCCGGAAGTAAAAACCAATGAGCAGGTAAGAGCAGAGCCCGACGCCCTCCCAACCCACAAACATCAGCGGGTAGTTGGAGGCTGTGACAAGCGTGAGCATCATGAAGAGGAAAAGGTTCAGGTAGGTGAAAAAGCGGTAGTAACCGCCTTCATGCTCCATGTAGCCGCGCGAGTAGAGATGGATCAGGAAAGCGACAACCGTGACCGTGAGGGTCATAATCAAAGTCAGCCGGTCATAGTAAAGCGCGTAGTTGGCGTGCAACTCACCCGCTTGGATCCAGGTGAAGTAACTATGGGTGAAAGGTGCGGGCTGGCTTGCGGACGTCGAGTAGATCCAGGCCGAGAGAAGTGCAAAAACCATGGAAAGGCCCGCCCCGCCGCATCCAATGAAGGAGACCGTGGCCCGCGAAAAGCGGCGCCCGAAAAGGCCATTGAGGGCCGCGCCCGCGAGCGGAGGCAGCACCATGAGAAGGAGTAAGATTTCCAGGTTCATGAAAGTATCTTGTGAAACATTGCCAATCGCCGTTTCCAACTGGGTTATCTGGACCGGACGCCTGGGCGCGCGGCGCGCCCCTACATCTTCATTGAATCCACATCTTCAATATTCAACGATTCGCGATTGCGGTGGAGCGCGATGATAACGGCCAGTCCCACGGCCGCCTCCGCGGCAGCCACCACAATGACGAAGAACACAAAGATCTGACCATCCAGATTTCCCAGGGACCGCGAAAAGGCAATAAATGCCAGGTTCACCGCGTTCAGCATCAACTCGATGCACATGAAAATGGTAATGATATTGCGCCGGAAGATGAAGCCGGCGGCGCCGAGAACAAAGAGAATCACACTGAGCGCCAAATAATGTGAGAGTGGAACCATGTTCTCGACCTCAGAAATCCTTCTTCGCCAATACCACCGCACCGAGCACAGCCACCAGGATCAGGATAGAAGTCACCTCGAAGGGCAACACATAACTCCGGAATAGCAAGTGGCCGATCGCCGCGGGGCTTCCGTCGAGGTGCGCTGCCGTAGCCGCCGGCGTGGTGGGAAATTGGTCCCTGATCGTTACCAGCATTTCCACCAGGAAAGCGCCCATCAGGGGCGCACCAAGCCATTTGGCGATACGGCTCCGATGGCTCGGAACTTCGTGCCCGGCATTGAGAAGCATAATGACGAAAACGAACAACACCATAATGGCGCCGGCATATATGATGACTTGAAGGACCGCCATAAACTCCGCGCCCAACAGCAAATACACCACCGCCAGCGAGCAGAGCACCACAATCAAGGAAAGCGCGCTATAGACCGGTGTGCGTTGCAGCACCATATTCAGCGCAGCCAAAATGGTTACGGCGGCGAAGATGTAAAAGAGAATCGTCATAAGAGCAGCATCCAGGAGCCAGAAGTTAGAAGCTAGAATGG